>JBEPWQ010000029.1:13265-22697 GCA_041642315.1 Desulfobacteraceae bacterium | reverse complement strand
GTCATGGTGTAAATACTCGGGTCCTGCAGCAGGACTGCCCGGTTCCCCAGCTTTTCCATGAGCCGGTCGGAGTGGGGGGCCCAGGTGGAGACCGCGTCGACTTCGCCGCTCATCAGCAGGGTTTCCACCCTGTCCGGGGAAATGTGGGCGATCCGGACCTTTTCAGGATCGATGTAAGAGGTGGCCAGGTAGGCATACAAAAAGACCTGGGCCGTGGTACCCGGCACGACTCCCACCGTCTTGCCGGCCAGGTCTTCGGGACCCGAGATGGACCGGTCTTTGCGGGCCACAATGCCGATGGCCCGGTGGGTTTTGGCGATAGTGGCTACCACCCGGATGTCCCGGCCCCTCAGAGCCGCCCGGGCGATGGGGGTATCGCCCATGGCGGCCAGATCAAATTTGCCCGAGAGCAGTCCGTTGAGGCTCAGGTGGCCCGACTCGGTCGATTGCAGCGTTACCTGCAGGCCTTCCTCACGGAAATATCCTTTTATTTCAGAAAGATAGACTGCCGCGGAGCCGGGCCATGGAGTCACCGCCACCGTGACCGCCGCCGGCTGCGCCGGTGCGGTGTCGCCATATTTAGAATCTTCATCGCCGAGAGCGGTTCCCGCCGCTGCCAGAAGGATCATCAGAAATATGATGGTGCGATACATACGGCCGCCTTTTTTCGGTATTGAGAATATATTTGCAAATGGGGCCTGAAATGGTTTAAAAATCGCTCGTTATCCGAGTTCATCCCCGAAGTCAACATCATACACCCGGCCGATTGTAATTTATATTGATTTCATCACATTTTGGCATAAAAAAGGTTATTGGGGTTCGAGTTTCCAGGGCAGAGGTTCAAGTGCCCAGGTGCAAGGTGTCAGGGCAGAGGACTGAGGTTCAAGGACCGAGGGAAAAAACCCTCGGGAGAAAGAACCCAATATCGGAATATGTGTAGATTGGAGGCGACGGGGGTGGAGATTGTCGGTCAGCCCCGGTCGGGTTGATGTCCATATATTTAAGGTTTATTCGTTTTGAACCGAGGTTTGCGGTTCCAGGTGAACCGTCTTTCGAATCGTCTCCACCAGCGTTTCGGCCGGACCGTCTTTGGTGAGATAGGCCTCGGCGCCGGCCTGCCGCATGTTCTGAGCCACGGATTCGTCCACGTGCATGGAAAGCCCGATTACCGGCATGTGGGGGTGGCGTTCGCGGATGATGCGGGTGGCTTCGATGCCGTTGATTTCGGGCATATTGACATCCATGAGCACGATATCGGGGTGGAGGGTGTCGGCCTGGCTGATCGCTTCGCGGCCGTCGGCCGCCTCGCCCGCCACCTGAAAATCGGAGAAGCCCTTGAGCATGCCGACCAGCCCCTGACGCACGATCGTGTGGTCGTCCGCCACCAGGATTCGGATTCGGTCGCCTTCGGCCCGGGCATCGGCTTCGGGAGTTTCCGGGGCCGAGGGCAGGGCCTGTGCGTCCGCCCGGTCCTCGTCGGCGGGCGCCTCCGCGACCGGGGCGGTCAGGGTGATCCGGCAGCCCTTTCCCGGGGCCGATTCGATCTCCATGGCCCCGCCCAGGTGATTCATCCGTTCTCGAATGCTGAACAGGCCGAAGGTGATGTCGGCGGCGTCGCGATCCTCCAGGGCTGCTGCATCGAATCCGCGGCCCCGGTCTTCCACGATGATCCGCACGTCCCCGTTGGGGTCCCGCTCCAGAATCACCTCGGCTTCATCGACTTCCGAATGCTTGATCGCGTTGAAGAGCACCTCCCGCACGCTTTCATAGAGAAAAAACCGAATTTCTTCGGGAATCGGCTCGATTTTCCCCGCATTGCGGATCGCCACCTGAAAATCCTGCTGTTCTGCCATCCGTGCGGCCAGCCAGCGGAGCCCTTCGGTGATGCCCGACTCCTTCAGCACCGGCGGGCTCAGTTCATGGCTCAGGTGTCTTGCCATATCGATCGATTCCTTTATCATGGACAGGCTTTGATCGATGAACCGGCCCATTTTCTCGGGGTTCCCTGAATTCCGGGCGGTCAGCAATTGAAACTGCACGGCCGCCAGCACCTGCTGCAGGTTGTCGTGGAGCACCCCTGCCAGGCGGCTGCGCTCCCGCTGCTCCACCCGGCTCATCTCGGTGGCCAGGGCCCGCAGCCGGTCGGCCAGACGCTGCACCTCGGCGGTGCGCTCGGCCACCCGGGCCTCGAGGGTTTCATTCATCCGCTGCAGGGTGTTTCGGCTGTTCTGGAGTTCGACCCGGGCCTGATGCTGAGCGGTGATGTCGCGTATGGTGATGATGGAGAGCATTTTTCGGCCTTCGGCATCATGGATCGGGGTGCCGCCGTAGGAGCCGATCCAGGACCGGCCGGTCTCGGTGCAGCGGACCCGCACCTCATACCCGTTCAACACCTCGCCCTTGAGGACTCGATAGAAGGGGTATCGGTCCACCGGCAGCTGTCTGCCCTCAAGGTCGTAGACTTCGAAAGCGTGGACCAGTTGCCGGAAGGGGGTGTTCAGGGAAAACGGCGATTCATACCCCCATATCTCGAGTCCGGCAGTATTGATGTCCACCAGGACGTCTTGGGGATCGAAGATGAACAGCCCCTCGGTCATCTGTTTGAGAATGGCGTCGGTCCGTGCCATATGGCGCCGGTTTTCTTCCAGGGCATGATGCAGCTCCGCTTCAGCCTGCTTGATTTTGGTCAGGTCGGTCAAGACCGACCGGCATTCGGGCCGCCCCTTGGGATGAAGGTCATACTTGCTCTCCACATGCACCCGGAAGAATTTGCCGCGGCTGTTTTTCAGGGTCAGTTCGCAGGAATTGCGGTTTTTATCGCGGAATATCGTTCTCAGATGCAGGTAAAGCAGGTCCCGGTCTTCCCGGACCACATAGGGGTAGATGGATCCTCCGATCAGGTCCGAGCGGGGTGTTTTCAGCAGGCTGGTCAGCATCCGGTTGCAGTTGAGCACCCGGCCGGATTTGTCGAGGGTGAGATGGGTTGCCGGAGAGAATTCGATGAAATCCCGCAGGTAGCGCAGTTTTTGAATCCAGAGGCCGCTGCCGGCCGGGTTTTCTTCGCGGCCGTTGAAGAGATCGTCGAAACCGGTGTTTTCTTCCGCGCTCATGGGGCCCTCTCTCTTATTGACCATTCTGATCCGTGATGTCTTTGAACCCCATCAGGATAAAGGGGGGGCGGTCTTCTCCCGAATGGATTTTGCGGCCGGACAGGGCCATCCTGCGGCGGCCGATGCGGGGGAAGTCATGCTCCACCACATAGCCTTTGAACTCGTTTTCTTTGGGGATGATCTCCTCCATCAAGGTGCGCAGTTCGGGGATGTCCCACTGGTTGTCGCCGAGTTGAAAGATCTTTTGGTCGAGGGTTTCTTCGGCGGAGGTCCGAAACATTTCATAAAAGCTCGGATTGGCCCGGATAATGTCCAGCGATTCTTTCAGGAGCAGGATCGGCTCCCACAACGCGGAAATGGTCTCTTTTAACAGGCTTCCCGCATCCCGTTTCTGCTGTTCGGCCTGGGTGAAATGGGTGATGTCGAAAAATGAGAGGACCACCCCCTCGATCACGTTTTTCCCGGTTCGGTAAGGAATGATCCGCATCTGATAAAATTTCCCGTCCCTTGATTTAACGGTGGATTCTTTTCGCTCCAGACGATCGAGCACCTCCTCGACATCTTTTTCGAGATGGTCGTACTCGAGCTTGGAGGAAATATCTGAAAAACGTCGCCCCACATCCACATCCTTGAGGTGGAAAATTTTGGTGGCCGAGGGGGTGAACCGTTTGATGCACAGATCATCATTCAGCAGAATAATGGCGTTTTCCACGGCGGAAAAGAGGTTTTTCATGTCGCTTTCCGCCTTTTCCAGTTCCTCATTCTTCTGGTAGAGTTCGGAGTTGACGGTCTCCAGCTCCTCGTTGGTGGACTGCAGCTCCTCCTTGGAGGATTCGAGTTCTTCGTTGGTGGACTGCAGCTCTTCGTTGTTGGCCTGCAGCTCCTCGTTGGATGATTTCAGCTCTTCGTTGGAGGTCTCCAGCTCTTCGATCGTGGCTTGCAGTTCCTGCTGGGTATGGTGGAGCTTCTTTTCGAGTTCGGCTTTTTCCTCCGAAGCGGCTGTTTCGCCTTCGGTGCCGACGGGTTCGGAATCGGATGGCCCGGCGCGTTCGTTCTCTTCGAATTCGATGAGAATCCAATTCTGCCGACCCTCGGCGCCGTTCACCCGACTGAAGCTGATATTGACTTCCAGGTAGGCGCCGTCCTGGCGAATCGGTATATTCTCGGTCTTGATCGATTCTTTCCCCTTCCGTGCTTCGCCTATGGTCTGTGAAAGCTTGTAGTGCAGCTGTCCCGAGGCCATTTTAAAAATGTTGAAGTCGGCCTCTCCCCGGGGAAAGGACAGATACCGGTCGGTGTTGCCGTAGAAATACCGGACGGTGTCGTTGCCGTCGATCAGCACCGCCGACTGGGCGTATTTTTTGGTAATCGCCTCTTCAAACATGGCGCGGATATTCGGGCGGTATTGCTTCTCCCGGTCGTCTTCGGGATTGTAGAAATCAGAACGCCTCTTTCGCTTCCCGGTCCGGGGAGGCTGCGGGTGCTGAACCTGGGGAAGATCGGCCGGCGGCTGTTCCTCTCGTCTGAAAATTTTATATTTTTTGTCCACCGGTTTGAAAAAGCCGGAGTTCTCACCGATCGATTCGGAGGTGCCCAGAAACAGATACCCCCCCGGTTTGATGGCATAGTGCAGGACCGGGAAGATCTTTTTCTGCAGCGCCGATTCCATGTAGATCAGCAGGTTGCGGCAGCTGACCAGATCCATATTCGAAAACGGGGGATCGCGAAGCAGGTTGTGGTCGGCGAACACGACCATATCCCGGATTTTGCTGTCCACCTGATAATGGTCGTTTTTTTTGGTGAAGAACCGTTTCAGCTGTTCGTCTGAAAGATTGGCGGCGATGCCCCGGGAATAAATGCCGGTTCGGGCGGCACGGATGGCGTCATCGTTGATGTCGCTGGCAAACACCTTGACCTCGATATATCTATCGAGATCTTCCATCGTCTCCAGCAGAACCATGGCCAGGGAGAAGGCCTCTTCGCCGGTGGCGCACCCCGGAACCCAGGCCCGCAGATTGCCGTTTTCTTCTGTTTGCTCCATCAGCGGTTTCAATACCTTTTCCTTCAGCCGTGCAAAGGCTTCCGGATCCCGAAAGAAATCGGTGACCGTGATGGTCAGGTCTCGAAAAAGCTCTTCGGCTTCGTCCGGGTCCTGGCGGATAAACCTTCGATAATCAGTTATTTTCTGAATATGGTTCAAGGCCATTCGGCGCTGGATTCGGCGGCGAATGGTATTGTGTTTGTATTCGGAGAAATCATGGCCGGTCTTTTTCCGCACCAGTGTCAGAATGGGTTGAATCTGTTTTTGATAGTTTTCTTCGGTTTCTTCGGTTTCTTCGGCATGTTGGTTTTTCAGCGATTGGATGAAGGGGTGACCGGCATACCGCAGGATTTCGTCGGGAATCTGGTCCACCGGCAGCACCAGATCGGCCATTCCCGCTTCGATGACGCTGTTGGGCATTCGCGGGTGCGACGCCTCATCGGGATCTTGAGCCACCACCAGCCCGCCCTGGCCTTTGACCGCCTTGGCCCCTTGCGTGCCGTCTGCGTTGGCGCCGGTGAGAACGATGCAGATGGCGTATTCTTTCAACTCCTCGGCCAGGGACCGAAAGAGCACATCGATGGGCACCGCCATGCCCCTTTCTCTGGAGGCTTTCCGGGTGTACAGAGTCCGGTCCCGCACCACCAGTTCGATCCCCGGCGGGTTCAGGTAGACCCGGTTGGGTTCTACCGTCATTCCCTCTTCGGTGTCGAACACCTGCATATCGGTATATTTCGTGAGCAAAGATCTCATGTGGCTTTCGTGTTCGGTACTGAGGTGCTGAATCACGATGAAGGCCATGCCGCAGTCGGCGCGCATATTGCGGAAAAAGGTTTCCAGTGCCTTCACCCCGCCGGCGGAGGCCCCGATGCCCACGATGGGAAAACGAGATTCGAAATCTTTGGGGGCCGGTTTTTCCCCTTTTTCATCGGCTTCGGATGACGGTGCCGCCTCTCCCGCCGTTTTCCGAGCATCCTGTTGTTCAGCCATATATCGTCTCTTTCATTATGTTTACAGGTCGCGTTTGTCTTCGTTGTCGCAACTAAAAAACGGAATTCGTTTCCCCGGATGGTGTGTTCCGATTCTAACACAATTATAGTGGATTGAAAAGAAATTCAAGGGAATCAGCCGGCGTGCCGGTACAATCAGCGGACGGTCTTTCGAATGGTTTCGGCGAGGCTTTCGGAAGGGATCTCCTTGGAAAGCAAGACCGCGGCCCCGGCTTGTTTCATAGCCATGGCGACGATTCCGTCGTTGTCCATGGAAAGCCCGATCACCGCCGTGTTCGGGTGCCGTTCGCAGATCATCCGGGTGGCTTCGATGCCGTTGATCTCGGGCAGGTTGACGTCCATGAGCACGATGTCCGGTACTAGGGCGCCGGCCAGATCGACCGCTTCTCGACCGTCGGCCGCCTCCCCGACCACTTCGAAATCGGTCACCGAGGCGAGCACCTCGATGAGTTCCCGGCGCAGGTTCCGGTGATCTTCCACCACCAGGATTCGGATTGTATTTGAAAGGGCACGGGCGCCGGCGCATTCATCGGCCGGGACCGGAAGGAGGGCATCGGGGCCTGTGCCGGCCGGCGGCTTTTCCACCGGGGTGGTGAGGGTAATTCGGCAGCCTCTTCCCGGCTGGGTGTCGATCTTCATGGCGCCGCCCAGATGAGCCATCCGCTCCCGAATGGAAAAAAGGCCGAAGGTGGCCTCCTGGGAAAGGTGGTCCTCAAGGGCGGCCGCGTCAAACCCGCGGCCCCGGTCCTCGACAGTGATTCGAACCTGATCCGCCGGCTCTCGATTCAATGTCACCTCGGCTTCATCCACCTGGGCATGTTTCACCGCATTGAAGAGCAACTCCCGCACGCTTTCGAAGAGAAAAAACCGGATTTCCTCGGGAATCGGTTCGACCGGACGGATACTCCGGACCGTGACCCGGAACCGATGCTGTTCGGCCATTCCCCCGGCCAACCAGCAAAGCCCCTCGGGGAGTCCCGCATGTGTCAGCACCGGCGGGCTCAGTTCCACGCTCAAAGACCGGGAGACCTCGATACCTTGTCCGACCAGCCCCTGAACCCGGTCGAGGGTTGACCGAAGACGCTCCAGGTCGGACTCCGTTCTCGCCCGTTCGAGGTGCATCCGCGCCGAGGCCAGGATCTGCTGCAGGTGATCATGGAGAATTCGAGCAATTCGCTTTCGCTCGCGCTGCTCCACCCGGCTCATTTCCGCCGCCAGGGCCCGCAGCCGGCATGCCAGCTGCTCCACCTCGGCGGTGCGCTCGGCCACCCGTTCTTCCAGTCGTTCGTTCATCCGCCGAAGCGCTTCCCGGCTCTGTCGAATGTGAATCCGGGCTTCATGCTGCTCGGTGATATCCCGAACGGTGACGATGTGCAGCACCCGGCGGCCTTCCTCATCATAGATCGGGGTGCCGTTGAAGGAGCCGACAAAGGATCGGCCGGTTTCATGACAGTTTACCCGCACTTCATATTCTTTGATTACTTCACCGCTTAACACCCGGCCCAGGGGCCATTTTTGAATCGGCAGGGTGCGTCCGTCGAGATCGCATATTTTAAAATAGCGGACCAGCTCGCGGTAAGGTCCCAGAACCGGACCGGCCGTATCATACCCCCATAGGTCCAGAACCGCCCTGTTGACGTCCATCAGGTTGCCATCGGCATCCAGAAGCAGCAGACCTTCGCTCATCTGTTTGACCAGGGCGTTCATCTGGACCAGCTGCCGGGTGTTTTCCATCAAGGTCTGCTGCAGGTTCGCTTCCGCCCGCTTGAACTCGGTGATATCGGTCACCACCGACCGGCACTCGTGACGACCCGTCGGGCCCATGATAAAAACCGAATCCAGCCGCACCCGGCGGGGGTCGCCCTCCTTTTTCCTGAGGAACAGTTCGCAGGCGGCTTTTTCCCTCCGCTGAAAGACGGCGCGAAGGTGAAGATAGAGCTCAACCCGTTTGCCCCGGGTCAGGAAAGGATAGAGGGATGCGCCGATGAGCCTGCATTTCGATGCATTCAGAAGATCCGCCAGGAATTGGTTGCAGGTCAGGACATGGCCGGATTTGTTGAGAACCAGGTATCCCACCGGGGAGGTGTCGAAAAAGTCCTGGAGGTAGCGCATTTTCTGAAGCAGCGGTGTGGTGTCCGAGGGGGCGGGGGCTTCCCCTTCCAAGGAATGGAAGTATCCCCATTTGCGGTCTGAATCCTTTTCAATTGTCATCTACGTTACAATGTACTGAGGGACAAATGTAAAGATCTTTTTGGCAGGTATAACCAAAGGTGACTGAGTCTCCGCTGTCGCAAGAAAGGAATCATTGCAAAGATTGTGCGTGATTTAAAAGTGGTTTTTATTCTTTATGCGTTTGGTGGTATAAAAATTATACCCTTTGATTGCTTTGGTTGCAATAGGGGAAACCCCTATTTTGTGCCTCGAAAACTCTGAATTGACATACCGGTTTTTTAGAATATGATGATCATCATAAATCCGAATTCTTCGACTGAGAATTCACCTGATCCTGCAACCGGTGAATCGGTCATTACGAAAACCGGCGGCAGGTCTGAAAGGAGGCGTCGATGCAGAAACCATCCGTTCATTCCCATCTTCTGGAAAACCCGGTCCGTATCACCGGTGAAGACAAAAACCTCGACTTCACCGCCGCCAAGGAGCTGGCCAAAGCAAAAGCCCGCACCCTGTGCACCGATCCCATGCTGCTCTCCTGGTACTCCGGCCTGACCGGCGAATCCCACCCCACCACCGAATGCGGCCGCAGCGACAAACCGCCCTGGATCGTCTACGCCGAGGCCCGGGGCGGCGATTTGACGGTGGAGGTGAATGACGGGGAGTGGATTTTTGTGTTTCTCAGGACTGAAGTTTTGAGTGCCCAGGTTCAAGGGACCAGGTTCAAGGGCTCGGAATCCTGACCTTTGAATCAGGATGGCCGGGATGTGGAGGATGAACAGGATGAAGGAGAGATGTTATCCTGGCTATCTTTTTTTAATCCTGGAAATCCGGATTCAAAGAGGCCCGGATCTCAGCCCCCGGCCCTTGAACCTGGGTACTTGCATCTGGGCACTTGAACCTTGAATCAGGATGGCCGGGATGTTTGAAGGATGGTCAGGATTGAAGGGCGGTGTTATCCTGGCTATCTTTTTTTAATCCTGGAAATCCGGATTCAAAGAGGCCCGGATCTCAGCCCCCGGCCCTTGAACCTGGGTACTTGCATCTGGGCACTTGAACCTTGAATCAGGATGGCCGGGATGTTTGAAGGATGGTCAGGATT
>JBEPWQ010000029.1:0-13165 GCA_041642315.1 Desulfobacteraceae bacterium | reverse complement strand
ACCTGGGTACTTGCATCTGGGCACTTGAACCTTGAATCAGGATGGCCGGGATGTTTGAAGGATGGTCAGGATTGAAGGGCGGTGTTATCCTGGCTATCCTTTCTAATCCTGGAAATCCGGATTCAAAGAGGCCCGGATCTCAGCCCCCGGCCCTTGAACCTGGGTACTTGCATCTGGGCACTTGAACCTTGAATCAGGATGGCCGGGATGTTTGAAGGATGGTCAGGATTGAAGGGCGGTGTTATCCTGGCTATCCTTTCTAATCCTGGAAATCCGGATTCAAAATACTCGAATCTATGCCTCAGCCCGCGGATTGGGTGTTCGTCTGAACCGCAGATAATCATGATGAAAATGATGACGCAGATGGACCGGAGCCATCGAATCCCTTAGCCTCAGCATCCAACTCTCCTTAGAAACCTTTTGCTCCGGCCCGCGGGGGGCTGCCTATGATTTAGTCCTCTGAATTTGAATGGAAGTGGGGTTTGAGATCTCTGGCACCGTGCAAAATGCGAACGACCTCGATACCATCCATCAGTGAGCGGTAGAAAATAATATACCGGCCGACCGGAAAGCTCCGTACACCTTCCGCCAGTTCATCACGGGTGCGACCCATGCCCGGATTTTCGGCCAGTGCCCGAAATTTTCGGTCGATAGTTTCAACAAAAGCGTCGGCCCTCGCCTCGCTGTCTTCGGCAATATATTCCCAAATCTCTACAAGATCGCTCAGGGCACTCGGGCGTTTTAGGATGACGGGCATCTATGCCTCACGGCAAGGGGTGTTCCTGGCAGTCTTTCTTTTGCGGCCTTCTCGTTTGATCTCATCGGGGTCCCAAGGGGTGGAGTCGCCGCTGTTTAGTCCGTCGGAAATATCCTGCCGCAACCTTTCAAGCTTGATCTCCCGCATGCGGTCTTGTTCCTCCATGAGCCGCAATGCCTCGCGGACGACTTCGCTTGCCGAATTGTAGAGTCCGGAAGCCACTTTCTTTCTGACCATATCCTCAAGATGGGGCGTCAAATTGACATTCATCGTCATGAAAACCTCCCTTTCTTCATTCTCATGAAACTGTAAATATATCGGCAAGTATTGTCAATCTTTGACAGAGGGCGATCTTGAAAGAGTGGCTTCAGCTCCGGTCTGCGGCCGGGGATTGGGTGTTTGTCCCGAGCGGGTTTGAAGGCGGCGGCGGTAGAGGGCGGCCAGGTTGGGCTGGTTCATGGCCTGGTGGCATTGGGCGATCGCCAGCAGGGCCCGGGCCGAATCGGGAAATTTGAGAAGGTGGTCGATGGCTTCGGCATACCGGCCCCGGTTCATGCGGGCGATGCCGGCGCAGAGGGTCAGGTCTTCACTGTCGGGATAATGGCCCAGTCCTTCTTCGATCACCGCCGAGGCCGCCTGCCAGGCCCCCTGCCTTTGCAGGACCTCGGCCAGCCCCACGAATCCCCGGTGATCCGGTGCGAATCGGAGGGACCGCCGGTAGAGGCGCTCGGCCACGGCGTCCGGGTCAGGGATCGCCTCGATGTTTGCATAATCTCCGTGGCTGAAGGTCATTCCCAGCTTGGAAAAGAAATCGGCATGCAGGGGGTACAGGTCCTCCCGGTCCGCCACCGCGATCGCGTCCGTGAACCCGGGCAGGGCTCTGTAAAACCCGGTGCGAAGCATGTCGCCGAAGGCCAGCACATCTTCCCGGGAGAGATCGGGGTCGTACTCGAAATAGAGAATGTCTTCGATCCGCTCCAGCCAGATGTCGTCATTGACCCCGAAGTTCTGCTTGAACTGCGCGTACAAATCGGTGCCGGGAAAGACATCGAGGATGTAGAAAATGGCGCTCAGGGGCCGAATCCGTTGAATCAGGGCGAGGGTTTCATCGATGGTTTTTCGCGTTTCACCGGGACAGCCGTAGATAAAGTAGGCCCGGGGCAGAATCCCGTAGGCGGTGGTGAGGGCAAATGCCGTTTCGATGACATCGGCTGAAAAGGGCTTGCCGAGAAGGCTTCGAATGTCTGCGGAACCGCTTTCCACGCCGTAGCTGATCTGGGCGCACCCGGCCCGCCGCATCCACAGAAGAACTTCCTCGTCCACGCAGTCGACCCGGGAGATGGCGGCCCAGGAGACCGACAGGCGACGCCGAAGAATCTCCTTGCAGACCTCGATCACCTTGGATTTGCGGAGGGTGAAGGTATCGTCGGAGACGTAAAAGAACCGCTCCCCTTTTTGAGTCTGCATCTCCATCTGGTCCACGAAATAACCGGGCGAATGAAACCGCACCCGGCGGCCCCAGAAATCGGGGGAGCCGCAGAAGGTGCACCGGCCCGGGCAGCCCCGGGTCAGGGACAGATGGCGATAGGGATAGTATTGGGCCGGATTGGGCAGGGCGTCGAGGTCGGGAATCGGTTCGGCCGGATCGGTCCGCACGGGTCGGCCGTCTTTTTGGTATCCGATGCCGGGAACGGCGCCGGAGTCCCCGGGAGATCCCGCTTCGAGATGCCGAATCAGGTGTAAAAAGGGGATTTCCCCCTCGCCCATGACGGTGAAGTCGACCTCCGGAAAATGGGTCAGAAAATGATGCCAGAGATGGGTGGCGGCGACTCCCCCGAAAACGACCGTGACCGTGGGGTCCAGGGATTTGGCCATTCGGGCGATATCGATCGCCCCCCACCTGTTGGCGTTGAGTACCGAAAACCCGACCACCCGGGGGCGGCGGGCCGCCAGAATTTCTCGAATTCGGTTCGGATTCCGGCCCAGCCCGCTGAGGTTGAGAACCTCCACCGGATATCCCTCCTGCCTGAGCAGGGCCCCGATGGAAAAAAGCCCCATCGGCACCGCCCCGACATCCTCTTCATGGATCCGGTCCTCCAGGCAATAGGGATAAACGAGCAGTATTTTCATGATCCCTTTTTTACCACCGGCCGGTTTCGGATGCAAGACGCCGATTCAAGCAGACGATTCAAATATCGGGAGGGCCGAGAGGTGAGCCGCGCTTGGGCCGTGATCACCATTTCGGCCACCCCGGGGAATTCTCCCGGCCCGGCAAGAACTCACTTTCGCTCAAACAGCTTCCCGGACCGGGAGAATCCCCCGGGGTGGCCTTTCTACCATTCAGGCTTGGCCAAAACGATGATCAGCCCCCGCTGTTGACTTTCAGGGGATGGCGCTTACCTTTGAAACAATACAGCGGAAGAGAGCTGATTAGACGATATCGAACGCCGCGGCGTTTTGAACATAAGGAGGTGTCATCATGGTGAACATGGATTGCATCTACGAAAAAGGATACCATTTTTTTATCGGGCTCGTTTTCGCCCTGATCGGTTTCGCATTTTTGGGGGCGGGCATTACGGTGCTGCCGGTGGTCGGTTTTTTTATCGCCATTCCGATTCTGGGGCTGTCGGTCTTCTTTTTCCGGAATCCCCGAAGCCAGGAATGTTTTATCAAAGAATCCTGATCCATTCCTTCCCCATACGCAGATAAAAAAAGCCCGGAGTGATCCGGGCTTTTTTTAATGCCATGCTTTGTTCCACCCGGCGCCATGCCGGGGAATTCTCTTGCCGATTCAGCATCTGCCGAAAAAGATGCCTATCCTCCAAGGCGCCGGGGCGGCTTTCCGGGTCCGGAGCCGGAATGGCGGCGGGTGGTGAAACCGCTTTCAGGTCGGCCGGCCGGTTGTCAGGAAGATTGAATCCGAAAATGGAGGCGCAGCAGAACCCGGTACCCGGTTTCGGCCCGGACCGGAATGTCGGTGCGCTCCTCGTTCCGAATGGGGCCGGGAAGGGTCAGCCGAAGCCGGTGGTACAGGGATCGGATGCCTTTTCCGCCGCAGCGGCGGCAGGATAACAGCCGGTCCGGTGCCGACGCCCCCCGGCAGACCGGGCAGATGTTGTACAAAGGCAGTTCCAGGATGGTGGAAAAACCGTCCCGGGCCTCTTCAGGGGAGAGGATTACCTCCAATTCAAGCGGATGTTCCCGAATATCGGTTCGAGCGGAGCGCCGGCTGAACAGGGTATCGAAAAAGGGGTCCCGATCAAAAGGGGATTGCCCGAAATGAAATGATCTTGAAAAGAGATTTTCCGGGGGCGGCCCCGAGCGGTCGGCGGGGCGGGGCCTGTTCACAGAGGCGGACCGGTCTTCCTTCTCTCGAAGCCTTCGATTGTATTCGGATCGTTTTTCCGGGTCCGAAAGCACCTCATAGGCTTCGGTGATGTCCTGGAAAAAAGAGGTCCCCTCCTGCCCGGTCTTGTCCGGGTGGTATTGTTTGGCCTTGTTGCGGAAGGCCTGGCGAACTCCGTCCGGGTTCGTCTGGGGGGTGATGCCGAGGATGATGTAGTAGTTCTTCATGGGCAGCCGAAAGCAGATCGGGTTGTCGGTTGCATCGAAAATGGATTATGTCTCTACTGCCGGGGGCCGGGATTCGGTCAAAAAAATCCGGTAGAAGTGGGTATCCGCCGGAAAAAGCAAAAGGGGAAAAGCCGAAGACCGCAAGGATGCACCTTTTCATTCGGTCTTCGGCTTCATGGTCGATTCTCCGGCCTGTTCCGATCGGTCGGGCCGGTTATCCGGGCTGAACCGTGATTTTACGCGGTTTGGCTTTTTCCACCTTGGGCAGAGAGAGTCGAAGCACGCCGTCATTGAGTTTGGCGTCGATCTTTCCCTGGTCGATGACCTCCGACAGGGTGAACTGGCGGAAGTATTTGCCGGTCTCATATTCCTGAAGCACGTGGGTTTCTTCCGCCGATTCCGGGGCCGCCACATCACCGGCAAGGGTGAGGGTGTTCTCCCGCAGATCGATATCGAGATGGTCGGGGCTGACCCCCGGCATATCGGCGATCAACGTGATTTCGCGTTCCGTTTCGAAAATGTCCACCGCCGGCATAAAGGTTCTACCGGGTGTGGTCTGTTCCACGGACGGGGCGGATTCCTGCTTTTCTTTTACCTGAATGTCTGCCATCTTTCTATCCCTCCCTTCATTAGGTGCCGGTTTATTGGACTTTGATCTGTCTCGGTTTGGCCGTTTCCGCTTTGGGCAGGGTGACGGTGAGAATGCCGTTTGCCATCTGGGCCGCCACCTTTTCACCGTCCACCTGGTCGGGCAGTTCGATCATTCGGCTGAACTTTCCGGATTCCCGTTCGCGGCGGTGGTATTTGGCTTCTTTGTCTTCTTCGGAAATCTTTCGCTCGCCGGAGATGGCCAGGCTGTTGCCGGTGATGGAGATGTCCAGTTGATCGGCGCTGAGACCGGGAAGCTCGGCCCGTACCCGGTAATTGTCTTTGTCTTCGGTGACGTTGATCAGGGGGAATACCCCGGCCGACCGCGTATGGGGGGTATCTCCCGACAAGGTGCGAGACAGGGTGTTCATCCGGTTTCGCAACAGTTCGAGTTCATCAAACGGGCTTCTCCAGCCCCAATTGGGGGTGTTGTACATTCTTCTGACGATCATTTTCTTCCTCCTTGGTTGGTGGTGCGGTTCTATACCCGATCACTATTGCTTTAACCATCCGTATTTATACTGTTATATGCTCCTTTCTGGTGCAAAATATAAACACGGTTTCAGGTCGGTCAAGGGGGAGTTTTCAATTTTTATTCAGAGAATGGCACAAAATTTGTAAAGGGTTTTGAAGAGAGAGGTCTTGACATCGAGCGCTTCCCGTGCCGCCTTTCCGTTGTTGGTTCGATTGGTCATCCTGGATATCCTTTATAATCCTGGCCATCCTGATTCATACTCAGTGCGCCTCGGCCCAGTTCTCCCCGCTGTCCACATTCACCTTGAGCGGGACCTTCAGCTCGGGCCAGATGTTTTCCATAATTTCCAGGACCAGATCGGTGACCACGTCCAGCTCCTCCGGGGGGACCTCGAAGACCAACTCGTCATGGACGGTGAGGAGCATGGCCGATTTCAGCCGCCCCTCCTTGAGGGCCCGGTCCACCCGAATCATGGCCAGCTTGATGAGGTCGGCGGCGGTGCCCTGAATGGGGGTGTTGACCGCGGTGCGCTCGGCGAATGCCCGAACGTTCCGGTTTGCGCTGTTGATGTCGGGCAGGAGCCGAATCCGCCCGAGAAGGGTGCTGGTGCGCCGGGTTTTATGCGCCTGGTCGATGGTCTCTTCGATAAACCGCTTCACGCCTTTGTACCGGGCGAAATAGCTGTCGATGTAGGTGGCCGCCATTTTTCGGCTGATCCCGAGTTCTTTGGAGAGGCTGAAGGCGCCCATCCCGTACATGATCCCGAAGTTGATGGTTTTGGCCTGCCGCCGCAGGTCCGGTGTGACCATCTGAGGGAATACCTGAAATATTTCGGCGGCGGTCCGGGCGTGGATGTCCGCTTCCTCCCGAAAAGCCTGAAGCAGGAGGTCGTCGTCGGCGTAGTGGGCCAGCAGCCGAAGTTCGATCTGGGAGTAGTCGGCCGCCAGCAGGGTCCAGCCCGGGCGGGGGACGAACGCCCGGCGGATTTCCACCCCTTCTTCGGTGCGGATGGGGATGTTCTGAAGGTTGGGTTCGGAGCTGCTGAGCCGGCCGGTGGCGGTGACCGTCTGGTTGTAGGAGGTATGGATGCGGCCGGTTTCGGGATGGATCAGGTCGAGCAGGGCGTCGGCATAGGTCGACTTGAGCTTGCACAGGGTTCGGTGGCGCAGTATCAGGGCGGGCATTTCATGGTGCTCGGCCAGGGTGGTCAGGACCTCCACGTCGGTGGAGTAGCCGGTTCGTTTCTTGGTCTTCTTCTGCACCGGCAGCTTCAGCTTTTCAAACAGAATGATGCCGAGCTGCTGGGGGGAGTTGATGTTGAAGGGTTCGCCTGCGACCGTGTGAATGTCGGTTTCCAGGCACCGAATCTGATAATCGAACCGCTTGGAAAGTTCGTGGAGCCGGTCCCGGTCGACCCGGATGCCGCGCATTTCCATGTTCTTTAAGACCGGAATCAGCGGCACCTCCACCGTCTCCATCAGCCGGGAGAGGCCGAGCTCCGCCAGCATCGGCCGAAGTTTGTGATAGGCCAGGAGGGTGATGTCGGCATCCTCGCAGGCGTACGGCATCGCCTTCTCCAGGACCACCCGGTCGAAGGTGACCATCGATTTGCCCTTGCCTGCCACCTCATGATAGGTGGTGGTCTTGTGGTTCAGAAAATCGATGGCGATGGCGTCGAGGCCGTGGGCCCGTTTGGAGGGGTTGAGCAGATAGGAGGCGACCATGGTGTCGAAAACCACCCCGTCCAGGTGCACCCGGTGGCGATCCAGAATGATCCAGTCGTATTTGATGTTCTGGCCCACCTTCTTCCGGGCCGGGTCCTCCAGAACCGGCCGAAGCTTTTTCAACACCCCGGTGGGGGAGAGTTGGTCCGGCGCATCGGGGTAGCAGTGGCCGCAGGGGATATAGAAGGCCTCGTCCGCCTCCACGGCGAAGGAGAGGCCCACGAGGTCGGCCCGCATCGGGTCCTGGGAGGTGGTTTCGGTGTCCAGGGCGAAGATGTCGGCGTGTTGGAGCCGATCGATAAGGCGGTCCAGGGCTTTTTCGTCCAGGATCATTGTGTAGCGCTTTTCCCGGGTATCCGCCGCTGCTGAAAAGGTGTCCTGAAGCTGCCGGAATTCGAGGTCTCCGAAGAGCCTGCACAGGACTTCCCGGTTCGGGGGTTCCACCTGAAACGCTTCCGGATCGAACCGCACCGGAGCGTCCTTTCGAATGGTTACCAGATCCCGGCTCAAAAAGGCGTCCTCTTTGTGGGCGATCAGGTTTTCCTTCTGTTTTTTCTTGGTGATCGTCTCCACCTGTTCATAAACGGCCTCCATATCCCCGAATTCCTTGACCAGGGTGAGGGCGGTCTTGGGTCCGATCCCCGGCACCCCGGGGATGTTGTCGGAGGTGTCGCCGGAAAACCCCATCACATCCACCAGCCGGTCCGGCTCCACCCCGAATTCTTTTCGCAGGGCCGCCAAGTCCACGGTTTTGTCCTTCATCGGATCCCACAGGGAGGTGGTTTCGGTGACCAGCTGAAGCAGGTCCTTGTCGCCGGAGACCATCACCACCTCGAACCTTTCGGCTTCGGCCTGGGCCGCCAGGGTGCCGATGAGATCGTCCGCCTCGTAGCCCCGGACCTCCATCACCGGAATATTGAATCCCTGGGTCACCCGCTTGATATACGGAATCTGGACCGCCAGGTCTTCCCGCATGGGGGGGCGGTTGGCCTTGTATTCGTCAAAAATCTCGTGGCGAAAGGTCGGCCCCTTCATGTCGAAAAGCATGGCCATGTATTCGGGGCGCCGCTCCTCGATCAGCTTGATCAGGATACGGGTGAACCCGAAGGTGGCGTTGGTGGGCAGCCCCTGAGAGTTGGACAGGTTTCGAATGGCATGGTAGGCCCGATGAACATAGGCGGTGCCGTCGATGAGGTATAGTGTTTTTTTGTCCGTCATGCAAAAAGGTTCCGTTCCATAAGAATGGTTTATTTGCAAAGCGCGGCGCATGCGCGCCGGTTTTTATTATCGTTTCAGGATCAGGTAGACCCCCAGGCTCAGAACCGCGGCCCCGATGATCCGGCGAAGATCGATGGCGGCACCGCGCAGGCCGAACATGCCGAAGTGGTCGAGAATCATGCCCATGATGAGCTGGGCCGAGATGATCAATGCCATGGTGGCGGTGGTGCCGATGCGGGGCACGACGAAGGTGGTGACGGCAACGAAAAAGGCCCCCAGAAATCCGCCGGTCAGCTGCCACCACTGCGCATCCTGAAGGCCCCGGTAGTCGCCGGGGCTGAGGGCGCAAGCCACGACCACCAGGACCAGGGTCCCCACCAGGAAGGATACCGATGAGCTTTCGATGACGCCGATATGCCGGGCCAGCCGTGCGTTGATGGAAGGCTGAATGGTGGCGGCGGCACCCCCGCAGAAGGTGATCAGAGCGAGCATGAGTTTCGACATGGTGGTTGATTGACAGGCCCTTTCTTCCGCCTTAATTTTGGTTTTCATTTCAATGGGTACGGACCGTTTGTACCATCAATGTTTCCAAACGACAAGACAAAGGATACACCCAAGAAAGGATGAATACCATGAGTCAAGGCAGGGTATTGACGACGCGGGAGGAGATTCAGGAACTGCTCGAAAATGTGAAATCCATCGCTGTGCTCGGGTTGAGCCCCAAGGAGAATCGAGACTCCCACCGGGTGGCCCGGTATCTTCAAACCAAAGGGTATAAAATCATTCCGGTGCGGCCCGGCCAAAAGGAAATTCTCGGCGAACCGGTCTACAGATCCCTCGACGATCTGGAAGATACGGTGGATCTGGTGGATGTCTTTCGACGTTCCGAGCAGATTTCCGAGCATCTGGCCGAATTCCTTCGGGTGAAGCCCAAGGCGGTCTGGCTCCAGCTCGGCATCCGCAACGAAGAGGTCGCCAAAGCCCTCACCGAAGCCGGCATCGACGTGGTGATGGACCGGTGCATGAAGGTGGACCATGCCAGCTACATCGGCGCCTGATCGATCCGCTTACCGCCGCAGGCATCGCCGCAAAGGAATGACCCGTTGCCACTGCTGCGGCGGGACGTTTCCGTTCTGCTGGGGGTGTCGCTGCGGGTTTCGAATCTGCCAGGCATGCATGGATGAGAACTTCTGGGGCGTCTCCTGCAACGGAATCACCTGGGTCTGCCCCGACTGCGGGGAGAGCAACGGGTTTGGAAACCAGTGACCTTTATTCGTTCCGCATTTCGGCGTTGATCATCGTTTCGGCCAAGCCTGAATGGTAGAGAGGCCACCCCGGGGGATTTTCCCGGTCCGGGAAGCTGTTTGAGCGAAAGTGAGTTCTTGCCGGGCCGGGAGAATTCCCCGGGGTGGCCGAAATGGTGATCATGGCCCGCATTTCGTTTGACAAGATCAAAAGAGGGCTTAGATTCTGGATAACGAAACAAAACAACATGGCGCTTTTTCGGAATAGACCCTTGATATTCGTACTGTTATTTTTTATTAGATCGAATATTGCGGTCTGCGAAAAGCCCACTCATACGGAAGGAAAAACAAGATGGCTTTTGAAACACGAGAACAGGTCCTGGAGAAGGTCATCTCCAAGGACAAACCGGACTGCCCCCATTGCGGCGAAACCATGAGCCTGTGGGAGGTACCCATGATCACCATGGATGACGGGCTGGGTTGGGGTACGCCTTTTCTATATGTATGCTTCAACGACGAATGCACCCTTTACGAATCGGGATGGAAGAACATCGAAGAGAACTACGGCCGACATGCATCCTACCGATGCATGTGCTATCCCGAATCGGGCACCTACGAGTGCATGCCGGTGTGGGGCCCCCAAGGGGGTCAGGGCCAGATTATCGATGACGAGGTGATGCGGGAGCGAAAGCTTCAGGATGAAAAAACCGAAAAAGGGCTGGCCGTGCTGGCAGAGTGCCTGGTCTCCGAAGACAAGGTGACGGTGCAGCGGATTCTGCTCGATTCCGCCGAACCGCCCCGGGTTCGGTTGAAGGCCGCCGAAGTGATGGGCGATGTCGGTGACACGGTTTCCATTGACGCGCTCAAGGAAAACAAGTATGGAAACGACATCCTGCGCAAGGGGGTAGAAGAGGCGATCAACAAGATCCACCAACGGCATTATACCCGGGAATGCCCTTTCTGTGCGGAGATCGTCAAGAAACGGGCCAATGTCTGCAAGCACTGCGGCAAAGAGGTCGCGGGTGAGTAGATAATTCTTTCAAAACGGAACCGGTTTGTGGAACCGGTGGAAGTGGAGTGATGGCGAACGGGGCCGTGACTCCACTTTTGTTTTGTGCGCCCGCAATACCACCCGCCCGTCGACGGAACGGATTTTTTGAAGAATGCTGATCTATCTCAAGCTGCTGATGACCGCGACTTTGTGGGGGGGGACTTTTGTCGCCGGTCGAATGATCGCCGGCCATGTGGACCCCGCTTCCGCCGCCTTTCTTCGTTTTTTTATCGCCTCCGGCTGCCTGCTGCTGCTGACCTGGCGGGTCGAAGGGCGGTTGCCCGCCCTGAGACGGCGCCAGATTCTGCCGGTCATTCTGTTGGGCCTGACCGGAGTCTTCGCCTACAACATCTTTTTCTTCAAGTCCCTCAAACTCATCACCGCCGGCCGGGCTTCTCTGATCATCGCCACCAACCCGATCTTCATTACGCTCCTGTCGGCCTATTTTTTCAAGGAGCGGCTCAACCTGGTCCGGGTGATCGGCATTCTGCTGTCGGTGACCGGGGCCATGGTGGTCATCTCCCGGGGGCATCCGGGGGAGATTCTGGGAGAAGGGATCGGTCTGGGCGAAATCTACATTTTGGTCTGTGTTCTGAGCTGGGTCGCATTTTCTCTCATCGGCAAGACGGTGCTTTCGGGCCTGTCGCCCCTGGTGTCCATCGCCTACTCATCGGTGGTGGGAACCGCGGCTCTCTTTTTTCCGGCCTATCTGGAGGGCCTGACCATTCATTTGAGCGATTATTCCGCCCTCGACTGGCTTTCCATCGTCTATCTCGGCCTCTTCGGTACGGTGGTCGGTTTTATCTGGTATTACGAAGGGATTCGAGCCATCGGTCCCGGCAAGGCGAGCCTTTTTATCAATTTCGTTCCGGTCAGCGCCATCATTCTGGCCTTTTTCATTCTTCAGGAACCGGTGACATTTTCCCTCCTGGTGGGGGCGGTCATGGTCAGCACCGGCGTTTATCTCACCAATTCCCATCTGCGCCGCAGACCGGCGCCGGCGGTTCCGGGCTAAGCCTGTCAAAAAAGAGCCTTGCATTTTTAAACGAGGTGTGGCTATCTGATTCGCACATATGAATGGGTGTGCCGGTGCCCCCGCCCGAGGGCGGGGGAGAATAGGGAATACGGTGAAAATCCGTAACGTTGGACCGGCGCTGTAAGCGGGGACCGAGGCCGCTGAATGCCACTGCTTCCATAAAGAAAGCGGGAAGGCGCGGCCGAAGGCTGATCCGCAAGTCAGAAGACCTGCCGCACACCTTTTTCGGGAATTGTGTCCACATGACCGTGTTACGGGGTAGCCCCCTGCAACACGGTTTTTTTTTGGCAAAACCGAAAGAATTTCCGGCCATGATCACCGTTTCGGCCACGGGGCGGCCTGCCCACTATTCAGGATTTGCCGTAACGAGGATCAAAGTCGAATTTTCCTTTGGCAACCTGCGGAATCGGAGAAAATGCACATGAAGACACAGCTGGAACTGGCAAAGGAAGGAGTGATCACTCCTCAAATGAAAACGGTGGCAAAGGACGAGGGCCTGGAACCGGCCCTGATTCGAGCCCGGGTGGCGGCCGGGGAGATCGTCATCCCCAACCACCCCGGACGCCCGAATCAGCGGGTGGTGGGGATCGGCACCGGACTGCGAACCAAGGTCAACGGGTCCATCGGCACCTCTTCGGACATCTGCGATATCGATCTCGAGATCAAAAAAGCCCGGGCGATTCAGGAGGAAGGGGCCGACACGCTGATGGAACTCTCGGCGGGCGGAGATCTGGATGCGGTCCGCCGCGCGGTGCTCGACGCCTGCGATTTGCCGGTGGGAAACGTCCCTCTCTACCAGGCCTTCTGCGAAGCGGCCCGGAAATACCGCAACCCCAACAAGCTGGACCCGGAGTATCTCTTCGATCTCATCGAACGGCAGCTGGCCGACGGCATCTCCTTCATGGCGATCCACTGCGGCATCAACCGGTTCAGCATCGAGCGGCTGCGAAAACAGGGATACCGATACGGCGGTCTGGTCTCCAAGGGCGGCACCTTCATGGTCTCCTGGATGGAATACAACAATCGGGAAAACCCGCTCTACGAGCAGTTCGACCGGGTCTGCGGACTGATGAAACAGTATGATGCGGTCCTCTCCCTGGGCAACGGGATTCGGGCCGGCGCCATTCACGACAGCCACGACCGGGCCCAGATGGCGGAGATGATCATCAACTGCGAACTGGCCGAGCTGGGCCGGGAGATGGGCTGCCAGATGATGGTGGAGGGGCCCGGCCATGTGCCCCTGGATGAGATCGAGGGCAATATCATGCTGGAAAAGCGGATGAGCGGCAATGCCCCCTATTATGTGCTGGGACCGCTTCCCTGCGACAGCGGGGCCGGGTACGATCACATCACCGCGGCGATCGGGGCGGCCAATTCCGCCCGGTACGGGGCCGACCTGGTCTGCTATATCACACCGGCCGAGCACCTGGCCCTGCCCG
>JBEPWQ010000028.1:0-22758 GCA_041642315.1 Desulfobacteraceae bacterium | reverse complement strand
TTTCGTCATGATGATGACCAACTTCATCATGAACGTGCGGCCATCGCCATTTCACTGCCGGTGGCCCTGGTCATCGCACCATACCTGGGGGTCGCGCCGGAGGTGATCCTGTTTGCATCCCTGATTGTCGCCGGCATGCCCTTTCTGCTGCTCGTGGGGGCGGCCCCCAACGCCATCGCCTATGATTCGAAACAATTTACCACGGGAGAATTTTTTCTTTACGGCATCCCGGCCAGTATCCTGCTGTTGCTCGTCACCGGGTTTGCGGTGGCGGTCCTGTGGCCGATCATGGGAATGCCGATCACCATTGCGGCGGGTGGATAATTCAAAATTCAAAAGATGACGGCCGGGATGGATATTCATCCCGGCCGACCGTTAATTTTCAACGGCAATTCCGGGCGGTGATTGAACCGTTTTCTCCCCAACGGAGAGCTGGGGCCATCAAGGATCGAGACCATCCAACAGCTATTACTTCTGTTCTTTTTTGATTTTTCTCAAATACGCCTCAATTTCTTCCGTACTTAATCCTTTAAACCGCTCTTCAGTTTTCAGACCTTTCAGCCGCTCTTCAGCTTTCAGACCTTTCAATCGGTCCTCTGGTTTCAATCGCTTTAAAAGGTCTTCCGGTTTAAACCACTTTATCAATTCCTCTGGAGTTAATCCCTTCAGCCGATCTTTGGGTTTAAGCCCCTGCAATAATTGTTCAAGATCTTCTTTGGTGAGGCTTTTAAGGACTTCCTCTTTTATTTCCTGTTGGAAATCTTCAAGCGTGTATGGCATAATAACTCCTTGGTTCTGATATCTTTTGAAGAGCTTATTGATGATGCCGCTGACCGGACTGTTCCATCGATAGGAGGCCGCTCCATATCGAACTTTTTCCGATTCGGCGCTGAACATCAGCCACGGGGCGTTTTTTTCCGATTGTTCAATCCGGCTGAGCACGATGAGCCGAATATTCCGAATCCCCCAGCGGATATCATAAACGCCGGGTGCGGCTGCAACGAAATTAATCTGATCCGATAAATGTTCCGGGTACCTTGTGCTGACCGCGTAAAGGCGGAAATCCTCCGCGGGCAGCAGTTTTTTAAAAGACGGGCTGATCTGCTTTCGGTAATTGACATAATGTCCGCACAACTCCTCGATCGTCCAGCCATCCAAGGCTTCCTGGTGGGATTTATAGGTCATCAGGTTATGGGCGGCCAAATTTTCCAACTCGTCCGGCAATATATCGGGCGTTTTCCCGCCCCTTTTCTCAATGATTACCACGTCCAGTAACTGCTGCTTCAGGGAAAGGTCCTTCTTAAGGACCACTTCATAGGCGGAGTTCAGGAATAAATCAGTGAGTGTCAGACCGAATAAGCGGTGCCAGGGGATCATTTTTTTTGGCTCGGCAGCTGTGGTTGAAAACAGCATCCGTGACAGAAAACAAGCATCACCAAATACATTTTCCTATTTAATTTTGGGAGTATACACAATGGGCGATTAAAATATCAAGCAAAGATTGCAATTCCTTCACCCGTTTTTACGTTTGTATTTTAAATTTTGTAATTGACCGGGGGACAATGGTATGATCAACCGATGGACAGCCTGGGGGAGAAAGGAGTCGTTAACATGCCGAGCATTCACACCCCGTCCGCCCCTGCCTGCGGCCCGCTGAGGGCCTTTCAGGTGGTGGACGACGAGAAGCTGGAGACGCTGGACAAAATCGAGGATGATGAAAAGACCTCGGATGAGGATGAAGACGGAAAAGCCATTCGGTGCAAATCCTGCGGCCACAAAGTCACCGATACCCGGTATCGGTTCGAGATGCACGGCCGGCATCGCCATGTATTCAATAATCCGGCCGGGTTCGTGTTTGAAATCGGCTGCTTTTCCGCAGCCGAAGGGTGTGCCGGCGCCGGTCAGCCGACCCTGGAGTTCACCTGGTTTACCGGGTACACCTGGCGGTATGCGCTTTGCGCCGGATGCCATGCCCATCTGGGATGGCGGTACCAGGCCGCCTCCGGCGGCGGGTTTTACGGGCTGATTCTGGTCCACCTGATTGAAGAAAGCGATTGAGTCGATTTCAGCACGACATTTTTTAAACGGAGATCTGAAAGAGGGTACCCATGATTCTTGAGACGGAACGGGTCGCGGTCGTCGAATTCGGAAAAAAGATGGTCGCCGCCGGGCTGACCTCCGGCACCGGCGGAAATCTGAGTGTGGGGGACCGGGCCGCAAGACAGGTGGCCATCAGCCCCAGCGGCATCGATTACGGAAAAATGCGCCCCGAAGATGTGGCGGTATTGAACCTGAAAGACGGCGGGGTGGCCGACGGGGAGCGAACCCCCTCCAGCGAGTTCAACTTTCACCTGGCGCTGTACCGTCAGAGACCGGATGTGGGGGCGGTGGTTCATACCCACTCCCCCTATGCCACCACCATGGCCTGCCTCCAGTGGGAAATTCCTGCGGTCCACTACCTGGTCGGGTTTGCCGGAAAAAAGGTGCCGGTGGCCCCTTATGCCACCTTCGGCACCGAAGCGCTGGCTCGAAATGTGGTGGATACCATCGGCGATTACAATGTCTTGCTCATGGCCAACCACGGCCTGGTGGCCGTGGGATCGAATATCGCGACCGCTTTTGCAGCGGCCGAAGAGATCGAATTCGTCGCCCGAATTTACTACCAGACCCGGTGTGTGGGGCTGCCGCCGCTCATTTCCGGCGAGGAAATGGACCGGGTCATGGAAAAATTCAAAACTTATGGTCAGAGGAAATAGGAATTTTGCATAGGGTGGACTTTCAGGGTCGAATGCTCTATTATTGAGGTTTATAAAATTTTGCCGTAACTGGATAAAGGAGAGGCCGAAATGCTGGATATACTGGGTCGATTATACCGCATCGCCCGATCGACACTGGACCGCCGCGACAATGGATTCGGGAGATTCGTCCCGGGGGATGAATCCGATTTTGATCAAGATGTCCGGTTTTCCATGGGAGATGAGGGTGAGGGGGGATTCCGGCAGAGGACCCACCCCCACGGGAATTCCGGAGTTACCCGGGAGGTCAGGGAGGATCTGGCTGTATTTCAGCTGACCCCGCCCTCCTCCCTTCAGGAGGTTCGATCGGCCCGAAACCGGGAGATCAAGAAATATCATTCGGACAAGTTCATCAATGATCCCAAGAAGCTGAAGGCATCCAAGGAGATCATGCAGATTTACAACGCGGCGTATGACCGCCTCAAGACCTATTATGAAAAAAGGTGACGGAGGACGAGCCTGTTGGAAGTGATGACCAGCCCGTTCGAGGGGCCTGAAAAGAAGCTTGAAATCATACTGAATTCTTCGCAGCCGGGGCTCCGATCCTACAGGGACGGGCGCTGGCGGTGGGTGGTTGAAGCCAGCCGGGCCGCCATTCTCAGCCAGGTCTCCACCGACGCGGTGGATGCGTATCTGCTGTCGGAGTCAAGCCTGTTCGTATGGGAGGATCGTATTTTAATGATCACCTGCGGAAAAACGGTCCTGGTGGAGGCGCTGCCGAAGATCCTTGAGATCGTGGGGGCCGACAATGTGGCTTTTGTATTTTATGAGCAAAAAAATTTTATGTTTCCCCATGAGCAGCCGTCCCGGTTTGAACTGGATGTACAAACGGTGACCCGATACTTTCCAGGAAAATTTTATAAGCTGGGGCCCGCCAACCGGGATCACGTGAATGTCTTCTATTCCTCTCACCGCGGAGAAGCCCCTTCCGGCGACGCCACCCTGCAGATATTGATGCATGATCTCGATCCCCATGCCATTGCGCCGTTTTGCGGCGCCGGCCGGCTCACCGCCGAGCAGGTGGAACAGCGCACCGGGCTCGACCGCCTCTATCCCCGGCCCATGGTGACCGACGGATTCCTGTTTACCCCGTGCGGTTATTCGGTGAACGGCGTCAGCGGTCCGGATTATTATACCGTTCATGTGACTCCGCAAGACCAGGCATCCTATGTGAGCTTCGAGACCAACATCTTCGAGCCCGATTATTCCGATACCCTGCGGCGGGTGATCTCCATATTCCGCCCCTGTCGGTTTTCCGTCGTCTTGACCACCAGCATGGACGATGCATGCCTTCCGGCACACGACACGCTGGTGAGGACCGTCTCCGGATACGCCATGACCGAAAAGAGCCTGTATGAATTCGACTGCGGATACAGCGTCAGTTTTTTGAACTATGAAACCAAGCCTCGGGAGAGATATTGAATGGAAGCCGACGACGGGCTGTCCCTATGGGTGACCGAAACCCACAGAAATTCGATGCGGCTGGGGTTCAAAGTGGAAAAAACCCTCTATTCCGGTCAGAGCCCGTTTCAGCGGGTGGATGTCGTCAAAACCCGGGACCACGGGATCATGCTCCTGAACGACGGTCTGGTCATGCTCTCCGAGCGGGACGAATTCATTTACCATGAAATGATCGCCCATGTGCCGCTGTTTGTCCATCCGAATCCGCGTCGGGTGCTGGTGATCGGCGGCGGAGACGGCGGCACTGTTCGGGAGGTGCTGCGCCATTCGAAGATCGAGCGGGCGGTGATGGTGGAGATCGATGAAATGGTGGTCAATGCCTGCCGGGAGTATCTGCCTGAAGTCAGCTGCGCTCTGGATGATCCCCGTCTGGAGCTGCGTATTGAAGACGGTATCCAATATGTGGCCGAAACCGAAGAGCGCTTCGATGTCGTCCTGGTGGATTCCACCGATCCCATCGGTCCGGCGGCCCCGCTTTTCGACCGGGATTTCTACCGCGGGGTGTCCCGACTTCTGACCGACGAAGGCATCCTGATCTCCCAGGCCGAATCCCCCTTTTATAATCAGGAAATTCAACGTCCCATGCTGTTGAATCAGCGCCCTTTTTTCGAAAAGCTTCACATCTATCTCTTTTCGAATCTCACCTATCCGGGCGGGCTCTGGAGCTTCGGGTTCGCTTCCAAGAAACGCTGCCCCTTGAGGGATTTCAACCCCGACCTTCCGGACCGGTCCGGCATCCAGACCCGCTACTACAACTCCGGGGTTCATCGGGCTTCCTTCATGCTGCCCACTTTTGTGTCTCGCCATTTGGAGGGGGTGATCGATCCCCTGGATACTTCATTCATGGAGCGCCCGCATGATTCGAAAAGATAAAGAGATCACCGATTCCAAAGAGATCGAGGATATCATTGAACAGGCCGATGTCTGCCGTGTGGCGATGGTCGACAACGGCATGCCCTATGTGGTGCCGCTCTGTTTCGGGTTTTCAGGCAATGCCCTCTATCTCCATTCGGCGGGCAAAGGAAAGAAGATCGACACGCTGCGCAAGAACCGCACGGTCTGCTTTGAGATGGATGTGGATACAAAAGTCGAGCCCGGCGAAACCGCCTGCAAATGGGGGATGGGTTTTCGAAGCGTGATCGGCTTCGGCCGGGCGGTGTTTGTGGAAAATCCCGAATCCAAGCGACAGGCTCTCGACATCATCATGGCCCACTATGCCTCCCGGCATGAATTCGGGCGATTCACCTATTCAGAATCCGCGCTTGCCGCCACCACCGTGATTCGAATCGATATCGAATCCATGACCGGCAAGGGGGCTGAATAAAAAATCAGGGGCCGTATTGACAAAATCCTTTTCTGATTTACTTTCTCAACACGAATCATATCCGTATTTATTTCGTTTCTTTAGGCGCATCATTCCGTGTGCCGATTTTTTAATCGAACAAAGTGGTATTCCGTATTGAACCGGCTCCGGCAGATCGGTGCGTCCGATCCCGGCGGAAAAGGTTCGAACGGAAGAATTGGGAACCGTGGATGAAAACGGTTCCGGTTTTTCACCAAGGAGGAACAAGAAACATGAACGTAAGACCGTTGAATGACAGGGTGTTGGTGTTGCGGGTGGAGGCGGAAGAGAAAACGGCGGGCGGCCTGATCATTCCCGATACGGCCAAGGAAAAACCCCAGCGGGGCAAAGTGGTGGCTGTGGGCTCCGGAAGAGTGGGGGATGACGGCAAACGGACACCGCTGGAGGTGAAAGCGGGCGACCACATTCTCTTTTCGAAATACGCCGGAAATGAAATCAAAATCGAAGGCGTCGAGCATCTTTTCATGAAGGAAGATGACATTTTGGCCATACTTGAATAACACGGAGGTTTAGAGCAATGCCTGCAAAAATGATCGCGTACAGTACCAAAGCCCGGGAGCATATGCTGAACGGGGTCAACACCTTGGCCGATGCGGTCAAGGTGACTTTAGGGCCCAGGGGCCGCAATGTGGTTCTGGATAAGTCCTTCGGCTCCCCCACCGTCACCAAGGACGGGGTGAGTGTGGCCAAAGAGATGGAACTTACCGACAAATTCGAGAACATGGGCGCCCAGATGGTGAAAGAGGTGGCCAAAAAAACCAGCGACACCGCCGGCGACGGTACCACCACCGCTACCGTTCTGGCCCAGGCCATCTACGGTGAGGGCCAGAAACTGGTGGCCGCCGGCCACAATCCGATGTCTCTGAAGAGGTCCATCGACAAGGGCGTGGCCGCCGTGGTGGAGGCCCTTAAAGGGATATCCAAGGAGGTGGAGGGTCAGACCGCCATTTCACAGGTGGCCGCCATCTCCGCCAACAACGACGAGCAGGTGGGCCGGTTGATCTCCGAGGCCATGGAAAAGGTGGGCAAAGAAGGGGTCATTACGGTCGAAGAAGCCAAAAGCATGGAGACCACCCTGGATCTGGTGGAAGGCATGCAGTTCGACCGGGGGTATCTTTCCCCCTACTTCGTTACCGAGCCTGAAAAGATGCTGGCCGAGCTGGAGGAGCCCTACATCCTGATCCATGAAAAGAAAATCTCCAGCATGAAAGACATGGTCAAAATTCTCGAAGCGGTGGCCCGGTCCGGAAAACCTTTGCTGATCATCGCCGAGGATATGGAGGGCGAGGCCCTGGCCACCCTGATCGTCAATAAGCTGCGGGGGACCCTGCAGGTAGCCGCGGTCAAAGCCCCCGGATTCGGCGACCGACGAAAGGCCATGCTCCAGGATATCGCCATCCTGACCGGCGGCCAGGTGGTGTCCGAGGAGCTCGGGGTCAAACTGGAAGGCATCACCCTCGAGGATCTCGGCACCTGCAAAACCGCCAAGGTGGACAAAGACACGACCACCATCGTGGACGGCGCCGGCACGCGGGAAGCCATCGACGGCCGGATGCGGCAGATTCGGGCCCAGATCGAGGAGACCACCTCCGATTACGACCGGGAAAAACTCCAGGAGCGGCTTGCCAAACTGACCGGCGGCGTGGCGGTCATCAACATGGGCGCGGCTACCGAGACGGAAATGAAGGAGAAAAAGACCCGGGTGGAAAACGCCCTTAACGCCACCCGAGCCGCGGTGGAAGAAGGAATTGTTCCGGGCGGCGGCATCGCTCTGGTTCGGTGTCTGGAAGCCCTGGAAAAAGTCGAGGTCACAGAAGAGGAAAAGGCCGGCCTTGCCATCCTCAGGCGGGCGCTTACCGCGCCGCTGCGTCAGATCGTCAAGAACGCCGGGCTGGACGGTTCCGTGGTTCTCAACAAGGTGCTGGAAGGCAAGGATGATTTCGGGTATAACGCCGCCTCCGGCGAATTCGAGAATCTTATGGGTGCCGGGGTTCTCGACCCGACCAAAGTGGTTCGGTTCGCCCTTCAAAACGCCGCTTCCGTGGCCGCGCTGATGCTGACCACCGAAGCCATGATCACGGAAAAACCGGAGAAGAAAAAAGGTGGACCGGCCATGCCCGACATGGACGGCGATATGTATTAAACCCCGTTTCCGGGAAGACTTTCGCCCTTTCGATGCCTTCCCGTCCCCGATCTTTCCTCGAAAATACCCGGGCTTCGGCCCGGGTATTTTTTTGGCGTATCGACTTCCGCCGGAAGATCATGGTACCGAAACCATCCTCTCCTCCACCCGCATCCTGCCGGCGGTGCTGCCCGGCCCCTTCATCGTGCCGGCCCTCGCCTCACCTGGGTTCAAGAATAAATAGATCATGCTACTTGCTGATGCGGTTCGGAAATCATCATGCTTTCGATACTTAAATGAAAATCCAATTCAGGCCATTCAATGCCGGTTCCTCGACAGATAAAATGATTGTCAGAAATTTGTTTTAATGAGGCGTTTTGAAGCGGCTCGTACCATTCCATCGGAGTCGAAATAATCCTTCCGTCTTCCAATTCTACATGAAGGTACCTATCATCAAAACGTACTGCTTTACCCTTATCTTGCTGACACCAGCTTCCGATAATACGCCTGGGTCTGTTCGGCGATCGATTTCCAGCTGAACAGGGCTTCGACCCGGCGGCGGGAGGCTTCTCCCATTTGGGTTCGCCGTTCGGGTGATGCCATCAGGGTGTTGATCGCGGTGGCGAGGTCCCGGGAGTAGGTGTCGGGGTGTTGGGGTTCGGAGCTGCCGTTGCCGGCCGGTTCGAAGGGGACCTGAAGACCGGTTTCGCCGTGAACGACCACTTCGGGGATGCCGCCGACGGCGGCGGCCACAACCGGGGTGTGGCAGGCCATGGCCTCAAGATTGATGATGCCGAAGGGTTCGTAAACCGAGGGGCAGACAAAAAGGGCGGCATGGCTGTAGAGGGCGATCAGCTGCGGGACGGGCACCATTTCCTCGATCCAGAGGATGTCGTTTCTGGTCTTCGCCCGGGCCGCCTCCACCGCCTGTTTCATCTCCCGGCCGATCTCCGGGGTATCCGGGGCGCCGGCGCAGAGCACCACCTGAATGCCTTCTTCCAGATAGGGCAGGGCGTTGACCAGGTGAAGAATGCCTTTCTGGCGGGTGATTCGGCCCACGAACAGGAGATAGGGCTTTTTCGGATCGACTCCGTACTGTTTCAATACGTCCGCATCTTCGCTTTTCTTAAATCGATCGGTGTCGATGCCGTTGTAGATGACTTCCACCCGTTCGGGAGCGACGCCGAAAAGATCTTGCGTATCTTTCTTCATGGCCTTGGAGACGGCGATAATGCCGTCGGCGTTGGTGAGGGCGGTTTTTTCCAGCCAGCAGGAGGCGTTGTAGCTGTCCCCCAGCTGCTCCTTTTTCCATGGGCGGTGAGGTTCCAGCGAATGGGTGGTGACCACCATCGGAATTCCGAGGACCTGCTTGAGCAGGCATCCGGCCAAGTGGGAATACCAGGTGTGACAGTGAATGACATCGGCCGATTCCACCTTTCCGGTCATGACGATGTTGCGGTACAGGGTGTCCAGCAGTTTGCCGTGTTTCAATCCGTTGGACGAAAGCTCCATGGATGGCGCGATGCCGGAAATGGACATGGCGGGATCATAAATTCTCTGGTCGCCGAAGCTCAATACCTGCAGCTGATTCTGGTCAATTTTGGCCAGCTCGCGGCTCAAATGTTCTACATGGACGCCGGCGCCGCCGTAAATGTGCGGCGGATATTCATTGGTCAACAGCAAGATCTTCATGGTTGATTTTACCTGTTTTTCTTTCAAGGATTGGTTCGATTTGCCTATCGGCAATTCGGGTAAAGGGATTCTCGAACCGAATTGTTCGAAAGCGCCAAAATGTAGGGAATGATCATCCGGGTGTCAAGTTAGAATCATATGAATTTAAGGGGAGGGACGATCGTGGAAAGAATTATGGTTTGACAGGATAGCTTTTTGTTTGTATTTTGTACTAACAGTTTAGGATAGGTGCAACTTGTTACCCGCGCTTCCACAAGCCCAATCTGGGTTCTTGAGGATAACATTTAATGAGGCGGATATTTCTCCCGCTCGAAGAGGTGCTCAATGACCGAAACGGCTCAAAAACCCAACCCGCGCAAGGCACGCATTGGTTTCAGGACCACGGAGCAACAGCAATTCCTGATCAGACGGGCAGCCGACGTAAGCCAGAAAAGTGTGACCGAATTTGTTCTGGACAGTGCTTGTGCTGCTGCGGAAAATGTATTGATCGATCAGCGACTCTTTTTCCCAAATGAAGCGGAGTGGAACCGTTTTCAAGAAATTCTGAATCGTCCGGCGGAAGTCAAGCCGGATCTTCAGCGGTTGATGGATGAAGTCCCGCCATGGGAATGAATCTGTCCACACCGTCCAAGCTGGAAAAGCTCCATTTGTTGGAAGAATTCGATTGCGGTTTGACTATTTTGAACAATTGGCTACGGAGATATGCCATGATCAATCAGCAGGCCCATGCCGCCAATACCTATGTGACATCGGTAGATAATCGGGTGGTCGGATTCTACACCTTGGCCGTCGGTGGGTTCGAATATCGTATGGCGACGCTGCGAGTTCGGAAGGGGTTGGCTCGGCATCCTATTCCGGTCATGATTCTGGCCCGACTCGCAGTCGACCGGAGCTACCAGGGTCGAAAAATTGGAAAAGGATTACTTCGGGATGCAATCCTTCGTACCATGAGTGCGGCTGAAATAGCCGGTATTCGGGCCCTTTTTGTACATGCAAAGAATGAGAAGGCCCGAAATTTTTATAAAAAATTCGATTTTGAACCCTCCTCTGTGGACACCTTGAAATTGATGCTCCGAATCAAAGATGCCAAAAAAACCGTCGGAATACGATTTTAGCCGATGACTGCTTCTTTTTTTAGATATGCCCCAGGGAGGGCGAGGATTATTGAATTCAATCTTCCTTTCTGAAAAAGACGATCCCCAGCGGAGGCAATACCAGCGTCAGAGAAAAGGGATGTCCGTGGGCGGGAACGGGCACCGCTTCCAGGCTGCCCAGGTTGCCCTGGTTGCTGCCGCCGTAATCTTGGGCGTCGCTGTTGAGGCACTCCTTCCAGGTGCCTTCCAGGGCCACCCCGACCCGGTAATTGTGGCGGGGCACCGGGGTAAAATTGCAGACCACGATGATATCCTGCTCGGGTGAGCTGCCGTGCCGGATCAGACTCAGGGTCGACTGATGGACATCGTTGCAGTCGATCCATCCGAATCCCTCATGGGAAAAATCCTTCTCGTGCATGGCCGGGTTTCGGCGGTAGAATTGGTTGAGATCTTCCAGCCAGCGCTGCAGCCCCTTGTTGAAAGGGTTTTCCAGAAGATGCCAGTCCAGGCTGTGGTCGTGGGCCCATTCCCGCCACTGGCCGATTTCGCCCCCCATGAAGATCAGTTTTTTGGCCGGCTGGGCATACATGTATCCGAAAAGCAGCCGCAGGTTGGCAAACTTTTGCCATTCATCCCCGGGCATTTTTCCCAGCAGGGACCCCTTTCCGTGGACCACCTCGTCGTGGGACAGGGGAAGCACGTAATTTTCGTGAAAGGCATAGAGCATCCGAAAGGTCAGCTTGTTGTGATGGTAGCTTCGGTGAATCGGTTCCTGAGACATATACGCCAGCGTATCGTGCATCCATCCCATGTCCCACTTCATGTCGAACCCGAGCCCGCCGACGTAGACCGGTCGGGAGACTTGAGGCCAGGCGGTGGATTCTTCCGCAATGGTGAGGGCGTCCGGGTAGTTGATGTGGACCTCTTCATTGAACCGTCTCAGGAAAGCGATCGCCTCCAGGTTTTCCTTGCCGCCGTACTGATTGGGGATCCATTCCCCCTGTTTTCGGGAGTAATCGAGGTAGAGCATGGAGGCGACCGCATCCACCCGAAAGCCGTCGATATGGTATTTGTCGAGCCAGAAGAGGGCGCTGCTGACGAGAAAGCTCATGACTTCATTGCGGCCGTAATTGAAAATATAACTGCCCCAGTCCGGGTGAAATCCTTTTCGCGGATCTTCATGCTCGAACAGATGGGTTCCGTCGAAATAGCTGAGTCCGTGTTCGTCGGTGGGAAAATGAGAAGGGACCCAGTCCAGAATCACCCCGACGCCGTTTTGATGCAGCTGATCGATCAGATACATCAGGTCCTGGGGATTGCCGAATCGGCTGGTGGGTGCGAAAAAACCGAGGCTCTGGTATCCCCAGCTTCCGTAAAAGGGGTGCTCCATGACCGGCAGAAATTCCACATGGGTGAACCCCATCTTGTGAAGGTATTCGACCAGCCTCGGGGCCAGTTCCCGGTAGTTGAGCGGGCGATCGCCTTCCTCGGGCACGTGCATCCAGGAGCCGAGGTGCATTTCATAGATCGAAATGGGGGCGCTCAGGTTGTTCGGCCCCTTGCGGTTGGTCATCCAGTCCTGATCCTGCCAGTCATATTCGAGATCCCATGCGACAGAGGCGGTCTGGGGTGAAAGCTCCGTAAAAAAGGCGAAAGGGTCGGTTTTGTCGGCCCGGTATCCCTGGAAGCGGGATCGGACATGGTACTTGTATACGACGCCGGATTCCAGGCCCGGTATGAATCCGTGCCAGATGCCGGAGCTTTCAAAGAGCCGAAGGGGATGGCGGTCCTTGTCCCAGTCGTTGAAAGAGCCCATGACGCCGACGTGCTCGGCATTGGGCGCCCAAACGGCGAAATAGATGCCGGTCTGGCCCTCGTGTTCGGCCGGGTGGGCCCCCAGTTTTTCATAAATTCGAAAATGGCTGCCTTCATTGAAAAGATAGATGTCGTCCCGGCTCAATAAACTGAAGTCGTATCGAACCTTTTCGGACGGCGGTGCCGTGGTCTGATTCTGCTCCTGCATAATCTCCTCCGTATTGAATTCCCGGCGGGCGGGAAAAGTCTCATTTTTTGGATATCTGTCGCGGATCTATTCGGCCTCCAGAAGCTGTTCGATTCCCTGAAGCGGGATGCGGACCCAGTCGGGCCGGTTGTTCATTTCATAGCCGAGTTCATACACCGCTTTTTCCATTAAATAGGCATCCAGCAGCACCTTTATCTCCTCGGGGGTGTTGGGCAGAAACCCGGCGTCTTCCGTGCGGCTCAGATAGGTGCGCAGGTATTCCGAACAGACCAGGAGGCGCCAGTCTTCGGCCCAGGCCTCCATCTGTTCTCGCCTGTCCGCTTGAAAAGAGCCGCGCGCTTCTTCGTCGAACAAGGCGCTGTATACCGCATAATGAAAGGAGCGCAGCATGCCGGCCACGTCCCGCAGAGGAGAGCGTTTGATGCGGCGTTCGCTCACCGGCCGGGCGGGCTCCCCTTCAAAATCGATGATCACGAAATCCTTGCCGGTGTACAGGACCTGGCCCAGATGGTAATCGCCGTGGCACCGCAGCCGCTTGGCGGTGATCTTGTGGTCGGTCAACAGCCGAAAACAGGCCATAATGGCGTCCTGGCGGGCCAGCACCCGCTTTCCGTTTTCCTGAATATCATATGGCATCCGCTTCAACTGCTGTTTGAACTGGGCCAGCACACGGCCGGCCAGAGAACTCATGGACTGAAACAGGGACCGCTGGTACAGTTTGGAAAAAGACTCCGGCGCAAACCGCGGATCCACACTTTCCGAGGCCAGGGCCCGGTGCATTTCGGCGGTGCGGTCCGCCAGCATCCGGGAAGATTCCAGGTAAAACCCGATCCGGTCGGCGGCCTCTTCGGGAATGGCCGCTCCGCTCAGCTCCACCACATTTCCCTGCGAACGCCGGGGAGGCGGCTGATCGGGGTTTTCCAGCACCCGCTCGAAATAGCGGTAGAGACTATTCAGGGTGTATTTCCATGCATCCCCCTGATTCGGGACGTAGGCCTGCAAAATGGCCAGTGTAGTCGGTTCCGTGCCGGTTCGGGTGTATTCGAGATACCCGGCGACCGGCGGAAGATTCCGAAACCCCTTGCGGGTCAGAAACCGGCCGATTTCCAGGTCCGGGTTGGTCCCTTCCTGAAGCCGCCGAAAGAGTTTCAAAATAAATCGGTTTCCATAGTTGATGGAGGTATTGCTCTGTTCCGCCTTCATCAATGTGGTGTCATACGGTGCTTCTTCCGGATTGTAGAGTTTTTTCATGTGGTGGGTTGGGGTTGCCGCCAAGCGCCCCGTCCTGCCTTTGATTCCCTGGCGATTCAATATCATTTTCAGAAGGTATGCGCAGAAATCATGCCGCACCAGACCATCCATGAGAAATCCCGCTTCTCCGGTGGACCGTACATGGACCCGAGCTATGGCTGCGCGGGGGGTTTCTTCAATAATTTCCTCGGCATCACCCGCGGACAGGTAGGTCATCGGGAGAATATAGGACTCACCGGTTCCGTCGGTGTACTGAAGGTCGATAAAGAAGACCATCCCCATCAGGATCTTGTCTCTGATCTGCAGCATTTCCGTGACCACCGAGTTTTTGAAGCGCCGGCCCTTTGCGCCGAACCACCGCTGCGCCCGAATGTATGCGGGGAGCAGTTTGGTCAGCCGCGCCGGAACGCCCCCGTCGAATATCTCCTCCCAGCTCTCATGAACCTCAAATACCGGAAGGCTTTCCGGATCGGCCGTGATTTCATAGGGCTTTTTGTGGTCCTCCTCGGGCTCCAGGTAGAACCAGTAAAAAGAATGGGGGGTCAGGGTAAGGAAAAAATATTCCTCGGTGATTTTCGGAAAAGGCGTGTTGCCGAATATTTCCACCGGGATATTCCCGGCGTATTCAGATAGATCCAGTTCGACATATTGCACATACCGGGAGAAGTTCACTACCACCAGAATTTTTTGCTCTTTGTATCGGCGGATGAAGGCGAATATTCTCGGATTATCCGGTTCCAGGATTTTCAAATCTCCCCGGCTGAAGGCGGGTATGCGGCTGCGAAGGGTGAGCAGGCGCCGCATCCACCAGAACAGGGAGTGACGGTTCTGTTTCTGGGATTCGACATTGACCACTTCGTAATGGTATTCCGGATCGATGATGACGGGCAGGTAGAGCTTCTGGGGATTGGTCCGTGAAAAGCCGGCGTTTCGGTCCGGACTCCACTGCATCGGGGTGCGCACCCCGTTTCGGTCCCCCAGGTAGATGTTGTCGCCCATGCCGATTTCATCACCATAATAGATGATCGGGGTTCCCGGAAGAGACAGAAGCAGCGCGTTCATCAGCTCGATGCGGCGGCGATGATTGCCCAGCAGGGGCGACAGACGGCGTCGAATCCCGAGGTTCACGCGCATTCGCGGATCCTGTGCGTAGGCCCGGTACATATAATCCCGCTCTTCATCGGTAACCATCTCCAGGGTCAGCTCGTCATGGTTGCGCAAAAAAATGGCCCACTGGCAGGATTCAGGTATGTCCGGTGTCTGGTTCAGAATATCGGAAACCGGAAACCGGCTTTCCATATGCAGGGCCATGTAGAGGCGGGGCATGAGCGGAAAGTGAAACGCCATGTGGCACTCGTCGCCGTTCCCGAAATACTCCACCGCGTCTTCCGGCCACTGATTCGCCTCCGCCAGAAACATTCGGCCCTGATACTTTTCGTCCATGCGGGCCCGCAGTTTTTTTAGAAAAACATGGGTTTCGGGCAGGTTTTCGCAGTTGGTGCCTTCCCGTTGATACAGATACGGAATGGCATCCAGTCGCATCCCGTCCACCCCCATGTCCATCCAGAAATCGAGAGCCTTGAAAATCGCTTCGTGGACCTTGGGATTGTCGTAGTTGAGATCCGGCTGATGGGAATAGAACCGATGCCAGTAGTATGCCTTGGCCACCGGGTCCCAGGTCCAGTTGCTGGTTTCGAAATCCTGAAAGATAATGCGGGCATCGGTGTATTTGTTGTAGGTGTCGCTCCAGACGTAAAAGTCGCGGTAGACGCTGCCCGGTTTGGCCCGGCGGGCCCTTTGAAACCAGGGGTGTTGGTCGGAGGTGTGGTTGATCACCAATTCGGTGATGACCCGCATGTCGCGGTTATGGGCTTCCCGCAGAAAGCTCTTGAAATCGGTCAGGGTTCCGTAGCTGGGATTTATCCCTTTGAAATCGGCGATATCATACCCGTCGTCCCGCAAGGGCGAAGGGTAGAAGGGCAGCAGCCAGAGGGTGTTGATCCCCAGTTCCTGCAGATATCCCAGTTTTTCCTTTAGGCCCTTGAAATCACCGATTCCATCGCCGTTGCTGTCGTTGAAAGTTTTAATGTGAAGCTGATAAATCACCGCATCTTTATACCAGAGCGGGTCGGAATGCAGTATGGGTTTCGACTGTACGGATCGTTTTCGCGCCGAAGATCGGCCGGTATCCTTTCGCATGAGAATCGCCTCTACATGAAGTAATCGAAATCATTTTCGGAACGAACCCGCCGACGCAAGCGGAAGATCTGAACCGGAAGTGTATGCGGGTCGAGTTCCACATAGTTGGAACCCGCATGCCACATATAGCGGGCATTGCTGACCAGTTCGTGCATCTGGAAGGTCTGTTCGGTCTTGACCCCCATCTCCTCAAAAGGCAGGTACAGCCAGGTGGCATGGGTATGATGCGGGTCCAGGTTGGCCGCCACCAGGATGATGTTGCTGTAGTCATCCGTCCACTTGCTGTAGCAGATAATCTCTTCCCGGTCCACCGTGTGGAACATCAGGTTTCGGGTCTGCTGCAGCGCCGGGTTTTCCCGTCGAATGCGGTTTACCCGGGTGATGATCGGTTTCAGGCTGTGGGGCTGGTTGAGATCCCACTGGTGAATCTCATACTTTTCTGAGTTGAGGTATTCTTCGCTGAAGGCCTCTTTGGCTTCATTCACTCCGAGTTCAAAGGTCGGTCCGTAGATCCCGTAATTGGAAGACAAGGTGGCGGCCAGCATCAGGCGCAGCACAAAGGCCGGCCGACCCCCGATCTGGAGAAACTCGGGGAGAATATCCGGGGTATTGGGCCAGAGGTTGGGCCAGAAAAAGTCGGCTGTTTCGGCCTGGGTCAGTTCCTTGAAATATCGTTCGAGTTCCCATTTCATATTGCGCCATGTGAAATAGGTATAGGATTGGGTATATCCGCTTTTGGCCAGCCGGTACATGGTCTTGGGTCGGGTAAAGGCCTCTGCCAGAAAGATGATGTCGGGGTGTTCCTTTTTGATTTCACCGATCACCCATTCCCAGAACCGAAGGGGTTTGGTATGGGGGTTGTCCACCCGAAAGATTCGAATGCCCTGGGCGATCCAGTATTGGAACACGCTCAGGAGTTCATCCCGAAGCCCCTCCATGAACTTGGATTCGAATTCGAAGGGATAGATATCCTGGTATTTTTTGGGCGGGTTTTCCGCGTACTGGACCGTTCCGTCGGGCCGCCATTTAAACCACTCCGGGTGTTCCTTGACATAGGGGTGATCGGGACTGCACTGAAATGCGATATCCAGGGCCACGTCGATACCCAGCTTCTTGGCCTCGGCCACCAGCCGGTGAAAATCCTCCAGGGTGCCCAGTTCAGGATGAATCGATTTGTGGCCACCTTCTTCGGCGCCGATCGCCCAAGGGCTGCCCGGGTCTCCCGGTTCGGGACGGGGGGTGTTGTTTCGCCCTTTTCGATGCGTGTGTCCGATGGGATGAATGGGCGGTAGATACAGAACATCGAATCCCATCCGGGCGATATAGGGGAGCCGCTTGATGCAGTCGTCGAAGGTGCCGTGGCGGCCCGGGTCATCGTCGGCGCAGGAGCGCGGAAACATCTCGTACCAGGCGCTGAACAGGGCCTTGGCGGTTTCCACCCGGATCTCCAGAATTTTTCCGTATTCGGTCATGTAGGTCCGGTCCGGATACCGAGTCATCAAATGGGCCAGTTCCGGATCCAGGGCGAGTTGAACCCGATCGTCCACCGGTCTGCCTTCCGCCTTCAGGGATTCCGCCTTCCGCTTCAGTCGGTCGGCGTCATCGCCTTCGGCCAGTTCGGCCGACTTGAGTACGATATCCGCGCCCTCGATCAACTCCACCGTTACGTCCTGGCCGTCGGCATATTTTTTCACCACCCGGTTGTGCCAGGTGCGAAACCGGTCGGTCCAGGCCTGCACCGTATATTCGTAAATGCCGAGGGAGTCGGGTTGGAAGGCGGCCCACCAGAGATCGTTCACCTGAAGCTCCATGGGCAGGGTCCGCCAGACCTCGTCCCCCGCTTTGCGGTACAACAATGATGCGGCCAATTTGTCATGGCCGTCGGCGATGATGTCGGCTTCGATGCGAATCAATTCACTGATCGCCCGCTTCGCGGGAAACCGGCCGCAGTCGATTTCCGGTCTGACCTTGTCGATAATGACTCTTTGCCTCATATCTTTCATAACTTGACGCCTGTGCTGATTTCAGAGTGAAAGTAATTCGAGCCCAGGAACCGGGCCACCATTTACATATCGGTTGAATCGTGCCGAACCCAAATGGAACGTGATCTCTTGAAGCGATAGGCCATTATTCTATTCGGGTTGTCCCAAATTACAATACAGGGTATTCAGTATATTGGTCGAATCGGATCTTTATTTTAAGAAAATATCGACAAAATCCTGTGTAGCGCCGGAGGATACCTGTGTATCTATTCAATAAATATTTTCATCCGAATAATTTCGCATTCGCCGATCGCCTTCAAAATCAAATGCTGACCGTGGACGGCCGCCCGGTTGAAGCCCGAATCGCTTCGGCAACCGGGGATATTCATCATATAGCCGTCGAGGACCTGACCCGCCGGCCGGCGGATGTGCGGGTTGAAAAACCGATGCTGCCCCGCAGCGGTTTCGGTGCGGAGCGGAACCTGTCGAGATTGGAGGTGACCCCCGACGGCGGCATGCAGCTGAAATCCGAGGCCGGGAAGGTCCTGCTGGAAGGGGTCCCGAATCACTGGTTCGGGATGTGCGGGTCTCAATGGCTGTTCCAGTTCAAACGGGACCCCGAGATGCATTTTTACGGGCTCGGGGAAAAACAGACCCCCTTTGAAAGGTCCGGCCGAGCCTATGCTTTCTGGAACGTGGATGTCTGGGCCGACCACCCCATGGAACAGGTCAAAACCGGGGATTACGACCCCGATTACATTTCCATTCCCTACCTCATCATCAAACGGGAAAATACCTTCATCGGACTGTTGTCGGACAATCCCTATCCGGGGGTGATCTCCATCTCTCAGGAGGCGCAGGTGTCCCAGCAACTGAAGATATCCCTCGATTCCCCGCCGGTGATCGTGATCGGCGCGGAAGGGGGAATTCCGTCGCTTTACTGCATCTACGGCCCGTCCCTGGCGGATCTCACCCGTAAATTTCAAATCCTGATCGGCACCACACCGCTGCCGCCGCTGTGGGCATTGGGGTATCACCAGAGCCGCTGGGGATATGCGGGCGAGTCGGATCTCACCGGGCTGGCCGACCGGTTTGAGGAATATGAATTTCCGTGCGACGGGCTCTGGCTCGACATCGACTACATGGACGGGTTTCGCGTCTTCACATTCAACAAAGAAAGTTTGCCGCGCCCGGCCGAAACCCTTGCAGCCCTCAAGAAACGCGGGTTTCGGGTGGTGCCGATTTTAGACCCGGGGGTGAAACAGGACCATCGATACGGCGTTTATCAGAGCGGACGGCTGCATCATCTGTTTTGCCTCACCGGGGCCGGCACGCCGTTCGTCGGCATGGTCTGGCCAGGGTATACCGTCTTTCCCGATTTTTCCCTGCCCAAAACGCGGGAGTGGTGGGCCCGGTATGCACGGGATTTTTTCACCATCGGCTTCGAAGGGGCATGGCTCGACATGAACGATCCCTCCACCGGACCGGTGGACCCCACCGACATGCGGTTTGAAGCGGGCCGTACCGAGCACGCGGCCTATCACAACCAGTATGCGCTGCTGATGGCCAAAGCCACCCGGAAAGGGCTCACCGATGCCCGGCCCGAACAGCGGCCCTTTCTGCTCTCCCGCTCCGGGTTCACCGGGTCCCAGAAGTATGCGGCCCACTGGACCGGCGACAATTTTTCCAATTACCACCATCTCCACCGGTCTATCGGGAAATCCATCAACCTGGCGCTGTCCGGCATCCCCTTCAACGGGGCCGATGTGGGCGGATTCGGAGGCCACTGTGAAGAACGGCTGCTCGTCGACTGGATCAAGGCGGCTTTTCTTTTCCCTTTTTTTCGCAACCACACCATGCGGGGAAGCCGCGGGCAGGAGCCCTGGGCCTACTCTGCCGAGGCTCTCGACATTATCCGCCATTATGTGCGGCTGCGGTATCGACTGATGCCTTATTTGTACAACCTGTTTATGGATCAGGAGGAGACCGGCGAGGCGATTTTGCGTCCGCTCTTTTATGATTTTGAGGATACCCGGCGATTTTCCCTGAGCCGAATCGACGACCAGTTTTTGGTGGGGCCTTCCATTCTTCAGGCGCCCTTTGTCCATGAGAGAGGCGATCATCGCGAAGTGGTTCTGCCGTCGGGGCGATGGCTGGACGGAATGGCCGGTCGGTGGATGGATGGGGATCAAAAAACGAATGTGATCCGAAATTCCCGGTCTACGCCGCTCTTTTTCCGTGAAGGAAGCCTGATTCCTTTTCAGCCGGGAAAGCGGACCGACAACCGGCATGACCTGAACCGAATCGGCCTTTTCTGCTGCATTCCGACGGAGTTCGAGGGCGAGGCCCGCTACCTGTATCGCACCGACGACGGCATCAGCTTCGATTACCGGAAGGGTGCGCGTACAACTCTGGAAATCATCGCCCGGGTGGAAGGCAATGCTCTATCCCTTCTGCTGGATTGCCAAAGCGAGGGATATGGAGCGATATCCATCACCCCCTACACGGTGGATCGGTTTTCATCCGTCGTATTGGAAAAAGATGGGGTGTCGGAGCGGCTGAAGCCAGAGGAAACGTCAGTGCGTCTGACCGGAAAGCGGTTTAAACGATATAGATGGAATGGGGCGGATCCCTGAAAGAAAAAGCCATTTTGGAATCGGTTCCGATCAGGGCTTCACCTCGTTGATTCACTCATATCAAATCATCTTGACATCGAATCCGAAGTGAGTATATCCAATTATAAGATGGTGAATGTAGATGTATCAATTGAGGAGGTGCTCATGCGAACGACCGTTTCGATCGATGACGATCTTTTGAATGCCGCTAGAAACATGGCGGAGGCAAGGGGGGTGCCGTTGGGACAGGTTGTCTCTGAATTGATGCGCAAAGGTATGCAGGCGAAGGCGGATTATGACATGCGGAACGGATTCCCTGTTTTTCGGGTGCATTCGAGTTCCCGGCCCATTACCCTTGAAGACGTAAAAAAGGCCGAGGACGAGCCATGACTGTTCACCTTTTGGATGTGAATGTTCTGATCGCTCTCTCCTGGCCGTATCATATCCATCATGCATCGGCCCACAGCTGGTTCTCCCGAAAGCGAGGTGAAAGATTCGCCACCTGCCCCATCACCCAGTGCGGCTTTATTCGGATCTCCGCCAATCCGAAAATTATTCCGGAGGCGGTTTCGGTGCCAGAGGCCCGGGACCACCTGCGGGCCATTACCGCGCATCCGGACCATGTATTCTGGGAAGACAGTAATGACGCGACCGGAGAAGGATGCCTCCCCATGGGTCTGATGGAAGGCCACCGGCAGGTCACGGATGCCTACCTTGTTTCACTCGCCTTTCATAGGAATGGCAAGCTTGTCACTCTCGACCACCGAATTCCCAATGCACTGTCATCGGATCCCATGTTTGATTCGGTCGACCTGATCCCCGCCGGTTGATTTTTTCGCCGTGACAGGAATATCCGCTACAGCACCAACATCCGCGCCGCCGCCGCCGCCAGATCCAGAAACCAAGTCGGATAAATCCCCACCACCACCATCACCATCACCAGTGTGCCAGTGAGGAGTTTCATGGGCGGAGTAATCTCGAGGTCGGGCTGTTCCCCGACCGGGGCGGTCAGATAGGCGGCCTTGATCACCAGCAGATAGTAGTAGAGGGAGATCACCACGTTGATCATGGCGATGAGGACCAGGGTGAAATAGCCCTGTTTCATGGCCGCGGTGAAAAGCAGAAGCTTTCCGGTAAACCCGATGGTGGGCGGAATCCCGGCCAGGCCGAAAAGCGAGAGCATCAGGGCCATGGCCAGAAGGGGAGAGCGCCGGTGAAGGCCGGCCAGCTGATCCACGGAGATGTTCCTGCCGTCGTAGGCCACCTTGACTACCACGAGGAAAGCGGTGAACTTCATGAGCAGCAGGGCCGGGGCGTAGAAGATGGCGCCGGTGTAGCCGGCGGCGTTCATGCTGAGGATGCCGATCAGAATGTAGCCGGCCTGGGCCACGCTGGAGTAGGCCAGCAGCCGTTTGAGGTCTTTCTGGACGATGGCCGCCAGGTTGCCCACGGTCATGGTGATGATGGCCAGGGCCACCAGCGCGTGGGCCAGAAATTCGCTGTTGCCGCCGGTGAGCGAAACCATCCGGATCAGAATGGCGATTGCGCCCACCTTGGAGGCGGATGCGATGTAGGCGGTGACCTGGTTGGGGGCGCCTTCATAGACATCCGGGGCCCAGAAGTGAAACGGAAAGACCGCCAGTTTGAAGAGAAACCCGCTCAAGGTCAGGAACAATCCGATGACCACCAGGGGCCGGTCCAGAAGCCCGGGAAGGACCTGAAGCATCTCCCCCACGTAGGCGGCCCGGGTGGCGCCGTACAAAAGCGCGAAGCCGAAGAGCATCACCGCCGAGGCGGCGGCGCCGATCAGAAAGTATTTGATGCCGGCGTCGATGCCGTACTCCTCCCGCTTTCTCAGGAAGACCAGTATGTAGAGGGAATAACTCGACAGCTCCAGGGCGATGTAGATGGTCAGCAGGTGAACGCTGGAGACCAGCATCATCATGGCCAGGGTGCAGACCGTGAGCAGAAGGTAGAACTCGGAATGAAGCCGCTCGGAAATCCCCTTGAGTTCAGAACAGATGCAGATCACCAGAAAGAGGCCCATGAAGAGCAGGGTTTTGAATACCTGGGAGAAGAGATCCACCCGGTAGGTCCCGTGAAAAAGGCCGCCCTCCAGCCGCAGCCCGGCAAGGCAGACCACGATCCCCACCGCGGACAG
>JBEPWQ010000027.1:0-22935 GCA_041642315.1 Desulfobacteraceae bacterium | reverse complement strand
CGGTGCGCGAAGATCAGGCGGAAGACCTGTTGGTGAATCTGCACCGGCATGGGGTGTCGGCGGCGCGGCTGATCGGCCGGGTCAAGCCGAAAGGGGAAAAACACCTGGTTTTCCGCTGAGGCTTTGGTCATCGTTTCGGTTGAGCCTGAATGATTGCGGCCACCCCGGGGTATTTTCCCGGGGTGGCCGCATGGCCTTCGCTGGTGCGATACCGCTGCCGTCATGGATTATAGGATTTCCAGCACTTCCGATACTTCCGGCGCCTTTTGAACCCGGTTCAGTCGGTAATAAAATCCCTTTCGATCCATCAGTTGGAAATGGGTGCCCGATTCGATTATCCGCCCCTGGTGGAGCACGATGATGTTGTCCGCATGGCGGGCGGTGGAAAGCCGATGGGCCACCAGAATGGCGGTCCGGTTCCGCATCAGATTCGCCAGCGCCTGCTGAATTTTAACCTCTGTTTCGGAATCGATATAGGAGGTGGCTTCATCCAGGATGATCAGTTCGGGATTTCTGGCAAAAGCCCGTGCGATGGAAATCAGCTGCCGCTCGCCGCTGGACAGGGACGCCCCGGCCTCCGACAGCGGCGTATCCAGCCCTTCGGGCAAGCGGTCCACAATGGCGCGGGAGTTGGATTCTTCCAGGATACGGGTCAGGTCCGCATCCGTCAGATGGCCGTCCCCCAGCACGATGTTGCTGCGAATGCTCTCCGAGAAAAGGAACGGGTCCTGGGAAACCAGGGCCATTCTGGACCGCAGATCCCCAGCCCGCCATTCCCGAATATCCCGGTCATTGATGCGCACCATGCCGGCGGTGGGATCATAAAAACGCGCGATGAGATTGGTCAGGGAGGTCTTTCCCGAACCGGTGGGGCCTACAATGGCCATTGTTTCACCGGCCTCCACCCGCAGGGAAACCCCTCTGAGCACCGGTTCATGGGGGATGTAGCTGAGGCACACATCCTCGAGTTCGATGGATTCGATTCGATCGGGAGCGGGTGGTGCCTTTTCGAGGGCCGGTTCGGAGAGCCGGTCTTCGGTATCCAGGAGCAGGAAGATCCGCTCGGCTGAGGACATGGCGTTCTGGAGCACATTGTATTTTTCCGCTATGTCGCGAATGGGACGGAAGAACATCCGCATGTAGGAGATGAAGGCAACCAGCACACCGATGGTGATCCGCTCCGACAGCACTCCGGCTCCGCCGAAATAGATCACCAGTGCCAGTGCTACCGAACTCAGGATCTCGATCAGCGGCATGAATACCGCAAAAATTCGCACCTGCTCCATTCCGGCGTCATAGAACTCGTGATTGAGAGTCCGAAATTGATCAAAATTATCTTTTTCCCGACGAAACAGCTGAATCACCCGCATGCCGGCGATGGTTTCCGAAAACCGGGTATTGATTTCAGCGGTTTTGATCCGCAGGATGCGAAACACCTCCCTCGCCCGTCGGGAAAATTGGAGTGAGGCATACAGGACAAAAGGAAGCACCGTGAAACAGATCAGCGCCAGCCGCCAGTCGATGGCCAGCATTACCCCGGTGATGCCCACCAGCAGGGCGAAATCCTTGAACACGAAGACGATCACCGAGGTGAACAGTTCATGCATGTTCTGTATGTCATTGGTGGTTCGGGTCACCAGGCGGGCGATGGGGTTCCGGTTGAAAAAAGAGAGGGAAAGGTTTTGAAGATGGGAAAAGAGCGCGATGCGAAGGTCGTGCATGATGCCCTGGCCGGCGTACTCCAGTACCAGTACCTGAAGAAAGTTTAAAATAAATTGAAGTAGAATAATGGCGATGAAAACAAGCGCGATCCGGGCCACACCTTTCAGATCCTCGGCCCGGAGAATGGTAATCTCTTCCCGGGTCAGGCGGTCCAGATCGGAAAGGGGAATGCGGGCGGTATCCCCGTCTTCTGTAAATAGGGCCGTATGGTCCTGAACGATATCCCGAATCTTCGGGTCGGTGAGGTCCACCGGCAGAAACCGGGTCTTGTCCGTCTCCGCTGCATCATCGCCGGCTCCGGAGTCGGTTTCGGCCAGGGTCTGAGGAACGATGAACCGGTCGATAGCCAGTTTGGTGACATAAGGCAGGGCCAGTTCCAGAATAGAAATGAGAAGGACGATTAGAACAGCCCAGCTCAGCATTTTCCGGTAGGGTCGAACATACGGGTAGAGCCGTTTGAACAGCCCGATATCATAAGCTTTGCCCAGCGGTTTTTCATCCGAATATCCGTATTCAGCGTACATGCATTTCCTCTTCGATTTCCTGAAGGCGAAAGGTATCCGCGTAATATCCACCGACCTTCATCAGTTCTTCATGGGAGCCGGATTCGGTGATCCGTCCATCCCGAAGGGTGATGATCCGGTCGGCGAAGCGAAGAGCGGAAAGGCGATGGGAGACGATGATCACGGTGCGGTCCCGGGATATCGATTGAATGGTCTGAATAATGGCCCTGCCGGTTTCCATATCCACCTGGCTGATGGGATCGTCCAGAATCAGGACCGGACCGTCTCGAAGCAGGGCACGGGCCAATGCGATCCGTTGCTTCTGACCGCCGGAAAGAATCACTCCCTTTTCTCCCACCACCGTTTCCAGTCTCCTTGGGAATTCATGAATCGTATCTTGAAGGGCCGCGTTTTGCACGGCCCGGTCCAGGGCTTCCTCGGTGATGTCGGGCGCATTGAAGGTGATGTTCTCCCGAATGGTGCCGGCGAATAGAAAGGGTTCCTGGGGCACAAAGGCGATCATGGACCGAAGGTCGGAAAGGCGAATCCGGCGAATATTGGTGCCGTCAAAGAGAATGCGGCCTTCAGAGGCATCGAACACCCGGGGAATCAGATTGAGCAGGGTGGTCTTGCCGCTGCCGGGCGGTCCCACAATGCCCAGGGTGCTTCCGCGATCCACCTGAAGGTCGATATCAGTCAGTACCTTCTCTGCTTTCGGTTCATACCGAAATTCGACCCCCTCGAAACCGATTCCCGATTGGATGGCCGCAAGCGGTTGCGGGTTCGGGCCATCCTGAATGCCGGGCGGGGTTTGAAGAATGTGGTCGATGCGGTCCAGGGAGGCGGTGCCCCGCTGAATCAGATTGACCACCCATCCCATGGCCATCATGGGCCAGGTGAGAAGGCCCAGGTAGCTGATGAATGCGGCGAAATCCCCCGGGGAGATGACCCCGTAAATGGTCTGCCGGCCCCCGAGATAGATGACGATGGTGAGGCTGATGTTGGAAAAGAAGACCATCATGGGAAAAAAGGCGCCGGTGATGGTGATCAGTTTAATATTTCTGGAGATGTAATGTCTGGACCGGGTTTCCAGGTGTTCGACGGTTTCCGCCTCCCGGGTATAGGCCTTGATGATGCGGATACCGGCGAACCGTTCCCGAATCACCTCGGTCAGGTCCGAGAACGACCCCTGAACCTCCTGATAGGCCTTGTGCATACGCTTGCTGAAAAACCGGGTGCCGAAGACGATGATCGGCATGGGAATGATGACGAACAGGGTCAGCCGCAGATTGATGTAGGCCATGAACAGAATGGTGGTGATGCCCAGGACTACGGCGTCGGTCAGGGCCACCAGCCCCATGCCGGTAGCCATGCGGATGTGCTGAATGTCATTGGTGGCATGGGCCATTAGATCTCCGGTTTTGGCCCCGTTGAAATAACTTGCCGATAAAGTTTGAAGATGGTGAAAAAGTCGGTTCCGCAGTCCTTCTTCAACTTCCCTGGAGAGGCCGATCAGGCACATTCGCCACACGTATCGGAAAATCGCGATCAACAGAGCGATGGCGACGATATAGCCCGCGTACCGGAGCAGTCCGGCGGCATCGATGCCCAAGGCCGTCAACTGGTCCACCACCGCCTTGATGATTCGCGGAATGATTAGCTGCAGAAAGTCGACGGTGATCAGACAGCCGATGCCGATAAGGATGAACCGGCGATTGGAACGGATAAAGGGGCGAATTAGATAGGTCGATTTCATGTCTGTCAGTTTGCCATTCAAAAAAAGGCAAAACAAGCGAAAAAAACGGGTGTATATTTTTTTTCCCATATACTTAAACCGGATATAGACAACTTGCGTTGACTTTCGGGGGGGCTGTTGATATGATAATCGGTTATGGAACCTGGAAATATTGTTGAATATATCGATCGCCAGAAGATCATCAGCGCTGCGGTTTATGAGGTCCGAAATCAACGGGTCCGTTTATTGAATGAGCACAACCGGGAGGCCAATCTCGCCGTCAGTCGGTTGACCCATGCCTCAAGCCGGAAAATCGATATCCGCCAAAGGAGGGAAAAGGTGGTTGAAGCCCTTCAGGAGACGAGCGAACGGCGTAGGAAGTTATCTCAGAATGTGGATGTGCGGGAACTCTGGGAAGTTCTCCATTCGGAAAAAGAATGGATCGACCTGAAGACGATGGCCCAACTCTGCTTTCCCAATGAGCTTACCGAGGACCATGAATCGGCGGTATCCCGTGCTTTTTTTGAAGACCGGCTCTATTTCAAGTTCAACAATGATGCCTTTTTCCCCTATACGGAAGCCCAGGTCGAACAGATTCAGACCCAGGCCAGAGAAGCGGCACGCAAACAACGCCTCATCGAGATGTGCGGCGAGTGGTTGAAGACGGTTTTGAATCAGGAGGAGGTTGCGTCGAACCCATCCGAGTTGAACCAAGAGCGGAAGGAGGGCATCCGTATCCTCAAATCCTATTATCTTTTTGAAAAAGAAAGCCCTCATCACGAAATGGGCAAGGCGATTCTGCAGCGATCGGGAACGACCGATATCGAGTCTCTGTTCCGTTTTTTTGTAAAACTGAAGGTTTGGGACCCCAATGAAAATATCGACCTGTATCGATATCAGGTGCCTACCGATTTTCCCAAAGAGGTGCTGGCCTGCACCGATACCCTGGTCCAATCGGGATCACCGTTGCTGAATCAGGGGCGCCGCGATTTGACCGATCTTCAGATGATCACCATCGACGGGCAAGCCACCCTCGACTTTGATGATGCCCTTTCCATTCAGGAGAAAGAAGATCACTATCTTCTGGGAGTCCACATCGCAGATGTCGGTCAGTTCATTGAAAAAGACAGCGCCCTGGATCGGGAGGCGATCCATCGGGGAAGCTCCATTTACATGCCGGATCAGAAAATCCCCATGCTCCCCCCCTCATTGGCCGAGGGACGGTGCAGCCTGAGAGCCGGTGAGCTGCGGCCGGCCATCAGCACCCTGATAAAGCTGAACCTGGCCGGAGATATCGTGGGGTACGATGTATTCCCCAGTACCATTCGGGTGACCGACCAGCTGACTTATTATGATGTCAATATGGTGGCGGATGAGAGCCGTGAAATTTTCATACTGCACCAGATCGCTCAGCGGTTTCGGCAGAAACGGCTTGCCGGGGGCGCGGTTCAGATTACGCTGCCGGAAATCAATATTTGGATCGACGAAAAGGGGGATCTCCAGATCACCAAAACCAATCGGGAGAGCCCTGGTCGCCTTCTGGTATCGGAAATCATGATCATGGCCAACTGGCTGATGGCCAAGTTTCTTCAATCCAATAACCTGCCGGCCATCTTTCGATCCCAGCCGAGCCCCAGGGAGCGGCTCTATAAGGAAAACGGGGGAACCCTCTTTCAGAACTGGATGCAACGGAAATTTCTGAGCCGGTTCGCACTCAGCCCCGAACCCGAACCGCATTCCGGGCTGGGGTTGGATGCCTATTTGACGGCCACATCACCTATACGCAAATACTTTGATTTGATTACGCAGCGGCAGATTCGCGCCGCCTTCGACCTCGACCCTCCTTACTCCAAAGCGGAAATCCAAGAGGCGATTCAGCTTCTGAACCAGCCGATGTTTCATGTATCCAGGCTGCAGAATCGCCGGAAACGCTACTGGCTGCTGAAGTACCTTGAAGGACGTGTGGGCCGCAAAGAAGAGGCCATTGTTCTCAGCCGAAGGCGGAACTGTTATATCGCCTTACTGACCGATTACATGATCGAGTGTCCCATACCGTTTTCGGCAGGGGTGAACTTGAAACCTGAAGACGTCATTCAGGTGACCATTCAGCACGTCAATGCCAGAAAGGATGTGCTGTCCATCTTCATGGGATAATTTAAGAACTCGTTCACTCCGTCCGAATTCCTCCATGCGAGCGGGGTGACCAGTATCTCATAAATCGCCGGGATACGCATGTTTTCATCCGTCCTTTTCAGAAGGCTCTTTTTCGCCATCGGTATTGTTTTTCTTGGATCATTTCTGATCTTTTATTACCTGTGCAACACCATCCTTCAGCAAACCGCTTATATCGGAGGACTGCTTCTGTGCGGTACAATATCGCTGTTCGCGCTGATCCTGAGGTATTATCTCACCCCCATTCAGCATCTGGCATCCATTGCCACCGAATTCATACAAAAAGGGGAAATCGCAGAAAACCGCTATCTGGTTGACAAGGGCGAAATCGGGATTCTCGGGGCTGCGCTGTATGAGATGGCGTCCACAATCGAAAAGGCCCGTCTGGAACACAAAGCGAGTGAACGGGAGCACCAGGTCCTGATCCGGTCCAGTGAACGGGCACGGGAGCGGGCCTATGAAGCGGGCAAAAGCCTGGAACGGATGGAACAGGAGATCCAGCACTTTAAACGGCGGGAGGTCTCCTTGAGAAAGAGCGAAGAGCGGTATAGAGCCATGCTCGAGAACATCGAGGAATACTTTTATGAGGTGGATCTTCTTGGCAATCTGATCTTCTTTAATGATGCCCTTTATCAGATGCTCGGGTATTCAAAGGAAGGGCTGGTGGGAAAAAATTTTCGGGAGTTCATGGACAAGAATACCGCTGAAAAGGCTTTTCGCACCTTTAAGCAGGCCTATGAAACCCAAAAACCGGCCAAAGGGTTTGAATGGCAGCTGATCCGCAAGGACGGGAGCCGCTGCTATGTGGAAATTTCCGTGTCCCTGATCCGCGATGAGGCCGGGGAGATTTTCGGTTTTCGCGGGGTGGCCCGGGATGTCAGTGAGCTGATCTATCTGGTCTACCATGATTCATTGACCGGGCTGTACAATCGAAAGGCCTTTTTCGAGCGTCTGAAAGATACCCTGGCTTATGCTCGGCGGGACAAAAACGAAAAAAACATTTTCTACATGGATCTGGATAAATTCAAACAGGTCAATGATATATACGGCCACGATGTGGGAGACCAGGTTTTGGTGGAGGTCGCCGCCCGGCTCAAGTCGACCCTTCGGGAGACCGATCACATTTGCCGCCTGGGCGGAGACGAATTCACCATTATCCTGAACAACCTGACCGATTCCAGTCCTGAAGAGGCGGCCCAGCGGATTATCGATGTTCTTTCTCGGCCCTACAGGATCAAAAACCACATCATCGATTTTTTAACCCCCAGCATCGGGATCAGCGCTTTCCCCGGTGATGCCCGGGACTGTGAAACCCTGATCTGGTGCGCCGATATTGCCATGTTTGAGGCCAAACGAAGGGGTGGGGAATATGCCTTTTACACCGAGGAGTTGGGAATCCGGTATTCCAAATCCAAGAAGATCATTCGAAACGCATTTGACGAATCGGCCTAAACCCGCAGGATGCGGTTTCAGCCGATATAGATATAGAAGATGCTTCCATGCCGACTGAATTCTTAGGCTGCGAAACCGGGTCGCCTCGATTTTCGACCGTTTGCGATGGAAGAGGCGGCTGCTTTGCACCGGGTCTCCACCGCGTCATAGCCCAGAAGCCGGTTGGCTTCCCGGGTCAGCTGCCGTCCGGCATCCAGAAGAAAGGCCTCCGGCATGGAGATGACAGTCTCCGCCGATTCGCCGTCCCGGAGATGGAGATACCCTCTGCATGATCCGGGAAATCTGGAAAGAATCTTTCGCAGGTTCTGAAGAATTTCCCGATCAACCCGGGTCAGGTCGATATGGAAATGGATGCTGGCGGTCCAGGTCTTTTCCGCCTCTTCCATGGGCACGATCCGATCCGCCAGAATTTTGGCCGTATTTTCATCCCGCTGCAGCAGCCCTTCGATGAGAACGGCGCCGTCTTCCACCAGAAGCGCTCTCACATTTTCATATACCGATGAAAAAACGGTGGTTTCGATGCTCCCGGACAGATCTTCGGTGGTGACGAAGGCCATGGGGTCGCCCTTTTTGGTGCGGATGGTTTTGACGGCGGTGATGATACCGCCGATCCGCACCGCCTGCCCGTCGCTTTTTTCTTTAATGGTAATGGCGTCGGCATCGGTGAACTTGTCCAGCACCGTCTTGTAACCGCCCAGGGGATGGCCGGTGATGTAAAATCCGAGGGATTCCTTTTCCAGGGCCAGCCGATGCTTGTCGTCCCATTCCTCGATGGCGGGCAGTGCCGGGGGGTTGATGGTCGGCTGAGGGGTGTCTCCCACGTCGAAAAGACCGAGCTGGGGGCTGGACCGCTCCTTCTGGATTCGCTGGCCGTATTCGAGGGCGTCTTCCATGGCCGCTGTCATCTGGGCCCGGTTGGCGCCGGTTGAATCGAGGGCCCCGCATTTGATCAGGCTTTCGAGGACCCTTTTATTGACCCGTTTGAGGTCCACCCTTTCGCAGAAATCGAAAACGGATGAAAACGGCCCGCTTTCCTCCCGGGCCGCCACAATGGCTTCGATGGCCCCTTCTCCCACATTCTTGACCGCCACCAGGCCGAACCGGATCTGATCCCCGTCCACCGTAAATCCCTTGTCCCCGGCGTTGACATCCGGAGGAAGGACTGAAATTCCGTGGCTGCGGCATTCGGCGATAAACTTTACCACCCCGTCCGATGAGTGCATTTCGCTGGACAGCAGGGATGCCATGAACTCCACCGGGAAATGGGCCTTGAGATAGCCGGTCTGATAGGCGATCAGGGCATAGGCGGCACTGTGGGACTTGTTGAATCCATATCCGCCGAATTTTTCCATCAGGGCGAACAGCTGGGTGGCCTTGTCCTCGGGATGGCCGTTTTCCACCGCCCCCTTGATGAACCGTTCCCGGTGCTGGGCCATGACTTCGACGATCTTTTTGCCCATGGCCTTGCGCAGACCGTCGGCTTCGGCCATGGAGTAACTGGCCAGGACTCCGGCGATTTTCATGACCTGTTCCTGGTAGAGGATGACCCCATAGGTTTCCTCCAGGATGGGGGCCAGTTCCTGCAGCAGGTATTCTACCTTCTGGCGGCCGTGCTTGCGCTCTACGAAATCGTCCACCATACCGCTGTCCAGCGGGCCGGGCCGGTACAGCGCCACCAGGGCGGTGACATCGTCGAACCGGGCCGGTTTGAGCCGCACCAGAAGATCCTTCATGCCGGAGCTTTCCAGCTGAAACACGCCGGTGGTATCCCCGGCGGAGAGGAGCCGATAGGTCTCTTCATCTTCCAGATCGAGGGTTTCCATATTCGGCGGGGTCTTGCCGCTTTCTTTGATGAGCCTGATGGTATTCTGGATGACCGTCAGGTTTCGAAGGCCCAGAAAATCGAACTTGACCAGCCCGATTTTTTCCACCAGTTTCATGTCGAACTGGGTCACCACTTCGCCTTTTTTGCCGCGGTAAAGGGGCAGGTAATCCACCAGCGGCTTGTCGCCGATCACCACTCCGGCGGCATGGGTGGAGGCGTGGCGGGGCAGCCCTTCCAGAACCCGGCAAATCCGGATCAGTTCGCCCACCTGGGGGTTCCGTTCGGCCATTTCGGCCAGCCGGGGCTCCTGTTTGAGGGCGTCGTCGAGCTTGATGTTGAGCACATCCGGCACCATCTTGGCGATGGCGTCCACCTCCCGCAGGGGAATGTCCAAAGCCCGGCCGACATCACGAATTACAGCCCGGGTCTTGAGTTTACCAAAGGTGATGATCTGAGCCACGTAATCCCCGCCGCCGTATTTATCCACCACGTACTTGAATACCCGCTCCCGGCCGTTGATGCAGAAGTCGACGTCGATATCCGGCATGCTGATTCGGGCCGGGTTGAGAAACCGTTCGAAAATCAACCCGTGTTCGATCGGGTCGAGGTCGGTGATTCCCAGGGAGTAGGCCACCATGGAGCCGGCCGCCGATCCACGGCCGGGGCCGACCGGGACATCGTTTTCCTTTGCATACTGAATAAAATCAGCCACGATCAGGAAATAGCCGGGAAATCCCATGTCTTTTATGATGCTTATTTCATATTCGAGGCGGTCCCGGTAATTCTGTTCATCGATTTCCGTCCCCTTGGTCCGAATCGTTTTCAGCCGGCGTTCAAATCCTTCACGGGTCTTTTGCTCAAAGATCTCGTCGGCGGAGCGTTCGCTTTTGGGATCGAACATGGGGAAGTGGTAGGTATTGAAGTCGAATTCGATATGGCACCGCTTTGCGATCTCGACCGTGTTTTCGATGGCGCCGGGGAAATGGCCCAGGGTCGCCTGCATCTCCGCCGGAGATTTGAAATAGAGCTGGTCGGTGGCGAACTGAAACCGGTTGGTATCCTGGACCGTTTTGCCTGTCTGAATGCAGAGGAGCACATCATGGGCACGGACGTCGTTCTTGTCCAGGTAATGGCAGTCATTGGTGGCGATGATGGGAATGGAGAGCCGTTTGCTCAGATCCAGAAGACCCTGATTCACCTTCTCCTGGACCGGAATATCGTTTTTTTGGACTTCCAGATAGAAATTGCCTTCTCCGAAAACATCCAGATAGAACCGGGCCGCCTCGTCGGCCGCTTCCGTGCGGCCTTCCTGAAGCAGCAGCGGCACTTCGCCATGCAGACAGGCAGAGGCGGCAATGAGACCCTTGCTGTAAGCCCTCAGCACCTCCTTGTCGATTCGGGGCTTGTAGTAGAATCCTTCCAGCTGTGCGACAGTGGCCAGACGGCAGAGGTTTTGATATCCCTCCTGGTTTTCGGCCAGAAGCAGCAGGTGGGTCAGCCCCTTGGCGTCCGCTGCGGTTTTGTCGGTGAGCCGACGAGGTGCCAGGTAGCATTCGCATCCGACAATCGGCTTGATTCCGGCCTTGATCGCCTTTTCATAGAACTCCACCGCTCCGAACATGGTGCCGTGGTCAGTGACGGCCACCGTATTCATGCCGAATTCCTTGGCCCGGTTCAGGAGCGCATCGATGCGGATGGCCCCGTCCAGAAGGCTGTATTGGGTATGAAGATGAAGATGGACGAAATCCGGCGATTGCTGTGTCATATTCGTGTCCTGAAAAATGGCTGTGAAAAGTGGTTGGGTTAATCCAAACGATAATTGGGCGCTTCCTTTGTGATGATGACGTCGTGGACATGGCTTTCCCGCATGCCGGCGGCACTGATTTTGATGAACCGGGCGTTCTGCCGGAGCTCTTCTATCGTGCGGCATCCTACATATCCCATACCGGCTTTCAGCCCGCCGACGAGTTGAAAAAGGTTTTCGGCCAGGGGGCCGCTGTAGGGCACCCGGCCGACGATCCCCTCGGGGACCAGTTTGTCCAGGTTTTCGTCTTCGGTCTGGTAGTATCGGTCCTTGCTGCCTTCTTTCATCGCTTCCAGTGAGCCCATTCCCCGGTAGACCTTGTAGCTGCGGCCCTGAAAGAAGATGCGTTCCCCCGGGCTCTCGTCTGCCCCGGCGAAAAGTCCGCCGATCATGACGCAGTGGGCGCCGGCGCCGATCGCTTTGGTGAGGTCGCCGGAGAATTTGATGCCGCCGTCTGCGATCAGGGGAACCCCGGTGCGGTCGGAGACCTTCTTGCAGTTTATAATCGCGGTGACCTGGGGTACCCCGATGCCGGCCACGATGCGGGTGGTGCAGATCGATCCGGGGCCGATGCCGATCTTGACCCCGTCTACACCGGCCTGGATCAGGTCTTCAGCTCCTTCGCCGGTACCCACGTTTCCGGCGATCAGTTCGAGGTTCCGAAAAGTTTCCTTGAGCCGTTTGACCGCGTCGATGACGTTTTTGGAGTGTCCGTGAGAGGTGTCGATGAGGAGCACGTCCGACCCGGCATTGTACACCGCTTCGGCCCGCTCCATCATGTCCGGCCCCACCCCGATGGCGGCGCCCACTCGAAGGCGGCCCCGGCTGTCCTTGCAGGCGTTGGGGTATTTTTTGATCTTTTCTATGTCCTTGATGGTAATCATGCCGGTGAGCTTGCCGTTATTGTCTACCACCAGCAGCTTTTCGATCCGGTGCTGGTGAAGAAGCTTTTTGGATTCCTCCAGTTCGATGCCCTCCGATACGGTAACCAGGTTTTCACTGGTCATCACATCCGAAACCTTTTTATCCAGATCGGTCTCGAAGCGCAGGTCCCGGTTGGTGACGATTCCCACCAGACGGTCCCCTTCGGTGACCGGAAGCCCTGAAATCCGGTAACGTTCCATGATCTTCACCACCTCGGCGATCCGCTGGTTCGGGTGAATGGTCACCGGGTCGATAATCATGCCGCTCTCGGACTTTTTGACCTGGTCCACCTCTTTGGCCTGATTTTCCAGGCTCATGTTCCGGTGGATGAAACCGAGGCCACCGGATCGGGCCATGGTGATGGCGGTGCGGGATTCGGTGACCGTATCCATGGCCGCGCTGACGATGGGAATGTTCAAGGTGAGGTTGCGGGTCAAACGGGTATGGGTCTGGGTGTCCTTGGGAAGAACGTCCGAGTAGTTCGGAACAAGGAGCAGATCGTCGAAGGAATATGCCTCTTCCGGGGTAATGGTCTTCATAAAGGCCTCCATATATTTTCTGGGATAAGGACCCGGATGGGCCCTGTCCGATTTGACGATTCTGAAAACGGAACCGGTGAATTAACACGGCAGACTAACAAAGGGACGCCGCTTTATCAATCCTTAAAAATTGAGATCTTGACACCGGGCAAGCCTAAGAATTAATATATCAAATGAACCTGAACACTTACTCTAAAACGAAAATTCGGACGAATCATGCTTTTAAAAATAAATCCTGAAAATCCACAGATGAGATTGATCCGTAAGGTGGTGGACGTTCTTGAAGACGGCGGGGTCATCGCCTACCCCACCGACACCTTTTACGGCATCGGCTGCGACATTATGAACAAAAAGGCGATTCAACGGGTATATCAACTGAAGCAGCGGGATCAGAAAAAACCATTCAGCTTTATCTGTTCGGACCTGAAAAACATCAGCGATTACGCCAAAGTTTCCAATTATGCCTATAAAACCATGCGGCGCATGTTGCCGGGCCCGTACACCTTCATTCTGGAAGGTTCCAAAACGGTGCCCAAGATGATGCTCACCAAACGGAAGACCGCCGGCATCCGGGTGCCCGATCATCCCATCTGTATGGAACTGGTCAAGGAACTGGGCAACCCGATCATCTCTACCAGTGCCACAACCCCCGAAGGGGAGATCTTTTATGATCCCTCATTGATTCACGACTATTTCGGCAACCGCATCGATATCGTCATCGACGGCGGACCGGTTTCGGGCGAGCCCTCCAGCGTCATCTCGCTCTACGATGATGAACCCGAAATCATTCGCGATGGCCTGGGGGATGTGAGTATTTTTGAGTAGACGCCCAAGGAGAAGGGCAGGGTGAGGAAAGAAAACGAAGGGCGGCCCCCACAGGGGCGCCGCCCTCTGTACTTTAATGAAAAAAGAAGCAGGAGGTCAGGTCCTTTTGGGAACTCTTTATTTCTCCTCGTCCCCCTTCATTTTTTCCTGAAGATTCTCTCGAAGAATTTCGCCGAAGGTGGAAGTGGCCGGGCCCATCTTATTGAGGTAGTCGCTCAAGATGGCCTGGTCGTCTTCCATATCCAGGCGTTTTATGGAGAGCCCGATGCGTCGTTCATCGGTGTTGATGTTCATCACCTTGGCGGTGATCACATCCCCGATATTGAATTTTTCGCCGGGATTCTTGATCTTCTCTTTGCTGATCTCAGACACGTGGACCAGCCCCTCGATGCCTTCCTCAAGCTCCACGAAGATCCCGAAATCGGTGATATTGGTTACCGTGCCGGTAATTTCAGAGCCGACTTGGTAGCGTTCGGCCACCGTATCCCAGGGATCCGCTTGGAGCTGTTTGATGCCAAGGGAGAATCGTTCGTTTTCCTTTTCGATATCCAGAACCACCGCCTGCACCGTTTCGCCCTTTTTGTAAATCTCAGAGGGATGTTTGATCCGTTTGGTCCAGGAGATGTCCGAAATGTGCACCAGGCCGTCGATGCCCTCGTCGATGCCGATGAACAGACCGAAATCGGTGATGTTCTTGATCTTGCCCTCGATGGTGGTTCCCACCGGATATTTTTCGCCGATCACATCCCAGGGATTGGGTTTGACCTGTTTCATACCCAGCGAAATACGGCGGCTGTCGGGCTTGATATCGAGCACAATGGCGTCGACCTCTTCTCCGACCGTCACCACCTTGGAGGGATGGCGAATTTTGCGGGTCCAGGACATTTCCGAAACATGGATCAGCCCTTCGATGCCCTCTTCGAGTTCCACGAAAGCGCCGTAATCGGTAAGGCTGACCACCTTTCCGGTCACCCGGGAACCCACCGGGTACTTTTCGGCGGCGCTTTCCCATGGATCCTGAGTCAACTGCTTCATTCCCAGGGACACCCGTTCCCGCTCCAGATCGAGGTTGAGAATTTTGACAGTGATTTCATCGCCCACGGAAAACAGTTCAGAGGGGTGCTTGACCCGGCCCCATGAAATGTCGGTGATGTGGAGCAGACCGTCCACCCCGCCCAGATCCACGAAAACCCCGTATTCGGTGATGTTCTTGACCACGCCGTCCATGATCTTGCCTTCCTCGATGGCGGCGAGCGTTTCGGCCCGGGCCTGCTCGCGCTCTTCCTCGAGAATGACCCGACGGGACAGAACAATGTTGCTCCGTTTGCGGTTGAATTTGAGAATCTTGAAAGTGAAGGTCTTGCCGACCATTTCATCCAGGTTTCGGATGGGGCGAAGATCTGCCTGGGAGCCGGGCAGAAATGCCTGAACCCCGATATCCACTGAGAAACCGCCCTTGACCCGGTTGGTGATGGTGCCATCTACGGTTCCGCCGTCGTCATAGGCTTTCTTGATCTCATCCCATACCTTGACCTTTTCGGCTTTTTCCTTGGAAAGGACGACCATCTCTTCTTCGTCGTCCCACCATTCCACCATGACCTCAACGGAGTCTCCGACTTCGGCCTCGATTTCACCCTCTTCATTCTTGAATTCGCGGATGGGAATCTGTCCCTCGGATTTGTAACCGATGTCGACCAGGACATGGTCCTTATCCACGGAGATGATCTTTCCCATGGCGACCTCACCCTCCTCGAAACGCTTGAAGCTTTCTTCGTACATATCCATCAAGCTTTCCATGGTGGTTTCGCCTTCCACCTCTTCCGAGTCTTCCTCTTCCGCCTCCATGGCATCCAGGGCCTCTTCAGCGGTCAAACCCGGCTCCGCAGCTTCTGTTTCCGGTTCGGCGGCGACATCCTTCAAATCGGCGTTCTCCAACCCGGTTTCCGGTTGTTGACTTTCTTCCTCGACTACGTCCTTCTCCGAGGTGTCTGTCTGGTTTTGTTGTTGAGTTTCTTCTTTAACCATTTCTTCCATAAACTAAAATTACCCCCTTGGCCTTTTTTTTATTATACCCCCGTGAAGGTAGCATAACCTGTACATTATATATATTTATAGTTGAATTGCAAGCCTTAATTCGGGAAAAGTTTTGTATTCGCAGAAAAACGGGCAGGCGGCAGGTTCAGAGCCGGCTTTGTATGTGGGCCATCATGGTGTCGATGACCGCTTCCAGTGAGAGGGCGGTAGAGTCGATGCGAACGGCATCGGGCGCCGGTTTGAGCGGGGCGAGTGTCCGGCTGCTGTCGTTTCGGTCTCGAATACGCAGGTCCCTTTCCACCTCCGCCAAGGACTGCCCGGTCACCCCTTCCACCTCTTTGAAACGACGGGCGGCCCGAATTTCGGGGGAGGCGTCCAGAAAGAATTTGACGTCGGCATCGGGAAAAACCACCGTTCCCATATCCCGGCCTTCAAAAACGGCTCCCTTGTTTTTTCCCATCTGTCGCTGAACATCCAGAAGGAAGCGCCTTACGGCGGGCTTTGCCGATACCGCCGATGAAAGCATGGTGACTTCGGGGGTGCGGATTCGATCCGTAATATCTTTTTCTCCCAAGATCAGCCGGGTGCCCCGATCGGTTCTAACAAATTCCAGCCGGAGTTGTCGGCACACCCTGTCCAGTCCGGCCTCGTCCGACGGGTCGATTCCGGCGTTCCGGGCGGCCAGGGCGATCCCTCGGTAGAGGGCCCCGGTGTCGATGTACGTATAGGAGAGGCGGTCCGCCAGCGCTTTGGCGATCGTGGTCTTGCCGGCCCCGGCCGGGCCGTCGATGGTGATGAGAAGCTTTTTCATTTCAGAACCGCTGAAAGCGCCTGTATGAACCGTTTGTTTTCATCGGGTTTACCGGCATTCACCCGAATATGGGTCGGATACCCGTATGCGGCCATGGACCGGACGATTACCCCTTTGCGCAGCAGGGATTCGAATACCGCTCCGGCATCCCTTTCCACATCGATAAGGAAGAAGTTGGCCTGAGTGGGGGAATACCGGACCCCCAGTCGATCCAGAGCGTCATACAGGTAATCGAGGCCCTGGTGGGTGATCCGGCGGGTGGATTCAAGAAATTCGACGTCTTCCAGAGCGGCGCAGGCGCCGATCTGGGCCATCAGGTTTGCATTGAAGGGCTGGCGCACCCGATGGAGGAGCGCCGCGATTTCAGGAGTGGTCACGCCGTAGCCGATGCGCAGACCGGCAAGTCCGTAGGCTTTTGAGAAGGTCCGAAGCGTGACCACCGGCCGACCGGCTTTGACATGAGCGAGGCTGTCCGGGTAGTCGGGCGACCGGACGAACTCAAAATATGCCTCATCCACCGCTACGGCGACACCGGCGGGGAGATCCTCCATAAACGCGTCGAAATCCTTCCGGGAGGTCATGGCACCGGTGGGATTGTTGGGATTGCAGATGAAAACCAGCCGCGTCTTTTCGGTGATCCGGCGGCCCATGGCCGCCAGATCCATCGAAAGTCCCTTCAGATCTACAAAGACCGGTTTCGAGCCGGCGCATCGCACACAGATGTCGTACATCAGAAAAGAAGGGCGGGGCAGGATCACTTCATCTCCCGGCTGAAGAAACATTCGGGCCAGCATGGCGATGATCTCATCCGACCCGTTGCCCAGCACAATGCATTCCGGGGCCAGATCCAGGTGTTCCGCCAATTTATGGGTGAGCCGCCAGCCGCCGCCGTCCGGGTAGCGGTGAATCTCCTGAAGGGCGTTCTGCAGCGCCTGAACCGCTTTGGGGGAAGGGCCCAGGGGATTCTCATTGGAGGCCAGCTTGATGGAATCCCGAATGCCGTATTCCCGTTCCAGTTCATCGATCGGTTTGCCGGTCACGTACGGCTCAATGGCGGCGATATAGTCCGGAACCGGAAGGGTCATCAGGCGGTCTCCGCCTCCGGTTGCTCGAGTGCCGATTTGCGGCCGGCATCGATGGCGGCCATGTTGAGGGGCAGGAATTTCTCCTTCCCGGCGAACTCCTCCCGAACCGCCTCCCGCATGGCCTCGAACTCGACGATCCCGCTTCGGGCTACAAATGCGGCCAGGGCCACAATATTGGCTGCCTTGACGCTGCCCAGCTCCTTGGCGATGCCGGTGGCCGGCACCAGAATTTCATCCACATCGCCTCGGCCGGATCGAATCGGAATCAGGGATTCGTTCACCAGAATGACGCCCCCCGGTTTGACCACCGGAGCGAATTTTTCCAGAGAGGGGCGGTTCATGGCCACCAGATGGGCCGGATTTTTGATGATGGGCGACCCGATGGGCCGATCGCTGATGACCACGGTGCAGTAGGCGGTGCCGCCGCGCATCTCGGGGCCGTAAGAGGGTATCCAGGCCACCTCATAGCCTACCTGCATGGCGGTATGGGCCAGCAGCTTGCCGCACATGAGAATACCCTGGCCGCCGAAACCGGCGAACATGACTTCACTTTGCATAATTCACTCCGAAATCCGTACTGATGTAAGTTTATGCCGAAACAGCTTCCGCCTCTTCCGGGGTCTTGAAATCTCCCAGCGGAAAATAGGGGAGCAGGGTCTCCTCCGTCCATTTGATGGCGTCCAGGGGCGTCATTCCCCAGTTGGTGGGACAGGTGGAGACCACCTCCACCAGACTGAAGCACCTGCCTTCCATCTGATAGGTGAATGCCTTTTTGATAGCCTTTTTGGTTCGGTTGATCAACTTGGGTTTGATCACGGTCTGACGGGTGATGTACCCCTCCGTGGCCAGGGAGGAGAGGAGTTCGGCCACCCGAATCGGCATGCCGGTCTCTTCGGTGCTTCTTCCCAGGGGAGAGGTGGTGGTCCGCTGGCCCGGCATGGTGGTGGGGGCCATCTGGCCGCCGGTCATGCCGTAAACCGCGTTGTTGACGAAAATGGCGGTGAATTTCTCCCCGCGGTTGGCGGCGTGGATGATTTCTCCCATGCCGATGCTGGCCAGATCGCCGTCTCCCTGGTAGGTGAAGACCATCAGATCGGGGCGGACCCGTTTGATGCCGGTGGCCATGGCCGGGGCCCGGCCGTGGGCCGCCTCCTGAAAATCACAGGAAAAATAGTTATAGGCCAGCACGGCGCAGCCCACCGGAGCGATGCCCACGGTTCGGCCTCGTATTCCCAGCTCATCGATGACCTCGCCCACCAGCCGGTGAATCACCCCGTGGGTGCATCCAGGGCAGTAGTGGGTATGGACATCGGTGAGGGCTTCCGGTTTCTGAAAAGTTTTTCCCATTACAAGTGCTCCTTCACGACTTTCATGATCTCCTCGGGGGTAGGTACCTCTCCGCCGCATTTTCCGTACCAGCGGACCGGGCGCTTGCCCAGTACGGCGCGCTCTACGTCTTCCACCATCTGGCCCATGCTCATTTCAATGCTCAAAACCACCCGGCAGCTTTCTTTGGACGCGGCTTCCTGAATCGCCTTTTCCGGAAACGGGAAAACGGTCTGGGGCCGGATCATGCCCACCTCGATGCCTTCCCCTTTGAGATGGTCGATGGCGGTGCGGCAGACCCGGCTCATGGTGCCGTAGCTGACGATCAGGGCCTGGTAGTCGCCGTCGGCATTGTAGGACTCGTATCGAACCTCCTCCTGCTTCATCCGGTCGTATTTGGATTTGAGCAGAAGATTGTGGTTGTTCAGGACTTCGGGGTCCAGATAGAGGGACTTGACCAGGTTCCGGGTGGCGCTCTGGCGTGTGTCCATGCCGTTGGTGGCCCAGTCGTCCTTTTTCGTCGGTTCGCTTTTAAGGTGCTCAGGAAATTCCACCGGCTCCATCATCTGGCCGATCAGGCCGTCTCCAAGAATCATCACCGGGTTTCGGTATTTTTCGGCCAGGGGAAAGGCCGTCATGACCATTTCCACCGCTTCCTGAACGCTGGCCGGGGCCATGACCAGCATGCGGTAATCGCCGTGACCCCCGCCCTTCACCGACTGGAAATAATCCCCTTGAGAGGGCAAAATACCGCCCAAGCCGGGGCCGCCACGCATAATATTGACGAACACCACCGGGCACTGGGCTCCGGCGATGTAGCTGATGGCTTCGCTCATGAGGCTGACGCCGGGGCTGGATGAGGAGGTAAAAACCCTTTCGCCGGCACCGGCCGCGCCGAAGAGCATATATCCGACCGCCACTTCGCTCTCTCCCTGGAGAAACACTCCGTTCACCTCCGGCATTCGGCGGGCCAGGTATTCGGCCACCTCAGACTGAGGCGTGATGGGATAGGCGAAGTAGTTGAGGCATCCGGCGCGGATGGCCGCCTCCCCGATCGCTTCGTTTCCTTTCATCAAGACTTTGGCCATTTCTTCTCCTTACTTTAGGCTTTTGCTTCCGCTTTGATCTCGCTCAGGGTGATGGCGACATCGGGGCACATGGTGCAGCAGATGGCGCAAAAAATGCAGTCTTCCGGCCGGGCCTGATATACAGGAAAATACCCCTTGGTATTGACCTGGCCGGAGATTTCCAGAACATTCTTGGGGCAGACGTCCACACAGAGTCCGCAGCCCTTGCAACGGTCCGCTTCGATTTCATGTTTATAAGAGGGCATGATTCTATACTCCTTGATTGCATGATATAATGACAAAGAAAGCTCCTGCCGGTCAGGGGCGCAGAATCGGGCCGGTCAACCCCCCCCCGCCGGCTTTTTTCCAGGGAGGGACCAGCTGCCGGTCGACCGGCAAAAGGGGGCAGGAGAAACGGTTCGCATCAATTTCAGGCAGCAGGCCGGTTTCCACCGTTAAGAACTCCAGCGGCAGCGCGGCTTTTTCGCCCAGACTCCGAACGAAATCATAGCCCCTGTAAATGTCTTCCGGGCCGGTTTCATCGATCAGGTTGGGGTTGCCGATGAAGCCGTTGATCTTCAATTTCGCCGCTGCTTCAATCTCCCGCCGGATTTGAAGACATCCTTCCAGGGTTTCCGTAAACGGCCGAAAGGGGTTGACCACCTGGAGCATGCGGATCTCCTGATTTTGAAGGGCATCCGCCAGAGCGGCCAGCACCGTGGCGCCGACATCGTCTCCGCCGACATCCAGAAGAGTGACCTCTGCGGGGCGTCGAAGCATTCCGGCGATGGCGGGGCTCAGAATCGGCAGGTCGGCATGCATGTACTGCTCGGGAGGCAGGACCACTTCGATGCCGTGTTTTTTCAGCTCAGACCGGGCTTCCCGGGCACGGAAATAGGGATTGACAAGATCGAGGTCCGCAACACGGACATCGAAACCCGCCCGCCTTCGCTCCACCGCAAGGTTGATAGAGACCTCGGTCTTACCGCTGCCGTAATTGCCGACGATGATGATGATTCCGGTCAGTTCGATACGCAAGCTGCACCTTTGCCGTTAGATTTCAGTTGAATGGCCCGTATTCCGGGCAAAAAGCGTAAACTCATCTTATATTTTCAAAACTCCTCCATGTCAAGGTTTTTAGGCCCGGCCGAAATGATAGAAACGAAACCGGAATCAGGGATTCGTTTCTATTCAATTGTTGAATTCGGAACCGATCCTTGTTTGCAAGGAAACAAAAACCGTGGTATGAGCAGGCCGCTGATCTGTTCTGTATGTGTATCAATAGAATATCGATGGTAAATCGACATGACGAACGTCAAAACCGGGCTGGAGGTATTGATCGACAGCCCACCCGATTGGATGCGGAACCGGCGCCTGGGTCTGTTGTCCAATCCGGCCGGGGTGGACCGACGTTTTCGCCACGGCCGGGAATTGATCGCTTCTCGTTTTCCGGGGCAGCTCAAGGCTCTATACTCGCCTCAGCATGGGTTCTTCGCGGAAAAGCAGGACAATATGGTGGAATCGAACGATCTGGTCGATTCGGTTCTCGGGGTTCCGGTCTTCAGCCTTTACGGCAAAACCCGTGTGCCCACTGAAGAGATGCTCGAGCCGATCGACATCCTGCTGGTGGACCTTCAGGATGTCGGAACCCGAGTCTATACCTTTATCTACACCCTTTCATACTGCATGGAAGCGGCAAAAAACTTCGGAAAGCGGGTGGCGGTGCTGGATCGGCCCAACCCCCTGGGCGGGGTCATGGTGGAGGGAAACTGTCTCGATCCGGAGTATGCCTCCTTTGTGGGTCGGTATCCCATCCCCATGCGCCACGGAATGACGATCGGAGAGATTGCCCGGCTTTTCAATGATCATTTCGGCATCGGGTGCGATCTGGCGGTGATTCCCATGACCGGATGGAAAAGGGGAATGGTCTTCTGCGATACCGGCCTGCCCTGGGTTGCTCCGTCTCCCAATCTCCCGACTCCGGCATCGGCCCTGGTGTATCCGGGGCAGGTGGTCTGGGAGGGAACCAATCTATCCGAGGGCCGGGGCACGACCCAGCCTTTCGAGATATTCGGGGCTCCGTTTGTGGAAGTCGATCGCCTGCTTGAGGCGATGGGGGGCAGGGATCAGCCGGGCGCCGTGCTCCGGCCGGTGGCGTTCGAACCCACCGCCGGCAAATGGAACGGATCCTTATGCCGCGGATTTCAAATCCACCTGTCCGATATTTCGGCATACCGGCCCTTTACAGTCTCGCTTAAACTGCTGCAGGGGATATTTCGACATCACCGGGAGGATTTTCAATGGAAGCGGCCGCCGTATGAATATGAATTTGAAAAGCTCCCCATCGATTTGATACTCGGGGATCGCTCGGTCCGGAAAAGGATTGAGTCCATGGCGGACATCGACGAAATGGTTTCCGACTGGGGGGGCGATATCGAGCGGTTCATCCGGATCGGACGACGATTTCGCCTGTATTCAGGATAGATTCAGCCTAAAACAAAAAGCCCTGGTCGGCAGATGCGCACACAGGGCTTTTTATTGGGGTTGTAAACTTATGCTTTTTTCAGGGAATCGATTTCTTTTTTGAGATCGCTGATTTCCTGTTTATACTTGTCGACATCATCTCCGCTTTGCTCCACGCTTTCCTTTTCCTGCTTCCAAGTGTCTTTCAGTTCATCAAACCCCAGATAAAGGGCCAAGCCGCCGCCGAGCAAAAGCATGATCGGAATCGATCCGGCCAACAACTGCAAAAATGCCGGAAACCAAACCGCAAGGCCTATAACACCCAAAACAGCCGCTACTGCTCCACCAATCAACGTTTTCATAGAAAATCATCCTCCTTTACAAGTGTTTCTCGAAAGTTCATTATACAAGATGTATGCGCTAATGAATTTAGGCATTCCCACGTCCACTATTCTTTTTTTCGATGTACGGCCTTAATCGATTGAATCAAAATTAGAATGAATTTAAAGGATTGAATCAGTTTGACAATGGCTGTACCGAAATACCATATCAACTTTTTTTACGCAAGCTTAAATTTATGGACCTGGTCTTTTATTTTCTTCAACCGGAATGGCTTAGATAAGTTCCGATAAAGATTGGATTTTATCC
>JBEPWQ010000026.1:0-23027 GCA_041642315.1 Desulfobacteraceae bacterium | reverse complement strand
GCTGTCCAGCTCGGGCAGCTCCACGAATACGATGTCGCCCAGCTGATCCTGGGCATAATCGGAAATCCCGATTTTGACGGTGCCGCCTTCCTTTCTGGCCCATTCGTGGTCTTCCGAATACCGGACATCCTCCTGTAAAGTTAACTCACTGATCTCCTTGGCCATGGTCGCTCCTCCGTGGTTGTTTGGGTTGATTTGCGTGAATATGGGTTACACCATTTTTTTCAGGGCGATCCGGGCGGTGCGGTCCGGGCGGATGTCTTCCTGAATGCGGACCTTGATCTGCCGGCGTGCGTCTTTCAGAGTGACTTCCCGGCCGGCGGATAGAGGCGGGCCGACTTTGACAAAGCCGCAGCAGAGCCCTTTGATCTTGCAGCCATCCGGGATGTCGGGGCTGACGATGCTGTAGATCGTGTCGCCGCAGCGGCCGATGGCCATGTCGGTGGCGCAGGTCAGAACGGCGCCGATCTCTTTGCCCTCGGCGTCGAGCACCGCCGCCGGCAGGGTGACCTTGCGCAGGTCGTATCCGGCAAAGGGAAGGGTGTAGTCGGCGTCGGTTGCGGACAGCAGGGCCCGGTCCCCCACAAAGGATTTGGTGAACCCGGTCTTGTCGTCGGTGTAGGGCAGGGCAAAGGGCCAGGGATTGCGGACAAAGGGCCAGGGGCCGATATCCTGGTGGGACAGGGGCAGCACCGCGCCCGCCCGCAGAGAATCCCGGGCCGCCAGTCCGCAGGCGACGACATCGAATTCCTCACCCGCGCGCATCACCGTTTCCCAGAGCTGCACGAAATGTTCGGGCGCCACAAAAATTTCAAACCCGAATTCGCCGGTGTACCCGGTTCGGGAGAGCAGAATGGGGCCACCGTCGGTCAGGCGAACCGCATCGGCCTGCGGAGCGGCGCCGTCAAAATGCCCCTTAAAAGAAAAATAAGGCATCCGGTCCAGGACCGTATCCGGGGAAGCCAGGATTTTTTGCATTACCTTGGCCGCCGCCGGCCCTTGAATATCCATTTTACCGAGACGAGCGCTCAGATCGGTGATTTGAACGGCGGCGCCGCCCTGTTGGGCCTTCAGGTGACCGGCAATCGCCGGCCCCATTCCGGCGTTGACCACCACCATATAGTGGCCGTCGTCGATCTGAAAAACAATGGCGTCGTCGATGACGTGGCCCTGCTCGTTTAAAAAGGCGCCGTACACGCACCGGCCGGGAAAGAGCGGCTGTTTGTCTTTGCCGATGCAGGCGGTCAGGTCATTGGTGAAACAGAGCTGAAGCAGGTCAAAGGCTTCCGCGCCGGAGACCAGCACGGTGGCCATATGGCTGGTGTCGAAAACCCCCGCGCGGGTGAGAACCGCCAGGTGTTCGTTTTTGGCCGAGGAATACCAGAGCGGCATTTCATACCCGCCGAAATCGGCCATATTGGCACCCTGTGCGGTATGCCAGCTGTGGAGCATGGTTTTTTTGGGTCCGCTTGTCATCGTGATCTCCTTCATTTTTTAAGGGAAAAGAGTATTAGAGTACATAGGGTACTTTGACGTTGAACCCTTTGTAGACCACAAAGGTCTCCATCGACTTGACGCCTTCCACCTTGACCACCTCGTCGGTGTAGAAATCCTGCAGGTCGAACCCTTCCCGAAACAGCACGGTGGCCATCAGGTCGTACCGGCCGGTGACGATGGCCACCGAGACGACGCCCTTGAGTCTGCTGAAAGCGTCGGCCTTTTCGAACATGTTTTCGGTGCCCAGCTTGACCCCGATGATGACCAGCTGATGCCGGGAGATCGATTCGGGATCCACTCGGCCCGTGATATCGAGCACGTCGCTTTCCAGAAGTTTCTTCACCCGGGATCGGACGGTATTTTCGGTCAGGCCCAGTTCGTCGGCGATCTGCTTGTACGATTTTCGGCCGTCCCGAAGGTGCTGGATGATGGCCAGGTTGGTGTCGTCGATTTTCATCACGCCTGATATGTGCCGGTTTCACCAAAGGTCGTTTCATGGCTGTATAGACTAAAACTGACGGTATTGTCAATATTTTTCTATTCTTTTTAGGAAAACAGTATTTTTTGTATCCGTTTTTATATGATTTGGCAGAATCTATACGCAAGGGCGGTGCATGGCGATCAACCCCGCCGTCCACCTCCATTTTCAAACCAACCGCCGGCCGGCAATCCGGTCCAGTTCCCGGTGGGTCTTGCCGACGGCCAGGGTGCCGATGGCCTCCACCTTCTGAATTTGCCGGATCTGATGTTCCATACGGCTCTTCTCTTCTTCGGCACGTCTTCGCTTGGAAATGTTGCGCATAATGGCCAAATAGCCTTCCGGACCGCCCTTGTGGTGCAAACAAAACTTGTATTGTCCCTTGAAAAACTAATAGAATAAGTTTAAATATGATGCATATGAAACAGATCCGCTGACAGAACAGAGCCCTTCGGCTTGGCCAAGGCCCTGGGGATCGAAGCCGGTCAGATGGTGGATTGACGAGGGCACCCATGGGAAAAAACCGGATTTCCTCAGGCGAAGATCACCAAGATTGGGCAGATACAAACGCCTGTAAGCCTCTTGCCGTCTCCTGCGCACCGAATGCGCTCACCGAGCGGATCAAGGAGCTCAATTGTCTGTATGGCATTTCCAATCTCTTGGAAAATCAGGATGTCTCCTTGTCGTGGATATTGCAGCGCGCCGTGGAACTGATCCCGGCAGCCTGGCAGTATCCTGAACATGCATGTGCGCGCATCCGCCTGGAGGGCCGGGAGTACACCTCCACCAACTATAAGCCGACCTCCTGGTGCCAGAGCGCGCAGATCGTCTTAAACGGCAGCCATGTCGGTGACGTGGACGTCTGCTACCTTCTAACGCCTTCCGGAAACGAGGCAGGCGCGTTTCTGGAAGAAGAGGGCCGGCTTTTGCGGGCGATCGGTGAACGGTTGAGCAAGGTCTTGTGGCTGAAACGCTCTGAGGAAGCGCTCAAGGAAAGCGAAGAGCGCTACCGGATTCTGACCGAACAGGTCGATGAAGGGGTCGCACTGGTTCAAGGCGGACGGTTTTGCTATGTCAACCCGGCGTTTTGCACCCTGTTCAATGTTACGGCGGAAGAGATGCAACAGGGCCTGGTATGGAAGCCCCCCGCCGGCAATGCCGATGAGGTCGCACGCCTTTATGGGTCATGGGCAGACGGCGCCCTTCCCACCAGAATCGAAGAGGTCCATCATCTCAGCCGATTCGACAAGAGCTCGTGGATTCAGGTAAGCCACAGCCCCATCGCTTTCAAGGGCCGCCCCGCAGTGCTTTCGACCTTCCGGAACATCACCGAGATCAAAGAGGCGCAAATGGCCGCGCAGCAGAAGGCCGAGCAGCTCGGTACCGAAAACCGGGTGTTGAAGTCCTCATTAAAGGAGCGGTACCGGCTTGGGGATATCCTCGGCCGTTCTCCGGCCATGCAGGAGGTGTATGAGCTCATCTTGAAAGCAGCGGCGACCGATGCCAGTGTGGCCATCCTGGGCGAATCGGGTTCCGGAAAGGAGCTGGCCGCACGCGCCGTGCACGCGCACAGCGCCAGAAAGGACAACCGGTTTGTTGCGGTCAACTGCGGCGCCGTTCAAGAGACCCTGTTTGAACGGGAATTTTTCGGCCACCGGAAAGGCGGCTTCTCCGGTGCCCATGCCGATGCGCCGGGATATCTGGACATGGCCGATGGCGGCACCCTCTTTCTGGATGAAGTGGGGGAGTTGACCGCCACGATGCAGGCCAAGCTGCTGCGGGCTATAGAAGGCGGAGGATACCGACCGGTCGGCGGCGCCGAGCCTCAATTCGCCGACTTTCGGATCATATCCGCATCCAATACCCCTTTGAGTGATAAAGTCCGCAGCGGGAGCATGCGCTCTGATTTTTTCTATCGCATTCAGGTGATCCACATTCCGCTGCCGCCGCTGCGCCATCGCAAGCAGGACATTCCGCTGCTGGCGGAACACTTCCTGCAAAAGCTGGAAAACGGTTCCGGTCCGGCCCGGGTGCCCGGGCGCATTCTGGATATCCTCATGGAACATGACTGGCCCGGAAACGTGCGGGAATTACGCAATGTCCTGCAACGATATGTCACCCTCGGCTATGTCGAATTTCTGTCCCCCGATTTAAAACCATCCTGCGCTGAAAGCCAGGAGAATTTTGATCTTCGCAACGCGGTTTTACAAGTGGAAAAATCGCTCATCTCAAAGGCGCTGGATCAGGCCGGCGGCAACCGAACCCGGACCGCCGCCCTGCTGGGCATCTCCCGAAGAGCCCTGTTCCGGAAGCTGTCTACCCGGTAAGTGCCAAAACCGCCCGCTCCGGGCGGATTCGCTCATAAATCATTTAACACATAATTTCAATTCATTAAGCGATATATCGCTCTTTGGGAGGGCGATTTTTTCCCGCCTCTTTGTCTATCTATTTTTAGTCTCAAAAAATAATATATAAATTACAGCTAGTTGTATATAAACATCTGGAGTGGCACACTCTGTGCTAACAAGCTGGGTACCGTTTGGACAGAAAGCACCAAACCTATTCTATAAACCAGAGCCGCATGCAAGCGGTTCTACTGTAAAGGAGAGACACACATGACAAAAGATCCTTTTGGAAATCTGACCGATTGGGGGCCTGTACTGAATACCCTTGAAATCCTGTCAGACCGCGGCCGGCTGGCAGAGTGCCAACCCGGACTGATTCGGATTCTCCGGTACAAGGGCAACTGGCGGCTACGGGAAGAGGTGCTCCAACGCGTCGGCGGGATCCAAAATCCGAGCCGAGAACTGGTGCTTCAGGTGCTCACCCTTCTGGCTGACGACAACGCATACTATGATCTCCGGATTCTTGCCGCAGACGCATTGGGCAAATTGCTCCAGAACATCCGAAACGGGCGCGGTGACAGAATCAAGCCGGAGGTGCAGGCCATTGTTCAGAAACTGACCCGCACCCCCCAGCCGCCTTTTTTCAATCAGGCGCTGGAAAGGTTGCATTCGGAATTTCTATTCCAAGACAGCTGGGAGAAGTAATATGAGTATCAACCTACCAAACAGACATGAGGTGAACCATGCGGATCGGAATTCCAAAAGAGATTTTACCTGAAGAAAAGAGGGTCGCAGCGACACCGGAGACGGTGAAAAAATACATCGCCCTCGGCTTTGATGTGGCCGTCGAGTCCTCGGCCGGAGAAGGACTTTATATGCACGACGGAGAGTACCGGGATGCGGGTGCCTCCGTCTACAAGGATGCCGCAGCCCTGTTTTCCGAATCCGACGTGATTTTAAAGGTCAAACAGCCGGTATTCAACGAAGATATCCAACAACATGAAGCGGACATGCTTCGGCCCGAGGGCATACTGATCACATTCCTGCACCCTGCGGCACCTGGAAATCACGATATGATCCGCAAGCTTCGCGACAGGAATATCACCGCTTTTACGATGGACGGGATTCCGCGCATTTCCCGCGCCCAGCGGATGGATGCCCTGTCTTCCATGTCCACCGTCACAGGCTATAAATCGGTCGTCATGGCGGCCGACCGGATGTCCACGTTCATCCCCATGATCGGTACCGCCATCGGTACCGTCAAGCCGGCCCAGTTTCTGATGATCGGCACCGGGGTGGTGGGACTGCAGGCGGTGGCAACGGCCAAACGCCTGGGCGGGGTGGTTAAGGCACTCGATATACGTCAAAACGCATGCGTCGAGGCGGAAAGCCTGGGAGCCAAGGTGATCGGGTTCGATATTCCCCAGGAGCTGGCCCTCGGCAAGGGCGGTTATGCAAAAGCCTTGGAAACGGAATGGCTTGAAAGAGAACGGCAAACGATCGCCACCCAAGTGGCGCAAGTCGACGTGGTAATCCTCAGCGCCCTGGTTCCCGGTGAAATCGCTCCGATTCTGATCACCGAAAAGATGGTCTCCGACATGAAACCAGGCTCGGTCATTATGGATGTCTCGGTCGATCAGGGCGGAAATTGCGAACTGACTCAGCCCGGCAGCTTTATCCAACGGATGGGAGTAAACATCTGCGGCATCCAGAATATCCCCGGAAGAATGGCGGTCCATGCCAGCTGGCTGTATGCCAACAATCTCTACTACTATGTTGAAAATCTATTCAAAAACGGGGCGGGCGTCATCGACCTGGAAGATGAGATCGTGAGAAGCTCTCTGGTTACCCACCAGTCAAAGCTCCATCATGAAGGCGCCCTTAAGGCGATGCAGGCCGGTGGCCCCCAATCAAAATAGGAGATCTGGATGTTCAATTTAATCTTGATGGTGGCGGTTTTTTTGGTCTCTTTTTGGATCGGGTACCTGTTGATATCCAGGGTCCCCTCTTTGCTGCATACCCCCCTGATGTCCATGACCAATGCGGTTTCCGCCGTCACAGTTCTGGGTGCCCTGCTGCTGTTTTCAGTGCCGACCACGACCTTCGAAAAGATACTGGGTGCGCTGGCCATTGTTCTGGCGAGTTTCAATGTCGTCGGCGGTTTCGCTATCACAAACCGGATGCTGGGCCTTTTTAAGGCAAAAAAGACAGCGGTCCATCACAACGGATAAATGGGACTCGTATATCCATGGCACTTATAATCGATTTCTTGGTGATCTGTATCCTGATCGGAGGAATTTGGCTGTTCCGGGAGCCCCGCAAAGCCAGGATCGGGAACCTGGCGGCCGCCTTTGCGATGCTCTGCGCATTTTTATTGGTGCTGTATCGATTTGGCATTGTCGACGGCTGGACCGTGACCCTGTCGCTGATCGCAGGTACGATCGCAGGCTACGCGGTGGCAATCGGCGTCAGTATGGTCCAGATTCCGGCGATGGTGGCGTTTCAAAACGGCGCCGGCGGCGCGGCCGCACTTTTCGTATCGCTGATCGAGCTGATGCGGAATCCCAATACGGGCTGGATCATAATGGGTTCGGGATTGTTGGGGCTTGCGGTCGGATCGCTGACTTTCAGCGGCAGCATGATCGCCGGCGCCAAACTGGCCGGCAGGATGCGTCAGTCGCCTCGCATCCTCCCGGCCCATGACCGGCTTGTCCTGGCCACCGCCGCAGCGCTTCTGGTGGTCGGGGCCGTCTCCTTTTCTGTGCCGGCCGGGGTTGCCCTGATCTTGTATCTCGGGCTGATCTTGCTCGCCGCGGTTTTGGGCGTTCTCTTTTCGATTCGTATCGGCGGTGCCGATATGCCGGTTCTGATTTCATTTTTGAACGCGATGACCGGCGTGGCCGCAGCCCTCTGTGGGATGGTGATCTCCAATCAGCTGCTCATCGCTTTCGGCGCAACGGTGGCGGCATCGGGCTCTGTTCTCACCTACCTGATGTGCAAAGCCATGAACCGGAATATCCTTCGGGTTGTCTGGCCCAGGGGCCGGGAGGATGAACCCAAAGAAAAAACAGGTGTCATTGCGTTTCCCTGGCAAAAAGTGGGGACAGACGCAACCCAGGCGGTGAATACCGGGCCGGAGGATCGGCTCGAAAAGGCGGTGGGATTGCTCCGGAGTGCACAAACGGTGATCATCGTTTGCGGCTATGGAATGGCGCTGGCCAAAGCGCAGCACGGGGTTGCAGAGCTTGCCCAGAAAATGACCGAACTGGGCAAGGACGTCCGGTATGCGATCCATCCGGTCGCCGGAAGGATGCCGGGACATATGAATGTACTATTGGCCGAAGCCGGTGTCGATTACGACATGCTGGTGGAGATGGATGAGATCAATCCCCGCTTTGAAACCACCGATTTGGTCCTGGTCATCGGGGCCTGTGACGTCGTCAACCCCGCCGCAATCGAGGTCGAGGGAACACCGATATCCGGGATGCCAATCCTGATGGCGCACAAGGCTAAACAGGTGATTTGCTGCAACCTCGACAGCAATCCGGGCTATTCTGGCGTTGAGAATCCGTTGTACGAGGCGGAGAATGCGACCTTGCTGCTCGGCAATGCCGATAAGACCATTCACCAGCTTTTGGCCGCCTTAGCGGATGGCACCTCTCAAGGGACAGCCGCAGCCGAGGAAAAATCACAGGATGCCGCCTCTGAGGCCGTCAAGGCGCTTGCCGGCGCCGGGAGTGTGGTGATTATCCCCGGATACGGGATGGCGCTGGCAAGTGCTCAGTTTCAAATCTCCGAACTGGCCGCACTCCTGAGCCAAAATGGTGCCCGTGTCCGGTATGCGATCCATCCGGTCGCCGGAAGGATGCCCGGGCATATGAATGTCATTTTGGCGGAGGCCGAAGTCGACTATGAAGACCTCCTGGAAATGGACGAGGCTAACCCGCTGTTTACGGAGACGGACGTGGCGCTGGTCGTCGGGGCCTGCGATGTGGTCAACCCCGCCGCAATCGAGGTTGAAGGAACACCGATTTCCGGGATGCCGATTTTGAGCGCATATGAAGCCAAAAAAATCATCGTGTGCAATTTGGACGAAAATCCCGGTTATTCAGGCGTTTCCAATCCGCTTTACGAAAACCCCAAAACCATTCTGATGCTTGGGGACGCCAAGGCATCCGCAATGGAATTGATTTCATCTTTGAGATCTACAGGTGAAGTCTAATCCCCCACCCCAAGAAAGAGGAGCCATGCATTTGCACAAAGACTCAGATTATGCTTCGATCATTCAAGCACTCGAGATGATCACGGTGAATTCACGAGTGTCCATTATAGATTTGGACAGTCTAGAAGAGTTTACTTTTACTTTAGTTCCCTACAACGTTTCGAATGATGGAAAAGACGAGGTATCTATTTCGACATCCTTGGGTTCGGCTTTATTGTACCATCAGATCGGACATATTATCAAATGGCAGGCCCCATCTCGATTGAGAAGGTTCCAGGTGAAGGCGGTCGAATAATGTCGGGAAATCCGACAACAAGCGCCTTATGGAAAAATAAATTTCTTTACCTGCAATTGATTGTAGAATAAAATTCTTTAAAACAACCACTGGCGAAAAGCGGCCTTCATATGCGATCCATCCGGAGGAAAGGAGAGGTTATGGCGACACGAATCACCATCATCGGCGCGGGTCCGGGCGGCTATGTGGCGGCGGTATCCGCAGCCCAGCTCGGGGCGGAGGTGACCGTTATCGAGCAGGAGAGTGTGGGCGGAACCTGCCTCAACTGGGGGTGCATCCCCTCCAAAATCATGATCACCACCGCCGCCATGCTCGAAGATTTCCACAAGGCCAAGACCTTCGGAATCGATCTTCCCGGAGTCGCGGAGACCGGCCCCCGGGTGAACATGGCCCGGCTCATGGCCCGAAAGGAAGCGGTGATCGGCACCCAGGCCAAGGGGATTCACGACCTGTTTCAGCATCATAAGGTGCGGCACCTGGCGGGGAGCGCCGTGATCAAAGAACCGGGCCGGGTTCAGGTGTGGTCCGCCGACGGCGAAGCGACCGAGGTTTTATGGGACCGGCTGATCATCGCCACCGGCACCCGGCCGCTTGAAATTCCGTCCCTGCCCTTCGACGGAGAAGCCGTTCTTTCCAGCAATCATGCCCTCTGTCTCCAATCGGTGCCCGAATCGGTTCTGATCGTGGGCGGCGGCGTCATCGGGTGCGAATTCGCCTGCATGCTCTCGGGCCTGGGCGCCAGGGTGACCGTAGTGGAGGCCCTGTCCCGTCTGCTGCCCCTGCCCTCGGTGGATGAGGAGTGCTCCAAGACCCTGGGCCGGGAGATGAAAAAGAAGAAGATCGGGTTCATGGTCAACAAAACCGTCACCGGGTTCGAAAAGGCCGACGGCAGGCTCAAGGTCTCCGTGGGCCCCTCCCCCTTTTTGGAAGCCCCCACCGAGCGGGACAAAAAACCGGTCACCGTCGAGGTGGAGAAGATTCTGGTCTGCATCGGCCGCAAACCCAATTCCGACAAGATCGGGCTGGAGAACATCGGGGTTCAGACGGACGACAGGGGGTGGATCATTGCGGACAACCGCATGCGGACCCATGCGGAGAACGTGTTCGCCATCGGCGATATTCTGGGTCCCGCCAAGATCATGCTGGCCCACGTGGCCTCCACCGAAGGGGAAATCGCGGTGGAAAACGCCATGGGCGGCGATCGCCGGATGGACTATACGGTGGTGCCCGGGGGCATCTTCACCGTTCCGGAGGTGGCCAATGTGGGGCTGACCGAGCCCCAGGCGACAGCCGCCGGAATTTCGGTGCGGGCCGATACGGTTCTGTTCCGGACCCTGGGCAAGGCCCAGGTCATCGGCGATATCGCCGGGCAGGCCAAGATCATCTCCGAGGCCGACTCCGGCCGTGTGGTGGGGGTGCATATCATCGGCCCCCATGCCACCGACCTGATCGCCGAGGGGACCCTGGCGGTCAAAATGGGGGCTACCGTCACCGATCTGGCCCACACCATCCACGCCCATCCCACCCTGGCCGAGGTGATGCTCGAAACCGCCCTCAAGGCGATCGACCGGCCCATTCACGGGTAGTTCGAGTTATTTTTCAGGGGCTGCCCCTCAGCTGCCAGAAAAAGATACGACGGCTTTGATCATCGTTTCGGCCAGCCCAGAATGGTAGCCAGGCCGCTCCGGGATATTTCCCGGGCCGGGAAGCTGTTTGAGCGACAGCGAGTTCTTGCCGGGCCGGGAAAATGCCCCGGGGTGGCCGAAACGGTGGTCCTGGCCGATACTACTGCTGAGAAACGATCGTAGGCCGGCCGTCATCGCCGCCCCTGCGCGCCATTAGACCATTTTGGGATTGGCGACTTTTTTCAGATCCCAGGCCTTGATCCTGAACGATTTGTCATGGACCCCGGGGTTGAAATAGACATAGTCCTTCTTAGATAATTCCGGGTCCATATAGATGGGCAGGTCTGCCAACTGGCCGAAGGGCGGCACGCACCCCACTTCGCAGCCCACCTTGTCCAGGACCTCCTCCGGTTTGGCAAAGGAGACCTTCTTGGTGCCGATCCCGGCGGCCGCCTTTTTCCAGTCGACCTTCTTGTCCCCCGGCAGCACCAGAACCACCATCTCCTTTTCCTTGGTCATCAGGACCAGGGATTTGACCGTTTCGCCTTCGGAAACATTGAGGGCCTCGGCCATGGCCGGATTGGTGTAGACCGGTTCGTGCTCGAATATTTCGTAGGGGATCTTGGCGTCTTTGAGTATGCCGACGATTTTCTCTTCCAGGGTCATCTTTTCCTCCGGATTCGCTCGGGTTAGGCGGTGGCTTCGTCGATGATCTCGGCGATGTCCTTGACCTCGACCGCCGCCTCGGTTTCCATCAGGCCATCGGAGAGCATGGTGGCGCAGAAGGGACAGGCGGCGACAACCGTATTTACCCCTGCGGCCGCCGCCTCTTCGGCCCGGTCGGTGTTGATGCGTTTGCCGATCGTTTCTTCCATAAACATGCGACCGCCGCCCGCGCCGCAGCAAAAGCCTTTGGCGCCGTGCCGCTTCATTTCCACGTATCTTCCGGGGTAGTTCATGCTGGTGACCAGATTCCGGGGTGCTTCATAGATGCCGTTCCAGCGGCCCAGGTAGCAGGAGTCGTGATAGGTCAGTTTTCCGAAGTTTTTTCCGGTGGGCACCAGGCGCCCCTGTTTGTGAAGATCGAACAGGAATTCGGTATAGTGGGCCACCGGATAGGATGCACCGAACTGAGGGTATTCGTTTTTGATGATATTAAAACAGTGGGGGCAGCCGGTCAGGATCTTTTTGGGGCTGTACTGACCCAGCACCTCCACGTTCTGCTGTATCAGCATCTGGGCCAGGTATTCGTTGCCGCACCGGCGGGCTATGTCGCCGTTGCAGGCCTCCTCGGGCCCCAGAATGGCGAAATCGACGCCGGCCCGCTGCAGCACCCGGGCCAGGGCCCTGGAGATCTTCTTGCCCCGGTCGTCGAAGGAGCCGGCGCATCCCACATACCAGAGCACCTCGGCCTCGGGGTGGTCGCTGATCAGCGGCACGTCCATGCCCTGGGTCCAGTCGGCCCGGGTGTCGTTGCCGAATCCCCATGGGTTGGCCTGGTTTTCCAGGTTGGTGAAGGTCTCCTGAAGCTCCGGCGGAAAAGCGGCCTCCATCAGCACCCGGTGCTTGCGGGTTTCCAGAATGAAGTCGAGCTGTTCGATGTTGACCGGGCAGATGTCCTCGCAGGCCCGGCAGGAGGTGCAGGACCAGATCACGTCGTCGGTGACCGGGGAGCCCTCCCGCATGATCGGCTGAACCGCTTCGGTATTTCCGGCCAGGATCGGTTCGGCCTGCTCCAGAAGATCGACCTTGAAGTCATGGATGACGTTTTTGGGCGAGAGCGGTTTTTCGGTGTTGCTGGCCGGGCACTGTTCCTCGCACCGGCCGCATTCGGTGCAGGCATAGAGATTGAGGACGTTTTTCCAGTTGAGTTCGCTCACCTTGCCGAGGCCGAAGGTCTCCGCCTCTTCGTCCTCGATGTCGGTCTTGATCATCGCCTTTTCCCGTTCCAGCGGCTTTAAAAAGACGTTCGGGACGGCGGCCAGCAGGTGAAGGTGCTTGGAGCCGGGAATATAGATCAGAAAGCCGAGGATGGTGCCGATATGGATGTAGTAGAAAAACTCGAAGCCGATGCGGGCCTGGGTCTGGGAGAGAGCGCCCAGGTCGAACCACCGGGCCAGCAGGGCCGACACCGGAAAGACCGCCGCATAATTGTATTCGGTGTCCAGCACGACCTGAAAGGCATTGATGAACGAAAAGGTGATGACGATGATGCAGGTGAAGAGGATGATCAGGTTGGCGTCTCTTCCCATGGTCAGGTAGTCCGGTTTCACCACCGTTCTTCGGTAGAGGGCGTAGGCAAAGCCCACCAGGACCAGCGGGGCCAGGATATCGGCGATAAACAGGTAAGCGCCCCAGAGGAAGGGGGCGGCATGGGCGATTTCAAAGGAGGGAAAGACCCCCTTGACCATCAGCTCCAGGGAGTGGGGCTGAACCGCCAGAAACCCGTAGAAGATCAGGGTGTGGGCCAGGCCGGGAAGGGTCTTCCGCCGCACATTGGTCTGGCCCAGCACATCGGTGAAAAACACCTGGATGCGTTCCTTGATGCGGTTCGGTTGAAACCGGCTCTCTCCCTCCACCGCCTTCAAGAGGCGGAACAGATGCCGGACCTTTTTGAAAAACATGGTAAAGGCGGTCCCCAGGGCCGCCAGCATGAGAATCGATTTAAATATGAGATAATACTTCATAATAGACTACTCCAGTCGGGTCCCCGTGTCCTGTTGCGCGTCGAAATAAGGGTTTTTCCCCGCCGATGCAGGCGGGGGGGGATATTAAGATTCCTTGAGGGCTTTCGTCAATGCCGGCATCACCTCGAAGAGGTCCCCGATAATGCCGTAATCGCATTTTTCGAAGATCGGGGCGTCCTTGTCGGTGTTGATGGCCACGATCACCTTGGATGTTTTCATGCCGGCGAAGTGCTGCACCGATCCGGAGAGGCCGCAGCCGATGTAGAGCTTGGGGCTGACCGTCTTTCCGGTCTGGCCCACCTGCATGGAGTGGGGTGCATAGCCGGCATCCACGGCGGCCCGGGAGGCGCCCACCGCAGCGGGTCCGAGAGCCCGGGCGCATTCCTCCAGGACCTTGTAGTTTTCCGCCGAGCCGATGGGCCGGCCGCCGGTGATGATGATCGGGGCTTCGGTCAGGTCCATCTTGTCCGAGGCGCTCATCTTGGCCTCCACCACCCGGACCCGACCGGGGTCCGAGACCGAAGGCGAAAAGGAGACGACCTCCGCCTCGACCGGGGCCTCTTTGGCTTCGATGGCGTTGGGCCGAATGGCGCAGAGGAGCACCCCGGCCTCGATCTGAATGGTGGCGAAGGTTTTGCCGGAAAAGTGGGATTTTCGGACCGTCTTCCGGTCGAGGTCCACGGCCACGCCGTCGGAAACCAGCGGCAGATTCAAATCCGCTGCCATTCGGGCGAAGAGATCCCTGCCCACGGCGCTGGCCAGCCCCAGCATCCCGGTGAGCGAATATTCATCGATGGCGGCGGCAAGAGCCTTGGCTTGAAGATCCGGGTTTTTGGACAGATCCGCCCCGGCCGCCGAGACCTCCACGATTTTCTCGGCTCCGTATGCGGCCAGCGCATCCTTGAATGGGTCGGCTTTTTCGCCCAGCAGAAAGGCGTACACGTCATTTTTTCCCTGTTCGTGGGCGGCGGTGAGCACGCCGAAGTTGGTGCCCTTGAGTTCCCCGCCCTCGATTTCGATTAACACACCGATATTTGCCATTTTTTTCTCCTAATCCTTCGCGCCGATACGGCGCGAAGGCTGTAGAATGATTACAGAACCTTTTCTTCTTCCCGAAGAATGCGAACCAGTTCCACCACTTGCTCCCGGGGGGCGCCCTCGATCATCTTGGCGCCGGACCGTTCGGGCACCGCTTCCAGTTTCAGGAGCCGGGTCTTGGCCCCGGACGGATCGACGCCCAGATCGGAAATGGCCTTCTGGTCGACCGGTTTTTTCTTGGCCTTCATGATGTCCGGAAATTTTGGGTAGCGCGGTTCGTTGAGCCCCTTGGTGGCGCCGAGAACACAGGGCAGATTCGCCTCCAGCACCTCCCGGGAGCCGGCCCCGATTTCCCGTTCGACCGTGGCTTTGCCGCCGTTTACATCCAGCTTGACGATTTCATTGACCACCGGAAGGCCCATGGCGCCGGCCAGCCGGTACATGGTCTGGAAGCCCTCGGTGTCCACCGAGCCCTTGCCGGTGAGAATCAGATCGGCCTTTTTGCCGTCGGCCTCGATGGCCGCCTTGAGGGCCTGGGCGGTGATGTCGCTGTCGAGAAACTGGCTGTCGACCTTGACCAGAATCCCCCGGGCCGCTCCCATAGCCATGGCGCTGCGCAGGGTGCCTACGGCCGATTCGGGGCCGACGGTGACCACCACCGCTTCTCCGCCCTGTTTTTCCACCAGCTGAACCGCCGCCTCGATGGCGTACTCGTCATAGGGGTTCGCGATAAATTTGCATGCCGAATCATTGTAGCCGGTCTCACCGACGATCTTGATGTTGGCCGCCGTATCCGGTACATGCTTGACGCATACGTAAATCTGCATGGTATCAGTCCTCTTCCTCAAAGATTGGGTTTACCGGGCGATTCCTGACCGGGGGGAATCGCCCGCCCCGGCCTGGGAACCGCATCCGGTGTGATCAGGATTTCATCTTTTCGTTTTTCGGGTCATACAGCGGCATCTTTACCACCGCGGCGGACCGCTTTTTCCCGAGGATCTCGACCTCCAGTTTGGTTCCGGGCGCCGCGTGCTCCGGCTTGATGTAGCCGAGGCCGATCGATTTTTCCACCCGGTGGCCGTAGCCGCCGGAGGAGGTCATGCCGACATAGCCCCCGTTTTTGTAGATCGGGTTGTAGCCGAAGGGGTCGGCGTCTTCTGCGTCCACCGTCATGCAGACCAGCTTCAGGGCGGGTCCGTCGGCCTTCTGTTTTTCGAGACCTTTTTTGCCGATGAAGTCCTTGTCCCACTTCACGGTCCAGGCGATATTGGTCTCCAGCGGGGTGTGGTGGACGTTCATTTCGCTCTTCCAGGCCATGTAGCCCTTTTCCAGACGCATCGACTCCATGGCGTACATTCCGATCATTTTGAGATCGAAACCCTTGCCCGCCTCTGTCAAGGCCTGAAAGACCGGAATCTGGGCCTCGATGGGATGGAAGATTTCATACCCCAGCTCACCCACATAGTTCATTCGGTTGACCCGGCATTTGGTGCGGCCGACGTAGATCTCGGCGCTGGTGCCGAAGGGAAGCGCCTGGTTGGAGAGGTCCCCGTAGGAGGCGGACTCCAGAAGCGGACGGCTCTTGGGGCCGACCAGGACGAAGCAGCCCATTTGATAGGTCAGGTCTTCCATTTTCACGGCGCCGTCCGTCGGCAGGTTCTGGATCATCCAGTGCTGGTCATGGCGTTTGCCCACACTGGCGGTGACGCAGAAATACTCCCCGTCCTTGACCCGGGTGACGGTCATGTCGCTCTTGAAGTTGCCCTTCTGGTCGAGCATGGGGCTCAGCGCGATGCGGCCGTCTTTCGTCGGCACCCTCTGGCAGGTCATCTTGTTGAGCCAGGCCTCGGCCCCGGGGCCGCTGATCCGGGTCTTGGCGAACCGGGTCAGATCGATCAGGCCCACATGGTTCATGGCATGTTTGCACTCGGCTTCCACGTACTTGAAGGCATTGCTTCGTTTCCAGGTGGGGGTTTCAATCCGGTCGGCGTCGGTCTCGGTGAAGTAATTGGCACACTCCCAGCCGTAGTAATCCCCGAAAGAGGCGCCGGCCTGCTTCTGGTACTCGTAGATGGGGCTGGTCCGGTTGGGCCGGGCCGCGCCGCGCCAGTCATTGGGAAAGATAGTGGCGTAGAGGCGGGGATAGGTGTCTTCGATCTTTTCGTGGATGTAGGCCCAGTTGGCATAGGAGCCGTATCGGCGGCTGTCCACCGGCCAGAGGTCGATCTCCGGCTCCCCTTCCATGATCCAGCCGGCGATGTAGTGGCCGATGCCGCCGGCCTGGGTGATGCCGAAGCTGTATCCGCAGGCGTTGAAGAAATTCTTGAGCGGGTAGGCCGGGCCCACCAGCGGGTCGCCGTTGGGGGTGTAGGTGATGGGGCCGACGGTGACATGCTTGAACCCGGTCTCGCCCATGATCGGGAACCGGTGGATGCCGTGCTCGATGAAATCGGCGATGTGGTCGATGTCGGGCTGGAGTTCGGTCTGGGCGTAATCCCAGGGCACCCCTTTGGGATACCATTGCTTGACCTTGTCTTCATAAAGGCCCAGAATGAGGCTGTCCATCTCCTGGCGGATGTAGATGGAGCGGTCCGGATCCCGGACCAGGGGCAGAAGCTTGTCCCGCTTTTCCACCGCCTCGATGGCCTCGAACAGGATGTGGGCGTGTTCGCCGGCGATGGAGGGGATTTCCAGCCCCACCATGGCCGCCACTTCGGGTCCCCAGAGACCGGCCGCATTGACCACCCATTCGCAGGTGATGTCGCCCTTGTCGGTGTGAACGATCCATTCGTCGTCGGGCGACCGGTCGATGCCGGTGACCAGGGTGTGGCTGGCGAATTCCGCGCCTTTTTTCTTGGCGCCGGTGGCCATGGCCTGGGTGATGCTGTTGGGGTCGACATCGCCGTCATCCGGCCAGTAGAGCCCGCCGATGAAGGATTCCACGTTCATCAGGGGGTGAAGCTCGGCGATCTCTTCCGGAGTGACCCAGCTGACATCCAGACCCAGGCACTGATGCATGGAGTAGATATATCCCAGTTCCTCCATTCGGCCGGGGTTGTCGGCCGTTCGAATGGAGCCGGTGGTGTGCCATCCGGCCGACTGGCCGGTCTCTTTTTCGAGGTTTTTATAGATGTCGATCGACTTCATGTTGACCTGGGTGCAGTAAAAATTGCCGTGAAAGAAGGAACAGTTGCCGGCGGCCATCCAGGTGGAACCGGAGGTCAGTTCATGTTTTTCCACCAGGACCACGTCGTTCCATCCGTATTTTGCCAGGTGATAGGCCACGCTGACGCCGATGGCCCCTCCGCCGATCACGACGACTCTTGCATGTGATTTCATAGTGTTTGATTCTCCTTAATTTTCTCTAATTTCAATTCAACACCCGATCCCGGGATGGTGTACGCTTGTTATTTTTTCCCGGTAAATTACGCCCGGGCCGTGCTTCCGTTCAAAAAATAGTTCATGGCCCTGTTCTTGGGATGCCGAATATAGGTATTGAAGAACTTGGCGAATCCGCCCGGATAATAGATCATCACGAAAATCAACAGCAGCCCGTAAATGATCAGGTTCAACCCCGGCAGATTGGACAGCCCCGAACGGACCAGCTCCATGGCCAGAATGAACGGAAATGCGATGGCTGCTCCGCCCCAGAGGCTTCCCCGGCCCCCGATATAGGCCACGGCCAGCACCTCCACCGTTTTGGCGGTGTGCATGATATCCGGGGTGAGAATGCCGTAGTAGTGGGCGTAAAACCCGCCCAGCAATCCGGCCAGGGTGCAGGACAGGGTGAAGTTGAGAATCCGGTAGTAGGTCGGATTGATTCCCGAGGTCCGGGCCGCATCCATGTTCTGGCCGATCGCCTTGAAGGCGATCCCAACCTTGGAGCTGGTCACCCAGCTGCAGATCAGATAGATGAACAGCATCAGCAACAGCATGATATAGTAATAGGGAATGTTGGATGCGGTTTCGAACAGTCGGGGGGTCCGCAATCCCAGAGGGCCCCGGGTGAGCCAGACCATTTTGGTGGCCAGTCCCATCAGGGCCAGGCCCACGAACCAGGCCATGACCGCGGCGAATATGCCCCGCAGCCGAAGGGTCAGAAGCCCCACCAGAAGTCCGAGCAGGCCGGCGGTGACCGCGCCGCATAGAACACCGATCCAGGGGGTCAGCCCGTAATTGACCGCCAGAATGGCGGATGTATATCCGCCGAGGCCGAGAATGGCATAGAAACCGAAGTTGACGATATTGATGAAGCCGGCCGTAAAATCGAAGGCGATGGCCCCGGCCGCGATGAGCGTCGCGGAGATCAGCCAGCGGATCATATATTCCTGGTTAAAGGGCGGTATAAACGGCAGCACCGCAAGAATGACCAGGCCGAGAATACCGGCCGGGGTCAGATTCAATTTGCCGAGAACTTTGTCCATGGGGGTCATGAAAACCTCATCTCCTTTTTCTATTTTTCGAGTGCGCCCCGGACTTCCGAACCGAAAATCCCGCTGGGTTTGAAAATCAAGACAATGATGATCAGGGCGGTGGGCACCACGAAGTCCCAACCCGAACCGATGTATTCCACCGTCAGCACTTTTAGCAGCGCCACCATGAAGCCGCCGGTCAGGGCCCCGATAATGTTGCCGAGCCCCACCAGGATGACGATGAACCAGGCCATGTAAAGGGCCTCCAGCCCCACCGTGGGGTAGGATGGATACAGAAAAAGCAGGCTGGCGCCGGCCACCGCGGCCAGGGAACAGCCCAGGGCCATGGTGAAGATGAGAATGCCGGTGAGATTGATCCCCACCATGAGTGATCCGGTTTCATCCTGGGATACCGCCCGGATCGCCCGTCCGGTGCGGGTCATTTTCATAAACAGCCAGAAAACCAGGATGACGATGATGGAGATCAGAAAGGCGAATAACCGGTCCCGGGAGATAAAGACATCCATGATGGTGAAAGGTCTTCCGGGCCAGTACCGGACGATGCCCTTGAAATCGGCGCCGAAGATCAACAGGTGCGCGTTGATCAGCACGACCGCCAGCCCCACCGTCAGCAGAAAGGAATTCATGACCCAGTTTTCCCGGCTGCGCCGGCGCATGGGGGCGAACACCAGAATCTCGGTCAGGGCCCCGGCCGCCGCGCCGACTGCGGCCGCGGAGAGGATCGCGATCAGGGGGGCCGCATTGGTCAGGAAGGGGCTCGGATTCTCGGTGAGATAGGCGTTCAGGGGGGTGAATACATAATAGGCGGCCAGGGTGCCGATCATGAAGTATTCCCCGTGGACGAACGAGGCCACGTTCATCACCCCTAAAAGCAGGGCCAGACCGATGGCCACCAGGGCCAGCATGCCGCCGGTGATGGCGGTGTTGACCAGGATATACGGCCCCCGGTCGATGGTGGCGTAAGCGGCCAGGAATAGGGTCAGCAAAATGGTAATGCCGGCCGCCGATTTGAGCCAGCTCAGGAAACGTTCAGGCATGATCTTTCCTTTTGGTTATCGGGTGTCGGTTCTCAAACGCCCAGAAACACTTTGCGGACATGGGGATCGCAAGCCAGTTCCGAGCTTTTGCCTTTCAGCGTGATACGGCCGTTTTCCAGCACGTAGCCCCGGCGGGTGACCGCCAGGGTTTTGGTCACGTTCTGCTCCACCAGCAGGATGGTCAACCCCTCTTGAACCAGTTTATCAAGAGATTCAAAGACGGTGGCCGTCAGTTGGGGGGCCAATCCGAAAGAGGGCTCATCCACCAGCAGCAGTGCGGGATTGGACATCAGCCCCCGGCCGATGGCGAGCATCTTGCGCTCCCCGCCGCTCATGGTGCCGGCGAGCTGACTTCTTCGTTCGGCCAGGCGCGGAAAAAATTCATAGACATACGTCATCCGTCGTTTGATCAGGTCCTTGTCGTTCAGGATGTAGGCCCCCATGAGGAGATTTTCCTGCACCGACATATTCGTGAAGAGGTTCATCTCTTCGGATATGAAGGCGATGCCCTTGCGGGTCACCTTGTGGCCCCCGATTCCGTCGATGGGTTCGCCCTTGAACAGGACCTGTCCGCTGATCGGTTTGATGAGGCCGGCGATGGTTTTGAGGGTGGTGCTTTTGCCGGCGCCGTTGGGGCCGACAATGCAGACATATTCCCCCACATCGATCTGAATCGAGACGTCCCACAGGATCTGCAAAAAGCCGTGACCGGCATTGAGTTGTTTCACTTCCAGAAGCATACGGTTCTCCGTTCTGCCGGTGAAATGGTTTTACTCGGGCGCGGCCTCGGTTTCGATTTCGGGCGCGCACTGATCTTCCGCAGTACCCAGATAGGCTTCGGTGACCTTGGGGTCCCGAGCCACCTCCTGGGTGGGGCCCTCGGCGATTTTGGTGCCGAACTGAATGCAGACCAGCCGGTCGCACAGATTCATGATCAAATGCATGATGTGCTCGACCATCAGAATATTGACCCCGCTGTCGCGGATCTTTCGAATCACCGCCATAATGTCGGTCAGCTCTCCTTCGCTCAATCCCGATGCCACCTCGTCCAGAAACAGCAGCTTGGGACTGGTGGACAGTGCCCGGGCCAGATCCAGCCGCTTAAGCTGAACGGTATTGAGCTGTTCGGAGACGGTGTCCTCATCCATGGGAAATTCCACAAAGGAGAGCATCTTGCGGCTGTGGGCCACCGGGTCCTTGACGGCGCCGGTCTTATTTCCGAACAGGGTGGCGCACATGACCGTCTCCAGCACCGTCATCTTGGGAAAGGGATTGGGGATCTGAAACGTCCGGGCCAGGCCCAGACGGCACATCTTGTCCGGCCCCTGTCCGGTGGTCTCTTGACCCAGGAAAAAGACCTTGCCCGAGGTGGGCGGGTTGAGGCCGGCGATGGCGTTGAGCAGGGTGGTCTTGCCGGCGCCGTTGGGGCCGATCAAGCCCACGATCTCCCCTTCATCGACGCGCATGGAGACCGCATTCACCGCTACCAGTCCGCCGAAGCGCTTGGTCAGATTTTTGGTTTCTAAGATATTCATTGCCTACCGCCGTCTCTGTTTATGGATAGGGGAATACGGGCCGGGGAGACCCCCGGCCCGGTGGTTGAATCGACAGCCGGGGAATTATTTCGGGGGTTCGAAATCCTTTTCTTTCCAGTCTTCGGGATAGACGATCTGCCCCTTTCCGTTGGTGTACTGGATCACCGGAAAATAGTAGGCGTCCTTGCCCACCACCGGGTCGGGCACCGAGTCGGCGGTGTACCGGTATTCGTTCATGATCAAGGCGCCGTCGGCCTTGGTGTAGGTCAGCTTCCCGGTGTGGACATCCTCCAGAAAGACCTTGTGGATGTTCTCTTTGGAGAGCTCGCCGTATTTTTCGAGGGTGCGGTTGAGGATCTTGATGAACATGTTGGTTCCGTCATAGCAGAGGCCGCCGGCCGAGGGGCTGGGATTGAACCCGTATTTGGCCTGAATGTCTTCGGCCCATTTCTTGGCTTCAGGGGTGGTCAGCTGGGGAATCATGTCCAGCACATAGTTGGAGCCGGGACCGGCCATTTTGTACCAGTCGCCCATCCAGCCTAAACCGTCGGCGATGATCACCGAGTCGAGGCCCACCTCGTTGGCCTGCTTCACAAAGGCGGTCATGGTGGGGGCCGCCGTGGAAGTGCCGGCCAGAACCGCGATGTCCATGGTCTTGTATTTGCTCAGCAGCGGGTAAAAGTCGGTCTGGGTGATGGGAAAATAGTCTGTCGAGGCGATTTCCCATCCCTTGTCGGCGAACATCTCCTGGAGGGCCCCGCCCAGGCTGCGGCCCCAGTCGGTATCTTCTCCATAGATGGCCACCTTTTTGCTCTTGGGCTTCCAGGTGCCTTTTTCCACGGCGTTGTTGAGGCATTCCACATACCCCACCGCCATTTTGGCGGGCACCGGCCATCCCTTGCCGCCCCAGTAGCTGTATTTTTCCGGTTCGGCCTGCCATTTTTCATTGACCACCTCGGTGGCCCCGAAACCGAACCAGTGGGGCACCTTGTACTGGGCCGCCACATCCATGACCGCCACCGCCACCGAGCTGTGCCAGTTCTGCATGGCGCAGTCGATGCCCATCCGTTCCACCGCCTCGGCATAGGCGCTGGCCGCCTTGGCCGGGTCGGACTGGGAGTCGATCCAGACCAGCTCGATTTTGTAGTCGCCCACTTTATAGTCGATCTTGTCCATGGCCATCTCCACCGAAGCCTTGAATTCGGCCCCGTTCTTGGCCGAGGGTCCGGTGTAGGGACCGAGAACCCCGACCTTGAGGGTCTTTTCCGCCCCGGCCGTCGGCACACCGGCCATCAGAATGATCGACAGGGTTACCAGCAGCCATCCGGTCCAAAACCTTTTCTTCATAGCGTCCTCCAGTTACAGGGTTGATTCAGATTGGATGAAAAAATGTACTTCACCGTTTCACGTATGACATGTTTATTACAGCAATGATTATACCAAAACTATGAATGAAATTTATTTTTTGTCCTTTAATCTCTTATTGCAGAGTCAAAGATCTGGATATTCATCACTTTCAATTCAAATAGATCGGAGATAACTTTTCGAAAAACGATGACGTCGGGCAAGTGAAAAAGAAAAAATTTTTTCGCCTACTGAAAAGAAAACATGCACATGTGAAAAATATTTTTCTTTTTCACCGTCGGGAAAATGATATTTTTTGTTTCATCAAATTTCAAGGCGGCATTTCAGGCTTTCATGGAGAAGGCCGATGGGGAAAGCACCCGTTTCCGGGATCGGTCGGACTTTTTGGCCATGATTGCCGTTCCGGCCACCCTAGGCTATTTTCCCGGACCGGCAAGAACTCGCTGTCGCTCAAACAGCTTCCCGGCCCG
>JBEPWQ010000025.1:0-23581 GCA_041642315.1 Desulfobacteraceae bacterium | reverse complement strand
CGATTGAAATGGATGCAGGCAAAGCATTGCGGCCGAAGGGGAAGACGCCCGGGGAGCCGTTGAAGAAATCATAAAAAAGAGGCGGGAGGTACGATGCCGATTATTCTGATTGTCATTCTCGTCCTGGTGGTGCTTTTTCTCTGGGCCGCCATTCGGGTGTTGAATGAATACGAGCGGGGGGTGATTTTTCGCCTGGGCCGGGTGATTCAGATCAAGGGCCCCGGTTTGATCATCCTGGTTCCGGTCATCGACAAAATGGTGCGGGTGAGTCTGCGGCTGGTCGTTATGGATGTCGACCCCCAGGACGTCATTACCCGGGACAATGTCTCGGTCAAGGTCAATGCGGTGATCTATTTCCGGGTCATCGATTCGATCAAGGCGGTCATCGAGGTGGAGGATTACCGGTATGCCATGGGCCAGCTGGCACAGACCACCCTGCGCTCCATCTGCGGCCAGGCGGAACTGGATGAGCTGCTGTCCGAACGGGAAAAGATCAACTCCAGCATTCAGGAGATTCTGGATGCCCAGACCGATCCCTGGGGAATCAAGGTGACTACCGTGGAATTGAAGCATATCGATCTGCCCCAGGAGATGCAGCGGGCCATGGCACGGCAGGCCGAGGCGGAAAGAGACCGGCGGGCCAAGGTGATCAACGCAGAAGGAGAATTCCAGGCTGCGGCCCGGCTGGCGGATGCGGCCGAAATCATTGAAGCCCGGCCCATTGCGCTTCAGCTTCGGTATCTTCAGACCATGAATGAAATGTCGGCCGAAAGGAACACCACCACCATCTTTCCGGTGCCCCTGGACCTGTTTAAACCGATTTTCGATCTGATTTCCAGGCAGGGGAAATAGCCGGCCATGTTTCTTTTTTTCGGCCGAGGGTTCAAAAACCTGCTTTCCCGGTTGACATCGTAAGAAAAATTAATTTATAAAACACATTTTTCAAATTGCACGAATTATGCAGATAATATCCAGGGCGGGGGGTCACCTCCGCTTCTACTTTTTTAGAAAGAAAGGAGCATGACGGAAGATGGCCAAGAAAGAAGCCAAAGAAAAACCCCTTGAAAAGATGACCGCGAAAGAGTTGAGGGAACTTGCCATGTCTCTGGAAGAGATCACCGGGGCCAGCGGCATGAACAAGGCGGAGTTGATCGGCGCGATTCGAAAGGCCCGGGGAATCGAAGAGCCGGCCAGTCGGAAGAAGAGCGGGTCCATTCGGGAAATGAAACACAAGATGAGGGAGCTGAAAGCCCGGCGGGAAGCCGCCTTGAAGGAAGAGAATGAAAAAATGGCCGCCATTTTGCGAAAACGGATTCTGCGGCTAAAGAAAAAGACCCGGCGGGTGGCCTGATTCCGGTGAAACCGTTATTTCGAAACGACGCGAATAAATTCGGCGGAGGATCCCTTTGAAGATCGACCCGAACCGCCTTGCCTTCGACATCGACGGGGTGGTGGCGGATACCATGCATCTCTTCCTGGATATCGCCCGGGAAGATTTCAATATTCCGGATCTTCAGTATGAAGACATCAAGTGCTACATGCTCGAAGAATGCCTGAATCTCGACGAAGCGGTAATCGAAGCCATCGTGGTAAAGCTTCTGGACGGCAGCCGGGATGCTGGGCTGCGGCCGATTCCGGGGGCTCCGGCCGTGCTGGAGCGATTGGGGGCCCATCATGGTCCGGTCCGATTCGTGACCGCCAGGCCCGATGATGAAGCCATTCGGGAGTGGATGCACCGCATCATGCCGCTGTCGCCCTCCCGCCTGGACATCACGGCCACCGGATCATTCGAAGCCAAAGCCACTGTGCTTCGGGAAAAAGGGGTTTCCCATTTCGTGGAAGACCGGCTTGAGACCTGTTTTCTGCTGAAGGAGGAGGGGGTTACGCCGGTTTTGTTCAAGCAGCCCTGGAATCGGGAGCCCCACCCTTTTGTGGAGGTTGGAGACTGGAGTGAACTGGCCGCACTCATCGACTTTCGGGATCAATCTTCATGAGAGACCGGATTGAGAGGTTCATTGCGGCCCTGACCTTCGAAAAAGGGTATTCCGACAGCACCTGTCGAGCCTATCGATCCGATCTCGAGGAATTTTCCGGATACCTCGATTCGCTTCGGCCGGAGGAAAAACCGGCGCCGCCCATCCACCCCGAAAAGGTGGATGGTATGATGATTCGAGGATACCTGGGTTACCTTCACAGAAGGAATAAGAAGAGCACCATCTCCAGAAAACTGGCGGCCGTTCGGTCCTTTTTCAGTTTTCTTGTTCAGCGGGAGGAGATACACTCAAATCCTGCCGATCAGGTGGCGACCCCTAAAAAAGAAAAGCCGATTCCGGGATATTTATCGGTGGACGACATGTTCCGTCTGCTGGAATCCATTGAGACCGACACCCTCTTGGGCCGCCGAAACAGGGCTCTGTTTGAAACCCTCTATGCCGGAGGAATACGGATATTCGAACTGGTGGGGATGAATCGATTCGATGTAGATTTTTCCCGGGAACTGATTCGGGTTCGGGGAAAAGGCGACCGGGAACGCATCGTGCCGGTGGGGCCGAAGGCTCTGGAATCGATTCTGCGCTACCGTAAAACCTTGCAGACCGAAGAGAAGATTTCTATAGACACGGACGGACCGCTTTTTTTGAACAAGAACCTCGGCCGGCTCTCCGCCCGATCGGTGCGGCGCATTCTGGAAAAGCTCACCCGGAAATGCGGGCTTCTGGTAGGGATATCGCCCCATGGGGTGCGCCATTCCTATGCCAGCCACATGCTTGATTCCGGGGCGGACCTGCGGTCTCTGCAGGAACTGCTGGGCCACAAGAATCTGTCCACCACGCAAAAATACACCCATGTCAGCATCGACAAACTCATGGAGACCTATGACAAGGCCCATCCCCGCAAATAAATGTTTCCACGAAGAAGGATGAACCCATGAAGACCTTTCACGGCACGACCATCCTGGCGGTGCGCCATCAGGGAAAGATCTGTGTGGCCGGGGACGGCCAGGTGACCCTCGGGGACAATATCGTCAAGCACCAGGCCAGAAAGGTGCGGCGGATCTACAATGAAAAAATCGTCGTCGGGTTTGCTGGAGCTTCGGCCGATGCGCTGAATCTCTCCGAACGGCTGGAAGGCAAGCTGGAGCGCTACAACGGCAATTTAACCCGCGCCGCGGTGGAACTGGCTCGGGATTGGCGCACCGACAAATACCTTCGGCGGCTGGAAGCCATGATGATCGCCGCCGATCAATCCAGCATGTATCTGCTTTCGGGAAATGGAGATGTGATCGAGCCGGATGAAGGGGTGGTGGCCATCGGGTCCGGCGGCGTGGCGGCCCATGCCGCCGCCGTGGCCTTGGTTCAAAAGAGCGATCTCGATGCCCGGTCGATCGTGGAAGAAGCCATGAAGATCGCCGCAGCCATCTGCATCTATACCAATGATGTCATTACACTGGAAACACTGTAGCGGGTCCCGGGTTCCGAATCATGGGCCCGATTTATCGGTCCGGTGGGTTTGAATACGTCCGCGGGGTTCTTATGTTTGGGGGTGGACTTTTTTCCTGTCGAACCGAATGAAACAAGGGGTTAACCCATGAGAGATCTGAAACCATCTGAAATCGTCACCGAACTGGATAAATACATCATCGGCCAGCACCGGGCCAAGCGGTCCGTGGCCATCGCCCTTCGTAACCGGTGGCGCAGGCGTCAACTCGCCCCGGACCTTCGGGAGGAGATCGCCCCCAAGAACATTGTCCTGATCGGCCCGACCGGGGTTGGAAAAACGGAGATTTCACGCAGGCTCTCCAAACTGACCGATTCCCCTTTCAACAAGGTGGAGGCATCCAAATTCACCGAAGTCGGGTATGTGGGCCGGGATGTGGAATCCATGGTCCGCGATCTGCTGGAAATCACCGTCAACACCATGAAACTGCGGGAGCAGGAGGCGGTTAAAGACAAAGCCCGCCGCATCGCCGAAGAACGGCTCCTGGATCTGTTGCTGCCCAAATCGAGGGAATCCCACGCAAACCGTGACGAAAACACGGAGGTCTCTTCGGTGGAGCTTGTCACTCCGGAACGGTCCAATGTCTCTGCCTCTTCCACCAGGGAAAAGCTTCGCGGCATGCTCCGAAAGGGCAAGCTGGACGACCGGTATGTGGATCTGGATGTCTCGGACCGGTCCATGCCCATGGTGGAGATCTTCTCCAACGCCGGGATGGAGGAACTGGGGGTCAATTTCAAGGACATGTTCAGCAACCTCATGCCCAAGAACACCAAACGGCGAAAAGTCAAGGTTTCCGAAGCGATGGATCTCCTGTCTCAGGAGGAAGCCCAGAACCTGGTGGATATGGACAAGGTGGTCAAGGAATCCATCGAAAAGGTAGAACAGTCGGGAATTATTTTTCTGGATGAGATCGATAAGATCGTGGGCAAGGACTCCGGCGGCGGACACGGTCCGGATGTCTCCCGGGAAGGGGTGCAGCGGGATTTGCTGCCGCTGGTGGAAGGCTCCACGGTGACCACCAAGTACGGTCCGGTCAAAACCGATCATGTTCTGTTTATTGCGGCGGGGGCCTTTCATGCCATTAAACCTTCGGATATGATTCCGGAACTTCAGGGCCGGTTTCCCATTCGGGTAGAGCTGGATTCTCTCAGCCGGGAAGACCTCATCAAAATCCTGACCGAACCGAGAAACGCTCTGACCCTTCAGTATGAAGAACTTCTCAAAACCGAAGGGGTGGAGGTGGTATTCCAGATAGATGCGGTGGAGACCATCGCCCGGTATGCGGAAGAGGTCAATGAAAACACCGAAAACATCGGGGCACGGCGGCTGCATACCATTCTGGAATGCCTTCTGGAGGATGTCCTCTTTGACGCTCCGGACATGAAAGACAAAAAAGTGGTCATCGATCGGCGCTATGTGGAAGACAAGCTTCAGGACATCAAGTCGGACGAAGATTTGAGCCGGTACATTCTGTAGGAGGGCCCCATGAACGAACATGTCGCGGACATTCTGATCGAGGCCTTGCCTTACATCCGCCGTTTTTCCGGTATGACGATCGTTATAAAATACGGCGGCCATGCCATGGTGGATGAGCAGCTGAAGGAGGATTTCGCCCGGGATATCACCTTGTTGAAGTTCATCGGGCTCAATCCGGTGGTGGTCCACGGCGGCGGCCCTCAGATCAGCATGGTGCTGGAGCAGATGGGGATCGCCTCCAGATTCGTCCGGGGCATGCGCCTGACCGACGCCCCCACCATGGATGTGGTGGAGATGGTCCTCGGCGGAAAGGTCAACAAATCGATCGTGGCCCAGATCAATCAGCAGGGGGGCAAGGCGGTGGGGCTTTCCGGCAAGGATGGCCGGCTGATCCAGGCCAAAAAGATGCACATCGTCTATCAAGAAGACGAGACCAAGCCGCCGGAGATCATCGATCCCGGCCTGGTGGGGGAGGTGACCCATGTGGACCCTTCGGTCATCAACACCCTGACCGCCCAGGGGTTTATCCCAATTATTGCCCCGGTCGGCACCGGGGAGTCGGGAGAGACCTACAACATCAACGCCGATCTGGTGGCTGGGAAAATCGCTCAGGCTCTCTCTGCCGGCCGGTTCATTCTGCTCACCGATGTGGACGGGGTGCTCGATAAAAACGGTGAGTTGATCTCCTCTATCGGTGCCGCCACCATCCAGCGAATGGTGGAAGAGGGGTCCATCTCCGGTGGGATGATTCCTAAAATCGAGCACGCCCTGGAGGCCCTGCAGAACGGGGTGGGAAAAACGCATATCATCAACGGAAAAAAACGCCATGCCCTGCTGCTGGAGCTTTTTACGGACAGCGGAATCGGCACCCAGGTGACGGTGTGACGCAAGCATTGAGAAAAAAAGCCGATGCGGTGATGATGAACACCTATCTGCGGCCCCCGCTCGTACTGACCCGGGGCCGAGGATGCCGGGTCTGGGACAGTGAAGGGAATTCCTATATCGATTTCATCGGCGGGATTGCGGTCTGCAATTTGGGACATGCGCATCCCCGAGTCGTCCGAGCCCTATGCAGGCAGGCCGAAACCCTCTTTCATGCCTCCAATCTTTACTACACCATGCCTCAGATCGACCTGGCCGCCTGGCTGGTGGACCACTCTTTTGCGGATCGTATCTTTTTTTGCAACAGCGGGGCCGAGGCCAATGAGGCCGCCATCAAGATCGCCCGGCGGTATTTCCATCAAAACGGGGAAACCGGCCGATTCCGCATTCTTTGTGCTGAAAAATCCTTTCACGGCCGAACCATGGCGACCCTGTCGGCCACCGGTCAGGACAAAATCAAGACCGGCTTTTCACCGATTCTCGAGGGATTCGATTTCATTCCTTTCAATGATGCGGCTGCCCTGGAACAGGCTATGGGACCGGATACCTGCGCGGTGATTCTGGAGCCGATTCAGGGCGAGGGCGGGGTGGTGGAGCCGGGTCCTGATTACCTTCGACGGGCGCGGGAGATCTGCGATCGATCCGGAGCACTGCTCATCCTGGATGAGATTCAAACCGGAATCGGCAGAACCGGAAAACTTTTTGCGCATTCCCATTTCGAAATCACCCCCGATATCATGACCCTGGCCAAGGCGCTGGGCAACGGCCTTCCCATCGGGGCGATGCTGGCGACCGAGCAGGTGGCTTCGGCATTCGGCCCGGGAGCCCATGCCACCACCTTTGGCGGCACCCCGGTTGTCACGGCGGCGGCCCTGGAGACTCTCAAGACCTTGGAGGAAGAGGGGATCATCGATCATTGCGCCGAAATCGGGGCCTATTTCAAGAATCGGCTGATCGGTCTTCAGGAAGCCCATGAAGGTGTGGCCGATGTCCGCGGCAGAGGGCTTCTGCTGGGCCTGGAACTTCAGGATTCCGGCGCATCCCTGGTATCCGAATGCCTGAAGCGCGGGTTTCTGGTCAACTGTATCCAGGATCGGGTGCTGCGGTTTGCGCCGCCCTTGATCATTCAAAAAGAAGAGGTCGATTCGCTGGTGGAATGTCTGGACAGCCTGCTGTAGATCTCGTTTATTGGGTTAGAATCGGAAACGGGCCATGATCACCGTTTCGGCCACCCCGGGATATTTTCCCGGCCCGGCAAGAACTCGCTGTCGCTCAAACAGCTTCCCGGCCCGGGCAAATATTCTTGGGGTGGCCTTCTTATCATACAGGCTTGGCCGAAACGATGACCAAAGCCCGGGAACCTGGTGCCGAAAACGGAAGTCCGCTGACGGCGCAGAAAAGAGAACTATCAGGAGCATTTCATGTCGGAAAAAATCAAGAAAGTGGTGCTTGCCTACTCGGGCGGACTGGATACCTCGGTCATTCTGAGATGGCTGATCGAAACCTATGACTGCGAGGTGGTCGCCTTTTCGGCGGACATCGGCCAAGACGAGGAACTGGATACGATTGAAGACAAGGCGACCCGCACCGGGGCGTCCAAGGTCTATATCGACGATCTGCAAGAAGAGTTTATTCGGGATTATGTCTTTCCGGCCTTTCGGGCCAATGTGCTCTACGAGGGGCAATACCTTCTGGGGACCTCCATCGCCCGACCGCTGATCGCCAAACGGCAGATCGAAATCGCCAACCTGGAGGGGGCGGATGCGGTCAGCCACGGCGCTACCGGCAAGGGCAACGATCAGGTCCGGTTCGAGTTGAGCTACTACGCCCTGAAACCCGACATCAAGGTGATCGCGCCCTGGCGGGAGTGGAACCTCAATTCCCGGACCGCTTTGATGGATTTCGCCTCCACCCACCATATACCGGTGCTGTCCACCCGGGCCAAACCCTACAGCACCGACAGGAATATGCTCCACATCAGCTACGAGGGCGGGATTCTGGAAGACCCCTGGGCTCCGCCGCCGGAAGATATCTACACCATTACGGTATCCCCGAAGGATGCGCCGGACCGGGCCGAGGAGATCGATATCACATTTGAAAAAGGGGACCCGACAGCCATCAACGGCAAAGAAATGTCACCGGCGACGCTCTTCCGGGAGCTTAACCGCATCGGCGGCAAACACGGCGTCGGCCGTGCCGATCTTGTGGAGAACCGGTTCGTGGGCATGAAATCCCGCGGCGTGTATGAAACCCCCGGGGGCACCATTTTGAGGGCCGCCCACATCGCCATGGAGTCGATCACCATGGACCGGGAGGTGATGCACCTTCGGGATTCCCTGATGCCCAAATACGCCCAGCTGATCTACAACGGATTCTGGTTTTCCCCGGAACGGGAACTGATGCAGAAGATGATCGATGAATCCCAAACGGCGGTTTCCGGCGTGGTACGGCTTGAGTTGTACAAAGGCAACTGCCGTGTGCTGGGGCGCAAGTCCGATTTCACGCTCTACAGCGAAGCCTTCGCCACTTTCGAAGATGACACCGTCTACCGGCAGGGGGACGCCGAGGGCTTCATCAAGCTGAACGCCCTTCGGCTTCGAATCCGGGAAATGAACCGCAAGAAATAGGGTTTACGGAGGGCACAGAAAAAATGGGCCAGAAGCTTTGGGACGGAAGGTTTCAGGAAGGCACCGATTCCCTGGTGGAGCGTTTCACCGCTTCCATCGGGTATGATCGACGGCTGTATGCCTACGACATTCAAGGCAGCATCGCCCACTGCACCATGCTGTCCAAATGCGGCATCATCGGCCGGGAGGAATCGGAGACCCTGATTCAGGGGCTGGAGCAGATTCAAAAGGAGATCGAAGCCGGCGATTTCATCTACGACGACCGCCTGGAAGACATTCACATGCACATCGAATCCCGGCTGGGGGAGATCGTGGGCAGAGTCGCCCAGAAGCTTCATACCGCCCGTAGCCGAAACGACCAGGTGGCTTTGGACATTCGTCTCTATCTTCGGGACGAAGTCCGGTGGATGATCGATGGACTGAAAAAATTGCGGACCGTCCTGGTCGATACGGCTGAGGAACATCTTGGCACCGTGCTGCCCGGGTACACCCACCTTCAGCGGGCCCAGCCGGTGCTGCTTTCTCATCACCTCATGGCCTATCACGAAATGTTCACCCGGGATGCCGAGCGGCTGTCCGACGGTCTCGGCAGAATCAACATCATGCCCCTGGGCACCGCGGCACTGGCCGGCACCACCTACCCCATCGACCGGGAGTATGTGGCGGAGCTTCTCGGATTCTTTAAGGTATCGACCAACAGCATGGATACGGTGGCCGATCGGGATTTCGTTCTCGAATTTTTGTCGGCCGCCTCCATCTGCATGATCCATTTCAGCCGCCTTTCCGAAGAACTGATCCTATGGTCTTCCTCCGAATTCGGATTCGTGGAAATCTCCGATGCCTTTACCACCGGCAGCAGCATCATGCCCCAGAAAAAGAACCCCGACGTCTGCGAACTGGTCCGGGGAAAGACCGGCCGGGTGGTGGGGGATCTTGTGGCCCTGCTGACCTTGATGAAATCACTGCCCATGACCTACAACCGGGACATGCAGGAAGACAAAGAGCCGTTGTTTGATGCGGTGGACACCCTCAAGATGACCATCGAGGTCTATACCCGAATGCTGCCAAACATTCGGTTCAATAAAAAAGTAATGGAGAATGCCACCCGAACCGGATTTCTGAATGCCACCGATATGGCCGATTACCTGGTGACCAAGGGAATGCCTTTTCGGGAGGCCCACGGCTGTGTCGGGCGCGCGGTCGGTCATGCCCTCTCGGAAAACCGGGAACTCCATGAATTGAGCCTGGAAGCACTGAAAAAATTCTCCAATAAGATCGAAGCGGACATTTTCGATTTTCTGTCCACCGATCAGGTGGTGAATCGACGGAAGTCCGCCGGGGGAACCGCGGTTGAAAACGTGCGGGAAGCCATCGCTTCCGCGCGCAGGGCGATCACTGATGAACCGATCTACACCTGAGGACGGGATCCAAAGAAAATTTCTTCTATGGGTGATGACGGCATGTATCCTGGTGTCAGGGATTCCGGGCGGATGCGGGGTGAAAACCCCTCCGGTCCCGCCTCAATCAGAACCGCCGCCGGCGGTGACCGATCTGGCCGGCACCATCGAGGGCGACACCATTCGGCTGCGGTGGACCATTCCCGCCTGGCAGCCCGATGAAGACGATCTGGCCGGTTTTCGAATCTATCGGTCGCGAATTCCGCTATCCGAGGTCTTCTGTGAAGACTGTCCGATTACCTTTGATCTGATCGATGAAGTTCCGATTACCCGAGAGAATCGACAAACCGGTATCATGACCTACACCGACCGACTTGAAAAAGGGAACCGCTATATTTATCGTATTTTACCCGTCACTGAACATGGACGGATCGGGCCGGAATCCAACGTGATTCGCTTTACCCATTCTTGAGCCTCGAATCGCACCCGACCGGAGTGAAGTTTATGGATAAAATCCCTTTTTCTAAAATGAGCGGCAGCGGAAACGATTTTATCATCATCGACAACCGCGAGGGGATTGTGGATGAGGATCTCCTCAGGGCCTTAATCGTGAAGGTCTGCGCCCGGGGAATATCGGTCGGGGCCGACGGGCTGATCCTGATTGAAGGATCCGAATGGGCCAATTTCAAATGGCGGTTTTTCAATGCCGACGGTTCCTCCGCCGCGATGTGCGGAAACGGGGCCCGGTGCGCGGCCCGATTCGCTTTTCTAAACGGCATCGCCGGCCGCAGACTGACCTTTGAAACCGATTCCGGCATGATTCTCGCCGAGGTTATCGGACGCCGGGCCAAGGTCCAGATGCCGGATCCGACCGATTTGATTCTTGTGCGGGACATCGATTTGGACGGTTCTCCGGTGACCCTGAGCAGCCTCCGGGTGGGGGTGGACCATGTGGTGGTGAAATCGGGCGAAATGGATGACAGGGCGCTGGTAGAGACGGGGCGGAAGATCCGCTTCCATTCGGAGTTCGCCCCCGAGGGAACCAATGTCAATTTCGTCCGCAGGAAAGCGGACGGCACCATTCTCAACCGAACCTACGAGCGAGGAGTGGAAGGAGAAACCCTGGCTTGCGGAACCGGTTCCGCATCCGCCGCCCTGGTGATGGCGGAAACAGAGGGGGAAACATCGCCCATTCGAGTGTACACCAAAATCGGCACCCGGTTGACCATCCATTTTGAAAAAACGGAAGCGGGCGATTATTACAACCTGTTCCTTGAAGGAGATGCGCGCCTGGTCTACACCGGGGAACTCCGAAAGGAGGCATGGAAGTGGTAAACCCGGCCGTATCCGAAAAACATCGGGCCTGGATTTCTATCGGGTCCAATATGGGGGACAAGATCGGCCACTGCCGAATCGGTATGAAAGGATTGGAAGCATCCGGTCATTCGGTCATCACCGGCGTGTCCCGGTTTTACCGCACAGCCCCCGTTGATTACACGGACCAGGAATGGTTCGTCAATGCGGCGGTCCAAATCGAGACCCGGCTTGATCCCTGCGCGCTGCTGAAAGAAATCCATGCCATTGAAAAAGGAGCCGGCCGCGACCGGGCCGGTGTTCGTTTCGGCCCCAGAACCCTGGATATGGACATCCTTATTTTTGATCAGGTGCTTCTGAAAACCTCGGAATTGACCCTTCCCCACCCGCGTATGCACAAAAGACGTTTTGTGTTGCAGCCGCTTTGTGATATAGACCCTACCATTCTGCATCCGGTATTTGAAAAGACGGTTCAAGAACTTCTGAATGCGGTCGATGATTCGGATCAGGAGCTGGTTCTTTACCAATGAAATTTTTACTCTTTCTGGTTCTGGTGTACATCGGGTACCGGGCGCTCAAAAACTGGACCCTGAAGAATATTCCTTCCGGCCGGACCGGCCCCGGTGAAGAGATCGAAGATCTAATGGTCCAGGACCCCCATTGTAAAGCTTATTTTCCCCGTCGAGACGCGGAACATGTTCGAATCGACGGAGAAGATTTTTATTTTTGCAGCTTGGAATGCCGGGATCGTTTTTTGGCCGAGCGATCCACATTATCTTAAAAGGAGAAAAAACATGAAGTTTTTTATTGATACAGCCAATATTGAAGAAATCCGGGAAGCCAGCCGAATGGGCATGGTGGACGGAGTGACCACGAACCCCTCGCTGGTCGCCAAAGAAGGCCGCGATTTTGAAGAGGTGCTTCGGGAGATCTGCGAACTGGTGGACGGCCCGGTCAGTGCGGAGGTTATCGCCGTGGATACCGCCGGGATGCTGAAGGAAGCCCGCCACCTGGCCGAATTCCATAAGAATATCGTGGTGAAGATCCCCATGACCGTGGACGGATTAAAAGCGGTTCGGGCGCTCAGTGATGAGGGAATCAAAACCAATGTGACCCTGGTATTTTCACCACTGCAGGCGCTGATGGCGGCCAAGGCCGGGGCCACCTTCGTCAGCCCGTTTGTGGGACGCCTCGATGACCTGTCTCAGGGAGGACTGGTACTGGTGGAGCAGATCGTCTCCATTTTTGAGAATTATGATTTCGAAACCGAAATCATCGTGGCCAGCGTTCGCAGTCCTCTCCATGTGCTGGATTCGGCGCTGATGGGTGCGCATATTGCCACCATTCCCTTCAAGGTATTGAAGAACCTTGCGGCGCATCCCATGACCGACAAGGGCTTAAAAGCGTTTTTGGATGACTGGGAAGCTCGCAAAAAGTAAAGGACCCATTTTTTCAGGCGTATAAAGGGATGATGTTCATAGGGAAAGCCATCAGAAAGGCGGTCGGAAATCCCAATACCCTGACGGTGTTTCGCATGATAGCGGCGCCGGGGATTGTGATTCTGTTGATGTATCCGAACCGGTTTTTTACCTTTGCCGCCGCCATCCTGTTCAGCCTGGCGGCCATTTCGGATTATATGGACGGGTATCTGGCCCGGCGGTGGGGGTTGATCTCCAACTTCGGCAAGGTCATGGATCCGGTGGCCGATAAACTGATCGTCTCTTTTTCTTTCATCATGATGGTTTCCCTGGGCTGGATACCGGCCTGGATCGTCTGTATCATTATCGGAAGGGAACTGGCGATCACCGGGCTTCGGAGTGTGGTGGCGGAGGTGGAAACCGGCGCAGATCTTTCGGCCTCCTGGCTCGGCAAATACAAGACCGGATTTCAGATCGCGGCCATTATACCGTTGTTGTTTCATTATCCCTATTTCGGTGTCAACCTTCATGCCGTCGGCATGTTCTTCCTCTGGGGATCCCTGATTTTCACCGTCTGGTCCGGCCTCGACTATATTGTAAAATATAAACATCTGCTTCGGACCTGATTTTTTTATTGACAGAAAAGCCCGAAATCGCTATAAACACAAATTCCATGAGCGGGAATAACTCAGTGGTAGAGTGCGACCTTGCCAAGGTCGAAGTCGCGGGTTCAAATCCCGTTTCCCGCTCCACCCAAGAGGCGGCATAGCCAAGTGGTAAGGCAGCGGTCTGCAAAACCGCTATTCACCAGTTCGAATCTGGTTGCCGCCTCCATTACAATAAAAAAGGGCTTGGTCGCTTCCCGGCCGAGTCTTTCCCCCAAGCTTTTTCGAGCGGGAATAACTCAGTGGTAGAGTGCGACCTTGCCAAGGTCGAAGTCGCGGGTTCAAATCCCGTTTCCCGCTCCACAGATTACGAACCCGAACGGCGGTTGATGAGCCGTTCGGGTTTTCCTTTCTAAGGGCTGACCCCAGCCGCCAATCCGTAATTAAAACCTATCTTCGTCAATCGCTTGATCGACACTATTTGGCCAGGCAAGCAGCGGCACCTCGATCGGATGGGTGATCGATGATGAATTATTTGTCGTGGCGAAATGAAAAAAAGCTTGACATCCGTTTCCCACCTGGTTTAAGCAAGATCAAAACTCTTAAAAAGGAATTATTCAGTGGGTCACTTTTTTGCAGGCAGGTATTTTTGGTTTTGGTATTATTTTTATACCGGACTTCTGCCTGGGGTGCGCTGAACCTTTCCACACAAAACGCAAAAAAAGCCGTAGGCAGAACAAAGCCCACGGCTTTTTTATTGGGAAAAGGCCGTGGGGGGCGAAAAACCTCACGGCCTTTTTGCCTAAAAAGGAGAACCGATCATGAAGCCGACCTATGACGTGCATGTAGAAGAATTCATTCCCCTGATCCCCCCCCGCGCCTTGAAAGAGGAGCTTCCCATGAGTCCGGCGGCCATCGATACGGTCCTGTCCGGTCGGGAGGTCATCCAAAATATCTTGGCGAAACGGGACAAACGACTCCTGGTGGTGGTGGGCCCCTGTTCCATTCACGATGAAAAAGCGGCCCTGGAATATGCGGAAAAGCTGCGGGATTTAAGCGAAGCGGTTCAGGAGACTCAGGTGCTGGTCATGCGGGTCTATTTTGAAAAACCCAGAACCACGTTGGGCTGGAAGGGGATGATTAATGATCCCCATATGGACGGCTCCTGCGACATTGTGGCCGGATTGCGGAAGGCTCGGAAACTGCTGCTGGATATTACTGAAATGGGGCTTCTCACCGGCACGGAAATGCTCGACCCGATCACCCCCCAGTACATCGCCGGTCTGGTCGGCTGGTCGGCCATCGGGGCGCGGACCACAGAATCGCAGACCCACCGGGAGATGGCCAGCGGGCTCTCCATGCCGGTCGGGTTCAAGAATTGCACCGACGGCAGCCTGTCCACCGCCATCAATGCCATGGTGGCGGCCGGATCTCCTCAGAGTTTCCTGGGCATTGATCAAAACGGACAGAACTGCGTGGTCAAAACCACCGGAAACCCGTTCACTCACATCGTTCTTCGCGGCGGGAAACGGCCCAATTATGATACGGTGAGCATCGAAGATGCCCTCAGCCAGCTTCGGGCCAAAGGGCTGTCCGATGCCATTATGGTGGATTGCTCCCATGCCAATTCCCGGAAAAAGCATCAGGGGCAGGCCGCGGTCTGGCGGGATGTGATCAATCAGCGCATGGACGGCAACGACGCCATCGTCGGGCTGATGTTGGAAAGCAATCTCTACGAGGGCAACCAGAAAAATACCGGAGATCCCGCCAAGCTCCAATACGGGGTCTCCATCACCGACGCGTGCATCTCCTGGGAGACGACCGATCATCTGATTCGATCCGCCCATGATCAGATCCTCCGGTATTGCGGCTCGGAAAATAAAGCCTGCGAACCCGATGAACTTCCTCGGTATTCGGTGGCGTAAGCCATGAAAACCTTGGAAATAGAAGGCGGAACCGGACGGTCCACCCTGCGGGTGGGTGAGCGGCTCGAAAATGTGGAGCGCTATCTTCCCGAAACGCAGGTGGTGATTCTGACCGATGCCGCCGTTCGCGGATACTATGGTGCGCTTTTCCCTTCCGCCGAGGTGATTGAAATCGGCCGGGGAGAACACATCAAGACCCTGGATACGGTGCAATCCATTTACCGGCGGCTGGTGGAGCTGGAAGCGGACCGTTCCGTCTTCATCCTGGGGATCGGCGGCGGCATCGTCTGCGATGTGGCCGGTTTTGTGGCTTCCACCTACCTGAGGGGGGTGCGGTTCGGCTTCGTGGCCACCACCCTTTTGGCCCAGGTGGATGCCAGCGTGGGCGGCAAAAACGGGGTCAATTTTTCCGGTTATAAAAACATGGTCGGGGTGTTCAACCAGCCTGAATGGGTGATCTGCGATATGGACCTGCTCAAGACACTGCCCGAAAGGGAGGTGCTGAGCGGGTTTGCGGAAATCATCAAGCACGGGGTCATCGGGGATGCCGACATGTTCGACTTTCTCGAATCCCAGGCGGATCGGGCGCTTGGGTTGGACCCCGAGGTGATTGAACGACTGGTTTACGATTCCGTGGTGATCAAGGCCTCCATCGTGAATCGGGACGAGCGGGAGAGGGGGGAGCGCCGAAAACTCAATTTCGGCCACACCTTCGGCCACGCGGTGGAGAAGGTGACCCGAATCCCCCATGGAGAGGCGGTGTCCATCGGAATGGCGGTCGCCGCCCGGCTTTCCGTTCAAAAGGGCTTGCTTTCTCCGGATCGGGCCGGGCGCATTCCGGCATTGATCGACCGGTATGGTCTGCCCTCCCGCCTGCAGGTAGATCCCGGTGATGCCATCGATGCATTGAGGCGGGACAAGAAGCGGGAAGGGGACCGGATCAATTTTGTGCTGCTTCGGGATATCGGAGAAGCGGTGGTGCGGGAAATTCCGCTGAAAGAACTGGAGGCCGTTGTTTATGAAATCGGATGAAACCGACGAGCGGATCATTCGTCTCCGAAAAGCGATCGATGATATCGATGACAGACTCCTGGAGTTGATCAACCAGCGGCTGCAGCGGGTGAAGGATGTCGGAAAAATCAAAGTGGATGCCGGACGCCAGGTTCTGGACAGCACCCGGGAGGGCGAGGTGTTCGACCGGCTTCTGGCCCTCAACCAGGGGCCTTTGAACGAACAGGTGCTGCGCCATCTGTTTACGCAGATCATGGCGGCCTCCCGTCAGCTTCAGAGCCCCCATCGCGTTACCTTTTTGGGCCCTGAGGCCACCTTTACCCACATCGCGGCCATGGGCCATTTCGGGCACTCGGTGGAGTATGTTCCCCAGGCGTCCATCCAGGATGTCTTTACCGAGGTGGAAAAGGGGTCCTGCCACTACGGGGTGGTGCCGGTGGAAAATTCGATCGAAGGGGCCATCAACCATACCCTGGATCTCTTTTTCGAATCGGAGTTGAGAATCTGCGCCGAGCGGTATCAGCCGATTTCCCATGATCTCCTGTGCGCAAACGGCTCTCTGCAAAGCATCAAAAGGGTTTTCTCCCATCCCCAGGCCTTTGCCCAGTGCCGGCGATGGCTTCGGAAATACCTGCCCCAGGCGGTTCAAGTGGAAAGCCGAAGCACCGCTGATGCGGCCCGCAGAGCGGTTCAGGAGCCGGAGACCGCCGCCATTGCCAGCAGCGAGGCGGCCCAGATGTACGGGTTGAAAGTGGTCGCTTCCCGAATCGAAGATATCGCCCGGAACACCACCCGGTTTCTGGTGATCGGCCGGGATGAGGTGCACCGGACCGGGAACGACAAGACCTCGATCATGTTCGTCACCTCTCATGTGCCGGGCGCCCTCTACAAGGTGCTTCAGCCCATGGCGGCTTCGGGAATCAACATGGTCAAGCTCGAATCCCGACCGACCAAGCATGAGAACTGGAGCTATTTTTTCTTTGCCGATGTGGAAGGGCATATTGAGGATTCGATGATTCGCGGGACCATCGAGGAGATGAAACCGATCTGCCTCTATCTCAAATTTCTGGGGTCATACCCGATATCCATGGAAAAATGAAAATCTCTGCAAATGCTTTGTTCGATGCCAAGACGCTGCTGTACGGGGTCTTCGGAAATCCCGTGGCCCACAGCCTCAGTCCGGTCATGCACAATGCCGCTTTTCGGCAGGTGGATTACAACGGCATCTATCTGGCCTTTGCCATTGGAGATATCGCCTCGGGAATCGATGCCGTTCGCGCATTGAACATGAAGGGGGTCAGCATCACCATCCCTCATAAAATCGAAGTGATCTCCCATCTGGATGGACTGGACCCGATGGCAGAGCGGATCGGTGCTGTGAATACGGTGGTCCGTCGGGATGGGCGCTTGATCGGGTATAATACCGACGCCTTCGGGGCCGTTGCGGCCTTGGCCGAGAAGACCGAGATTTTTAATAAAAAAGTGGCTGTAATCGGCGCCGGCGGTGCGGCTCGGGCGGTGGGTTTCGGGGTACGTTCCGAGGGGGCTCACGTCACGATCATGAATCGATCCCCCGAAAAGGGGAAAGACCTGGCCGGGGAATTGAAAGCGGAATTCCGTCTCCCGGGGGATTTAAAGTCCCTTGCGCCGGATATCCTGATCAACACCACTTCGGTGGGAATGACCCCGAATACCGATGGCATGCCGGTGCCGGCCGACATTCTGCGGGAGGGGATGGTCGTCATGGATATCGTTTATCATCCGCTGACGACTCGGCTGCTGAAAGAAGCATGCAACAGGGGCTGCATTGCTGTTGACGGCGTCTCTATGTTCGTCTATCAAGGGGCATTCCAGTTTGAACTCTGGACCGGCATAAAAGCACCGATCGAGACAATGCGATCCACAGTGCGGAAGGCGCTGGAGAACAGAACATGATCGAAATCAAACCCGCCCCATCGATAAACGCCGTGGTGGAAGTGCCCGGCTCCAAGAGCTATACCCACCGGATTGTAATCGCCTCGGCCCTTTCCGACGGGGAATGCACCATTGCCAATCGGCTGAAAAGTGAAGACACCGAACTCACCCTTCAAGCGCTGCAACAGATGGGAACGGCGGCGGCGGAAATCGACCGGGTTCTGAGGATTCAAGGGACCGGGGGCCGGTTGACCGGAGGCTCCGAAGTATATCTGGGCAATTCCGGCACCTCGATGCGGCTGTTGACCTCGATCGCCGCCCTTGCCGAGGGAGAAACGGTATTGACCGGAACCGAGCGGATGAAAGAGCGCCCCATTGCGGATCTGCTGAATGGGTTGACCCAAATCGGTGTCAATGCGAAATCCGTAAAGGGGAATGGATGTCCGCCGGTGGCGGTGACGGGCGGACCTTTGCAGGGCGGCCATATCGCTTTGAAATGCGGCCTCAGCAGTCAGTTTCTCTCGGGGCTTCTCCTGATCGGACCTTATCTGCGGGAGGGCCTGGAAATAGACGTCGTTCAAGGGCCGGTCTCCAAACCCTATATCGATCTGACCTTGGAGGTGATGGAACGGCTCGGAGTGCCTGTGGAGCGGCGCGGATATGAACGGTTTCGCGTTCCGGGAAACCGGATCTTCCGAGCAGGGCACTACACAGTGGAGACCGATGCCTCCAACGCAAGTTATTTCTGGGGTGCTGCGGCCATTACCGGGGGAACGGTCACCGTGAGGCATATCGACTCGGCCACAAGGCAGGGGGATATCCGGATTCTGAACTGCTTTCAGAAAATGGGATGCCGGGTGGCCGAGTCCGGGGACGGGATTGCGGTGACGGGAGGGCCGTTATCGGCCATTGAGGTGGATATGGCCGATATGCCCGACATGGTGCCCACACTGGCGGTGATCGCCGCTTTTGCCGATGGACGGACTGTCATCCGCAATGTCGCTCACCTGCGGGCCAAAGAGAGCGACCGGTTGGCGGCGGTGGCGACGGAGCTTGCCAAGATGGCCGTTTCGGTGACCGAACTGGAGGACGGCCTGATCATCCAAGGCGGTTCCCCGAAGGGAGCCCGAATCGATACCTACGACGACCACCGCATCGCCATGAGCTTTGCAATGGCTGGACTGCGGGCGCCCGGAGTGGTGATCGAGGATGAGCGGTGTGTGGAAAAATCCTTTCCCGATTTCTGGCGGGTTTTTGAAGGATTGAATACGAGGTGAATCTTTTCCTGATCGGCTACCGGTGTACCGGAAAGACACGGGTGGGGAAATCCCTGGCCGAAAGACTTGGCCGGCCTTTTCTGGATACCGATGCAGAAGTGGTTCGTGAGTCGGGCATGTCCATTTCAGACATGGTGGACCGGTTTGGATGGGGCTATTTTCGTGATCGGGAAAGACGCATTCTTCAGCGCATGTGCAAAGGGAACGACCATGTGATCGCCACCGGCGGCGGAATCATCCTGAATCCTCGCAATGTGGCGGATATGGCTGCTGCCGGGCGTGTAGTGTGGCTGAGAGCGCGTCCGGCCACAATCGCCGAACGAATGGGCCGGGACAGCCGAACCGAATCGCAACGGCCCTCGCTGACCGGCAAAACCCCGGTGGAAGAGATCGAAGAGACCCTCACCGAGCGATTGCCGCTTTATGAAAGCGCCATGCACATGGCGGTCGACACCGATGGATTGACGGCCGGTGAAATCACCCATCTGATCCTTGCGAACTTCCCATAATCCACTTCCCTTGGCTTTTGGGTATGGAGGCGTATTATGTCCAGCACATTCGGCACCCTTTTTACAGTCACCACATTCGGAGAATCCCACTGCAAAGGCGTCGGCGCGGTCGTGGACGGATGTCCGCCTCGGATGGCGCTGGATGAATCCGACATTCAGGTTCAGCTGGACCGGCGTCGGCCGGGTCAGAGCAAGTTGAGCACCGAACGGAGCGAATCGGACCGGGTCACGATTTTTTCGGGAGTGGAAAACGGAAAAACCCTGGGGACACCCATTTCGCTCTTTGTTCCCAACAAGGATCAGCGGCCGTCGGATTACCGGGAGATGAGCGCCGTCCCCCGACCCTCCCATGCCGACTACACCTACCAGATGAAGTACGGTATTCGGGCGTCCAGCGGCGGCGGCCGGTCCAGTGCCCGGGAAACCGTCGGCCGGGTGGCCGCCGGGGCGGTTGCGGATAAATTTTTGCGGGAATCCTTCGGGGTGGAGATCGTGGCCTGGGTAAGCGGGGTGGGGGCTGCGGATGCACCGGATATAAACCCGGAGACCATTACCCGGGGCCGGGTGGATGAAACCCTGGTCCGATGCCCCTGTAAAAAGACATCCGACCGGATGGGCCGGGAGATTCTGGCCGCCAAAGAAGCGGGGGATTCCCTGGGCGGAATCATCACCTGTGTCTGCCGGAATCTTCCGGCAGGATGGGGCGAACCGGTTTTCGACAAGATGGAAGCCAAACTCGCCCAGGCCATGCTGTCCATCCCGGCCACCAAGGGATTTGAAATCGGGTCCGGATTTGCCGGCACGCGCATGCGCGGGTCCCGACACAATGATCGCTTTGTCGCCAAAGGGGATCGGCTCGGCACACGGACCAACTTCAGCGGCGGAATCCAGGGCGGGATTTCCAATGGAGAACCGGTCCTCTTTCGGGTAGCCTTCAAGCCGGTGGCAACCATCGGCCTTCCCCAGCAAACCGCGGATTTCGAAGGAAACGAGGTGGAATTCGAGGCCAAGGGCCGCCATGATCCCTGCGTGGTGCCCCGGGCCGTGCCCATCGTAGAATCGATGGCCGCGCTGGTGCTGGCGGATTTCGCTCTTCGCCAGCGGATGCGGGGATAGCGATATTTGGTGCCGTCCTCCCCTTCCCGGTAGTACCTTTCCCTCTACAACACCTTCGGTAAAAAACCGAAAAGAGTTGACAGCGTATTCGGATTTCCATATGTTTTTCGGATAAATATAAAAACTTTTGGAAATCAGATTCTGGAGGGTCAACCCCATGTCGGATAAACATCCTTTAAGCTCGAATATGGAGGATTACCTGGAAGCCATCTTCCATATCGTAAAAATCAAGCAGGCGGCCAGGGCCAAGGACATCGCCAATCGGCTGAATGTCAACAATTCTTCGGTGACCGGCGCCCTCAAAACCTTGTCGGAGAAGGGGTATATCAATTATGCTCCATATGACCTGATTACCCTGACGGAAAAGGGAAAACAGCATGCCCAAAAGGTGGTCAGAAAACACAGGGCCCTCAAAAACTTCTTTATCCGGGTTCTGGGTGCCGATTCCGAGGAGGCCGAGGATACCGCCTGCAAAATGGAGCATGCCATCTCCTCCAATATCATGGAGAGACTGGTCCGGTTTGTCCAGTTTGTGGAGGAATGCCCCCGAGGCGGCGAGGAATGGGTCAAAGCCTTTGACCAGGTCTGTGAAGGCAAAGAAATGGCTCAAAACTGTGAGAAATGCATTTCCCATTGTCTCGAGGATGCCCGCAAGGAGAAAAACATGAAACCTGCGACCTCCGAATGACCCCTGGATTATTCGAACAGGGGATACACACGGAAATGAACCAGAGATTCAAAGGAAATGAATATCCATGTTGGAATTATTGAAGCTAATCCCTATTCTCATAGCTGCAATTCTGGTCGGCAACTGGTTTCTTGCGGAGGTAAAAAAAGCCCGAGCCAATCGGGACCAATGGTATAAACCATATCTGACCATTCCCGGGCTTCTCATTTTGATCATCCTGCTCCTTCCCCTGGTGGTCTGGATGGTTCAATCCTGAATGCACACCGTCGGCCATTTACATGTTTTTCAGCGGGAGGATGTCGACCGGTGGATCGATCACCGGGAGGGGGAGGTGAAATTCGGGGAAGACCTGCAGATTCTAAAAACTTGCGATTCCGGCAGCCTTGTCGATACCCTTGCCGAGAGCGCCGCATCCGGCATTCAGTACGTGGTTGTCGGCGTCCCCGAGGATGTGGGCGTGCGTGCCAATCTGGGAAGAGAAGGGGCCCGAACGGCATGGGGCCCATTCTTGTCGGCGTTTTTGAACCTCCAGTCCAACCGTTTTTTAGATGCCGAAAAGATTTTGCTGCTGGGCGAAGTGGCTGCCCAGGATCTTCAAAAAAGGGCGGAAGAGGCGGAGGGAAAAGCCGATCCCCTTCCAGACCTCCGGCAATTGACTGCTGATCTCGATGAGCGGGTATACCCGATTATCGAATCCATCGTGAACGCCGGGTTGGAACCCATCGTCATCGGCGGAAATCATAACAATGCCTATCCGATTCTCAAGGGTGTGGAGGCTTCGCTTCTGAAATCCGGACGAATCTCCGACCGGGGTATCGGGTGCGTCAACTGCGACGCCCACCTCGATTTCAGGCCTCTGGAAGGCCGGCACAGCGGCAACAGCTTTTCCTATGCCCACCAGGAGGCTATCTTACAAGCCTATGCCGTCATCGGTTTGCAGGAGCAGTACAACAATGCGGAAATGCTGGAGCGGTTTGCAAGCGCCGGTTTCCGCTACTGGGCCTATGAGGATTTTGCCGTTCGGGGAAAACTGACCTTCGAGTCAGCCCTTAGGCAGGCCCTGAAATACCTACGACAGACGAACCTCCCCATCGGTATGGAGATCGACCTCGATTCCATGGCCAACGTCCCCGCCAGCGCCGAAATCCCTTTCGGCCTGAGTGCGCAGCAGGTGTTTCGTTTTATTCATGCCTTTGCAAAAAGTTTGAACACCCTATATCTGCACATCACGGAAGGAGCCCCCGATCTGGGGCCTGCCGGTGAGCGGAAGATCGGGCGGTTGACCGCCATGTGCGTGGTGACTTACGTAAAGGCCAGAGAACCTTAGATTTCAGGTTCAAAGAACAAATGCGTCAATGAGAATTCAGGTAGGTACAAACGGTTCGGAAGGCAGAATGGCGGAAGTGCATGGGAATCGAACCCACCTGGGACGGTTTTAGCGCCCCACACCGGATTTGAAGTCCGGGAGCCCCACCAGTGAGCTTGGCACTTCCTTAAATTGATTTATTACCAATAATATGAAATTCTGATTTTTTGTCAATAGAAAGAAGAAAGAAAAGGAGCGATATCGGTGATCAACAAAAACAGATTGGCTGATTTGTTCATGCGGCTGGTCCGAATCGATAGTGAATCAAAGAGCGAAGGGAAAATCTGCGAAGCCCTTCAGGATATTCTCAGAAAATTGGGGGCGGAAATTCATGTGGACAAGGCCGGGCAAAAAGTGGGATCCGACTCGGGCAATCTGATCGCTCGTTTCAAGGGCAACCGGAATGTGCCGGCGATGATGCTGAATGCGCACATGGATACGGTGAAGCCGGGAAAAGGCGTCATTCCGCAGTTGAAAGACGGGGTGTTCACCAGCGAAGGCGACACCATTTTGGGATCCGATGATAAAAGCGGGGTGGCGATTCTTCTGGAGGTGGTTCAT
>JBEPWQ010000024.1:0-23911 GCA_041642315.1 Desulfobacteraceae bacterium | reverse complement strand
CCCAAGGAGCGGGCCCGTATCATCGCCAAGAAAAAAGAGGCCGCCTATTACGACGGGCTCATCAAAACCGCGGCTTTTTTCATCCACACCATCCTGCCGGTCACCTTCGGAAAGATGGAGGCGATTCGAATCGGGGAAGCGGCCGCAGTGGAGATGGACGAAAAGGCATTCGGCGGATAGCCTATGCGGGCCTTGATCATCGTTTCGGCCTACCCTGAATGACAGGCAGGCCACCCCGGGATATTTTCCCGGGGCCGGGAAGCTGTTTGAGCGACAGCGAGTTCTTGCCGGCCCCGGGAAAATATCCCGGGGCGGCCGAAACGCTGATCATAACCGCTATATGCGAGGGGTCGTCAGAGGGTCTTCATCATGGCGATTCCCTCGCAATCCGGAAACCGGACGCAGAGCATGCAGTCCGACCAGATTTTAAGGGGAAGATCGGCCCGGTCGATTCGGACGAAGCCGAAGCGTTCGAAAAACTTCGGCTTGAATGTGAGGCAGAAGAGCCGGCTCATTTCGAAGGACCGGGCCTCCTCGATGCAGGTGTTCACCAGACCGGTGGCGGTCCCCCGGCCCCGCCGATCGGTGTCCACGGCCAGGGAGCGGATTTCCCCCAGGTCTTCCCAGCAGAACTGAAGTGCGCAGCACCCCGCCACCCGGCCGGATTCCGGATCGGCCGCCACCCAGAAATCGCGCACATGATCATAGAGCCGGCTCAACGGCCGGGGGATCAGGTCCCCCTCGCCGCTGTAAGCGTGCAACAGCCGATGCACGGCTTTGACATCTTCAATGGTCGCTTTGCGGATTTGCATGGCTCCGGTTTTGTTTTCTGTGTCCGCCATTTTTCAGGGTTCCGGCCGGATGATTTCCCGGCCGACAAGGAATCCGGTTTCAGCTGCTCTCATCCTCGCCCAGAAAATCCTGAAGCTCCATGGCGCACTTCATTCTGGCATCCGGAGGTCCGTCGATATCCAGTACCTGGTTTTCCAGGTCCATTTCGATAATTTCACAGCCATGCTTGGTCACGATGGTGGTGATCAGCTGCATGAGCTGCATTTCAGTTAGATTTTCAACCATTGTAACAATATCCTTTTTTTGTTTCCCCGCGCCTTTGGGCATTCGGATTTGTATCTTTTCGCTTTTCAAACAGCCTAATACCTTGGAAGTAAAGGGTCAAGGAATTTAGATATGAAAAATCGCAACCCATCTCCATGGTCATCTCCCTTCTTTTTCGAACCGCCGCCGCTGCCTGTAGGGAAAGATATGCACGAACCCGTTGGACCGAAGCCGCTCCTGCATTCTTCGCCAGAATGCGACATCGAACAGATCGCCGTGGGCTTTTTCGAAAACCTCGCCCAGTCCGTTTGGAATCCGGAGAAAGGTGCGAAACTCCTCGGGAAAGACATCCTGCTCCCCCACGAAATACCAGGGTTCCGCTGACATCTCTTCTGTGTATCCCCTCGATTTGGGGATCTTTCGAAACCGGCAATCGGTCAGAAGACAGAGCTCGTCATAATCGTAGAAGACGACCCGGCCGTGGCGGGTGACGCCGAAGTTCTTCAAAAAGAGATCCCCTGGAAAAATATTGGACGCCGCCAGCTCTTTGATGGCCCGGCCATAGTCGAGAACCGCCTCCCGGGCCGCTTTTTCTCCGGATTCCGTCAGGTAGAGATCCAGCGGGCTCAAGCGCCGTTCGGTATACAGGTGTTTGATCACCACATGATCGTCTCGAATCTCCACCGTCTGTTTGGCGTGCTTTCGCATGTCTGAAATAAGCGCGTCCGAAAACCGCTTCCGGTCGAAGCGCATGTGTTCGAACTCCTGGGCGTCCACCAGCCGGCCCGCACGGTCATGGCGGAACACCAGGTCGTACCGGTTCATGACCCCTTCCCGGCTGGCGGTTTTGGGGTATTCGAAGGTGTCCTTGATCACCTTGAAGACCACCTCGAAGGAGGGCAGGGTAAAGACCAGCATGACCATCCCCTTTTTTCCCCGGGCGATCTGGAATCGGTCTTTGGAATAGGCCAGATTCCGCGTCAGTTCCCGGTACAGCTCCGCCTTGCCGTGCTTGTGAAACCCCAGGGAGGTGTAGATCTCCGAGACCCGTTTGAGGGGGATGATGGTTTTCAGAAAATTGACCATCTCGGCCGGATGATCCACCTCCACATGAAAATAGGAGCGGGTGAAGCTGAATAGGATGGACACCTCCTCTTCCGTCAGGAGCACCGCATCGGCCGCCACACCCTCCGGTTCGCTCAGAAGCGCGATCACCAGCGGCAGAATCCGTTCTCCGATCCGCATGCGTCCGATCAGATAGGCGGCATTGTCCCGGTAGAAGACCGAATCGATCATCTCCACCCCCTGAATGAACGTAGAAACGCCGTTTTCCGCCAGATACGCCTGGACGGCGCCGGCGATGCGATCCGCGTCCCGGTCCCGATTCCGGTAGGAAAAGACCGGCCCGTACTCGGCCAGAATGACGCCGATCATTTCCCGAATCCCGGCCCTGCCGTCCACATAATCGCCATAGAGGGTGCACACCGGGCAGGTGCGGTCTTCGATATGCGGCACCTTGAAATCGGCGGCGGTGAATTCCATACCGGGATTGACCCCGACCGTGGAAGCCACCCTTCGAATGACCGAGTTGAAAAAGGTTTCGGCCAGTTCCCAGTCGTCCCGCTCCGCCACCCGGACCGCAAAGGCCGACTTCATCTCGGTCAGCACCCGTTCCCGGTCGGAGACACTCGCCAGAAGATCCTGAATGCGATCCACGGCCCGGCTCACCCGCCGGCTGTATACATCGAGCCGTTCCATTGCATCCTGGTGCATCCCCTTCCAGTCCCGGCGATTGAATCGGTCCGCAGCCCGCCGGGTAATCTCGGTGAAAGAGACCTGATATTCGTTATAGGCCGCCAGAATCCGGTCGGTCCCTCGGGACACAACCGTGTCCGGCACAGATTCCGTTGTCATGGCATTCCTGTTTTCTATTGCACCGTCTTATAACGGTGCGGATTTATTCTTCCCCCGGCATAACGACACCGCATCGGCCTGTCAGACACCCTTCGCGTCTTCTCCGAATCTCAGGTCGAAACCCTCGCAAACGGCGCCTAGTTTGACATCCATTTACGACATTCTTATCTTTTTTCCAAATTTTTCAATATTTTTTTCTTATGCAGCTAACATTGACGGACCGATTCGTCGCTGAAGAAGGGAGGATTGGTTATGGCACCCGCACTCGATATCAACGGCGTCATCGTTCACGGGCCCCTTACCCCTGAATTCAAAGAGATTCTGACCCCCGAAGCCCTCGATTTCGCGGCCACCCTCGCCCGTGAATTCGATACCCGGCGTGTGACACTTTTGGAGCGCCGTCAGCAGGTTCAGAAAAGGATCGACCAGGGCAGACTCCCTGATTTTTTAGAAGAAACCCGAGAGATCCGGAAAGGCAACTGGAAAATCGCACCGGTTCCCCAAGATCTTCAAGACCGACGGGTCGAAATCACCGGTCCGGTGGACCGGAAGATGGTCATCAATGCGCTCAACTCCGGTGCCAAAACCTATATGGCCGACTTTGAGGATTCCCACGCTCCCACCTGGGAAGGCACCATCGAGGGCCAGGTCAACCTTCGGGATGCGATCGACGGCACCATACGCTTTGCAAGCCCGGAAGGCAAAGAATACCGCCTTGGAGATCATTTGGCGACCCTGATCGTTCGGCCCCGGGGGTGGCATCTGGTGGAAAAACATGTCCATGTGGACGGCAAACCGATTTCCGGAAGCATCTTCGATTTCGGCCTGTTTTTCTTTCATAACGCCCGCAAGCTGATGGACAAGGGCTCCGGCCCCTATTTTTACCTGCCCAAGCTGGAAAGTTATCTCGAAGCCCGCCTCTGGAACGATATCTTCGTTCGGGCGCAGAATCTTCTGGATGTTCCCCAAGGCACCATCAAGGCCACCGTCCTCGTCGAAACCATTCTGGCGGCATTTGAAATGGATGAAATCCTCTACGAGCTTCGGGAGCATATGGCCGGGCTCAACTGCGGCCGGTGGGATTACATCTTCAGCTTCATCAAGCGCTTTCGAAACCACCCCGACTACCTGTTCCCGGACCGGGCCCAGATCACCATGACCCGCCACTGCATGCATTCCTACTCGCTCCTGGCGATTCAGACCTGCCACCGGCGCGGGGCCCACGCCATCGGCGGGATGGCGGCCCAGATCCCCATCAAGGGCGACCCCAAGGCCAACGAAGCGGCCCTCAGCAAGGTGCGGGACGACAAGATTCGAGAGGCCGGCGACGGCCATGACGGCACCTGGGTGGCCCATCCGGGGCTGGTGCCCATCGCACTGGAACAGTTCGACAAGGCCATGCCGCAGGCCAATCAGGTGGACAAACTGCGGGAGGATGTCTCGGTTTCCCAGTCCGATCTGCTCAAGCTCCCCGAGGGGACCATCACCGAGGCGGGGCTGCGCACCAACGTCAACGTCGGGATTCAGTACATGGCGGCCTGGCTCTCCGGAAACGGGTGCGTGCCCATCAACCACCTGATGGAGGATGCGGCCACCGCCGAGATCTCCCGCACCCAGGTCTGGCAGTGGGTGCATCATCCCCGGGCGAACCTGGACGACGGCCGGCAGGTGACCCTGGATCTCTTCCGTGAAGTCAAGCAGGAGGAAATGGGCAAGATCCGCCGGGCGGTGGGGGACGACTGGTTCAAAACCGGCAATTATGAAAAAGCCGCCGCACTCTTCGACGACATTATCGCAAACCCGGAACTGGAGGAGTTCCTGACCCTGCGCGCCTACGAACAGCTGGATTAGCTTCTGCATAGAACCGGCCCGCACGTTGCATACTGCGAAAACTTTCAAGCAAAAGGGATTTAGACCATGGAAACCATCGAACAAAACGCCATCGATCTCGAAAAGAAACTCTCCTGCCACGAAATCGACTTTACCGAAATCGACGAACTGGAAAACCGATGGAAGAACGACCCCCGCTGGAAGGGCATTCTCCGACCCTACACCCCCGCTGAAGTGCTCAACCTGCGCGGCACCCTTCCGGTCGAATACACCTTTGCCGAGGTCGGGGCCAAACGGCTCTGGCGGCTGCTTCAGACCGAGGAATATATTGCGGCCCTGGGCGCCCTGACCGGCAACCAGGCGGTGCAGCAGGTGGAGGCCGGGCTGAAGGCCATCTATCTCAGCGGCTGGCAGGTGGCCGCCGACAACAACCTGGCCGGAGAGATGTACCCGGACCAGAGCCTCTATCCCTCCAACAGCGTGCCCGCCGTGGTCCGAAAGATCAACAACGCCCTTCGCCGGGCCGATCAGATTCAGGTGCTCGAGTGCCGCAAGGAGGGCCCCTACTGGTTCGCCCCCATTGTGGCCGATGCCGAGGCCGGATTCGGCGGCCCCCTCAACGCATTTGAACTGATGAAGGCGATGATCGACGCCGGCGCCGCCGGGGTCCATTTCGAGGACCAGCTCGCCTCGGCCAAAAAATGCGGCCACATGGGCGGCAAGGTCCTGGTGCCCACCCGGGAGTTCATCACCAAACTGGTGGCCGCCCGCCTGGCCGCGGATGTCTGCGACGTGCCCACGGTGCTCATCGCCCGCACCGACGCGGATGCCGCCAAGCTGCTCACCAGCGACATCGACGAGCGGGACCAGCCCTTCATCATCAGCGACGCGCGGACCGTGGAAGGATTCTATCACATTCGGGGCGGCATCGAGGCGGCCATCGCCCGGGGCCTGGCCTACGCCCCCTTTGCCGACATTATCTGGTGCGAAACCTCCCATCCCGACCTGGAACAGGCCAAACAATTCGCCGAAGGCATTAAGAAAGAGTATCCGGACAAGCTCCTGAGCTATAACTGCTCCCCTTCTTTCAACTGGAAGTCCCACATGGATGATGTCGCCATCGGGAAATTCCAGCGGGAACTGGCGGCCATGGGGTATAAGTTCCAGTTCGTGACCCTGGCCGGGTTTCACACCCTCAATCTGGGGATGTTCGAACTGGCCCGAAAATACAAGGAAGACGGGATGCTGGCCTATTCCATGTTCCAGCAGGAGGAGTTCAAGCACGAAAAGACCTCCGGCTATATGGCCACCACCCACCAGAAGTTCGTCGGAACCGGCTATTTCGACCGGGTGATGACCTCCCTCTCCGGCGGAGAAAGCTCGGTGGCGGCCCTGACCGGGTCCACGGAAGAAGAACAGTTCAAGTAAGCGACGACTTCACCCTCCTTTTTATCTTCACCCCCCATCCGAGTACCCGGATGGGGGCGGGCAGACCCGACTCCCACCCGCTATAAGCGCTTCGAAATGATTTCGATGGGATGACGAATCGGTTTTTCCGAAAACCGGGCCATTTGCATGCGGCAGGTGGGGCAGTCGGTCACGCCGATATCCGCCGAAGACTCATTCAGCTTTCGAATCAGGTCCGCACCGATATCCCGGCTCAAGGCATAGTGATCGGCGGCCATGCCCCAACTGCCGATCATGCCGCAGCAGTTGCTCTGAAGGTCCGCCACCCAGACCCCCTCCAGTCGCGAGAGCAGATTCACCGAGCTGTTCGGATCGGCCTGAATCCGCAGATGGCAGGGGGCGTGATAGGCCAGCCGAAGGGGTTTGTCCGTTCGCGGACTCAGACGGTCGAAACAGGTGTTCACCAATCGGCTCACGTGAACGGTCTTTTCCGAAACGGTTTGAATCAGGGAATCGTTTTGAAGCACGGACCAGTCCTTCATCAGGGCATATCCGCAGGAAGAACAGGTGACGACCACACAATCGACTTCTCTCAACAGATTCCCCCATTGGGCCAGATTCCGCCGAATTTTTTCCTCGGCTTCCGGCGCCATCCCCTTGGTGAGGTGGGGCAGCCCGCAGCAGGACTGGTCCGGCGTGTAGACGGTCATCTGCATTCGGGTCAGGGTGTTCACCAGGGCCTCCCCGATGGCCGGTTCTATATAAGAGGCATAGCATCCGGCGAAATAGAGCACCGAAACAGCCCCGTCCCCTTCCCGAAACCGAATCCGGTCCCGCAGCGGCCGCTTTGAAAAGACGACCGGGTTCCGCCGTGCGGACACCCCGAACAGACGCTCCCCCGCCTTTTTGACCAGCGGGAATTCCATGACCGGCTTGAGCCGTTCGGAAAAAGGATGGGTCCACCGCCCCGCCGCCTCGATTCCGGTGAGCAGTCGATTCTGGAGGGGAACCCCATAAATTGCCGCATGCCGGGCCCGAGCCTCCATGGCCAGTTTGGGGATGTTGACGTTGGAGGGGCATTCATGGGCGCAGCTGCCGCAGTTGGCGCAGTGGTCGATCACCTCCTGAAAGGCCGATTCATACAGCGCCTTTTTATCCACCGCACCGCTGATCAGGGCCCGCAGGATATTGGCCTTGGCCTTGGGGGATGCGGCCTCGTCCCGGGTGATCTTGTACAGGGGGCACATCCGGGTCGCCGGGGTCACGGTCGTGCATTTGCTGCACCCGTGGCATTTTTCAGCCTCCGCGATCATCCCCTCCGGCCATCGAAGGACCGGGGCGGATACGTCCCGGGCCCGGTACTCGGCGCCGAACCGCAGAGACCGGGCCATCTGGTCGGGATCATGGTGGGTGATGATCTCCGGATTGAACAGATGATGTGAATCGAGCAGGTGTTTGACCTTCAGAAACAGATCGTATATCTTCGGATAGGCCCGCCGAATATAGGCGCTCCGCAGCCGGCCGTCCCCGTGCTCCCCGGAGACCGACCCGCCCAGCCCGTGGACCAGTGCGAAGAGGTCGTCGGCGATGGGCCGAAGCCGGGCCACATCCGCCGGGTCCTTGAGGTTCAACAGCGGCCGGGTATGCAAAAGCCCCTTGGCGATGTGGCCGTAGGTGACGAATTCCGCTCCGTGCCGGTTCAAAATCTCGTACACCCCTTCGAAATATTCCACCAGCCGGTCGGTGGGCACCGCCGCATCCTCGATCAGGGCCAGGATTTTTTTTTCGCCTTTCAGTTGATAGAGGATCGGTACCGCCGCCTTGCGCACCGCCCAGAAGGCGGCTTTTTCCGAAGCGGACACCGCAGGATGAACCCGGTCGGAATAGCCCCGGTCGGCCAGCATCTCCTGAACCGTTGCGGCCGCCGCGGCCGGTTCCCGCGCGTTGGCACCGTCGAATTCGATCAGAAGGATATTGTCGACATCCTCCGGAATGGCCGCCTGAAGGCGCCCGTCCTGGGACCGGGCCAGCCGAAGCAGGGATTTGTCCATCACCTCGATGCCCGAAGGCCCCATGGGGAGCACCGCCTGAACCGCTTTGGCTGCGGCCACGATGTCGTCCATGAAGGCGACCACCAGACTGTCGTGGGCAGGACTGTGGATGAGCTGGAAGCTGAGCCGGGTCATGACGCCCAGGGTTCCTTCGGAGCCGGCCAGCAAGCGGCGCAGATCGAGGCGGCCTTCCCGGACCATCCCCCGAAGGTTGTATCCGGCGGTGTTGAACCGGGTGGCGGGATAGGCCGATTCGATGTCGGCGGCATTGTCCAGATACAGCCGGTAGAGGGCGACCAGCGGGCCCGGCAGGTCTTCAGGCTCGGTGTTCCGGATTGTGGACAGGGTGGTGACGGTGCCGTCGCTCAGGACCACCTCCGCGTCCAGAAGGTAATCGGCCACATTGCCGTATTTGACCGAATGGGCGCCGCTGGCGTTGGTGCCGGTCATGCCCCCGAAGGTGGCGTATTCGCCGCTGGAAGGGTCCGGCGGAAAGAAGAGCCCGGTCCCCTGAAGCCGCGCCTCCAGTTCGCCGAACCGGTATCCCGGTTCGCAGGAAAAGGTCTTGGCGTCGGTATCGAGCTTCAGGAGCCGGTTCATGTACTTGGAAAAATCGAGGATGATGCCTTCCCCGAGGGCCGCACCGCACAGGCCGCTTCCGGCGCCCCGGGAGTGGACGGATACTTCCCGTTCCACTGCAAATTGAACCGCCTCGACCACATCCGCCGTGGATCGCGGGTATACGACACAGGCCGGGATTTTCTGAAAAATCGACCCGTCGGTGGAGAGCATGTACCGCCGAAGATAATCATGCCGGACCTCTCCCTCGATCCGCTTTGCCAGTGTTCGGTAATCGGTTGACTGATTCATGATCGAATTATCGGCATAAACCGGCCTTTTGTAAACGAAATAGGTCGAAAAAACTGCCTGAAGCCGGTTTTGATAACCGGTGAAGGATCATCGGGTGTAGAAAGGGATTTACGAAAGGAAGTGTAATGGGAAGGTCGTTCTCAGGGACATTCATTCCGGCCGGGAATAACCCAATTGAAAAAGGGGTGGCTTGCCCCGAGCCACCCCTTCAACAAAGGAGGTATGAAAGAAGAAGGAAACGTGTACCTACCTTTGAGTTATTGCAGGGTTGATGCCAACCCCTTCGTGAAAATTCCAAGTTATTGGAATTAAATGTTATTTTCATTTTATCCGGCGCACGGCTTTAAAATTTGTCGCTCCTGAAAACCGGCATCCTACAAAATTTTGACTTTTTTTTGCAAAATTTGGCATTTCTATAAAAAATGAATTTTGAACACCGACTACATCTCATTCATTTCCTGGATTCCATACAGCTCTGCGGCCGCCCGAATCAGGGCTTGCGCAGCTCGAACCAGATCAGCTTTGCGGATGGAGGGGTGCATCCCGGAGAAATGGTATTCCGTCCATTCCGTGACAGGCGGGATGTGGACAAACGCCATCGGGGCGTTTTTTTTCAGCCGGGCCAGATGATATAAGCCGTAATAAAACAGATGATTGCATACGTAGGTTCCGGCATGATTGGAGAACCGGACGGAAAGCCCGGCCTGTGTCAAATTTTGGTAGGGCCCTGTCAAGTTCAGGGTCGCCGTCAGGGCAGGCGGCCCGTCGGGGACAATGGGCCGGCCCTTTCGCACCTCTCCCCGGGTATCCGGCTGTTCGGCATCATCCATGTTGAGGGCGAAGCGCTCCAGAAAGACGGCATCGGCCCGGCCGCTGACCCCGAACGACAAAACGGCATCCGGGCTGAAGGCGTTGATTTCCGCCATAAACCGACGTTCACACTCGATGTATGCTGTTTCCAGAACCGCGGTTCGAACCGCCGCATCCGGAAACCAGTCTTCGGCCGAGTCGGAAATTATCTTCATCAGGCGTTCGGTGGGGTTTCGGGGGGTGCCCGGAAAAGCGGTAAATCCAGTGAGAAGTATTCGCTTTTTCATGGGTTTGAATGTAGACCGGGTGGACGTGTTGGTCAAGATTGAGGGTATTAACTTTGGGGCGCAATCTTGTATTCTTGAACTGTGATCGGTCTGATTTTTACTTCACCAAACAAAAAAACCCTTCCGCAGAAGGGCCATAACTAATTCATTTTGTTTTGGTAGCGGGGAGAGGATTCGAACCTCTGACCTTCGGGTTATGAGCCCGACGAGCTACCAGACTGCTCCACCCCGCATCAGCAGAAAACTTAAAGTAACGCCATATCGTCAGAATGTCAAGAATTTTTTTATGAATCGGACAATTTTGCCAAAGCCCGCTTCATTCGTGTCGACTCGGTTTTGGCGTCGTCGCCGATCGAAAACCGCCAGAGCAGCTGCTTGTGCCGGCCGGTCTCACCGGACACGATGTCGATATTGGACTTGGCGGTGCCCAGCTGCTTGGCCAGAAATTTAAGGCACAGCTTGTTGGCGGCCCCGTCCACCGGGGGTGCGGTGAGTTTGACCTTGAGGGCGCCGTCATAAAATCCCACCACTTCATTTTTGGAGGACCTGGGCTGCACCAGCACCTTGAAGATTACACCCTCGGGCTTTTCCTGGATGAAATCCATACCGAAAACAATAACCTCTCATGCCCCCGTTTTCAAGGGGAAATTTTTTGATCCGACCGGTCACCCTTCCCGAATGGAATTGATGATGCCGGTGGAGGAGACCGCCTCAGTGACCGGAATCAGCGCCACCCGCCCGCCGATCCGTTCCACGACGGCATGGCCGGCCACCTCTTCGGATGCGTAATTGCTGCCTTTGGCCAGGACATCGGGCCGAAGCGCCTCGATCAGCCGGCTCAGCTCCTCGGTCGCGAAGACGACCACATAATCGATGCTGTCCAGGGCGCTCAGAATCCGGACCCGCTCCCGGGCCGTGAGCACCGGCCGCCCCGGCCCTTTGATCTTTCGAACCGAGGGATCATCGTCGATGGCCGTCACCAGCACATCCCCCATCTCCTTGGCGGCGGAAAAGAGCTGAATATGACCCGCATGAAGGAGATCGAAGCAGCCGTTGGTCAGGACGATGGTTTTTCCACGGCCTTTGAGGGACCGAATCACCTCGGCCATTTCCGCCAGGGATTTGTATTTTCGGGAGCCTTCGTCCGGAAACCGCTTGAGGGCCGCGGCCAGTTCCCCCGGAGACACCGTGGCGGTGCCCAGCTTGCCCACCACGATACCGGCGGCGGTATTGGCCAAAGAGGCCGCCTCGGCAAAGGAGCGCCCGGCGGCGACCGCCAGCCCGAAGACGGAGACCACCGTATCCCCGGCACCGGAAACGTCGAACACCTGTTTGGCTTCGGAGCGGATGCGAAGGGGCGGCTTTTCTCTTTCATAAAGCACCATGCCCTCCTGCCCGCAGGTGATCAAAAGGTTGTCGATGCCGGCGGTGGAAAGCAGCCGTTCCGCCGCCCGGTTTCGGCTTTCTTTATCGACGATCTCGACCCCCGAGGCCAGCCCCGCCTCCTTTTGGTTCGGGGTCAGCAGGGTCACCCCCGCATATCTGGTGAAGTCGACCCCTTTGGGATCGGCAATGACCGGAATACCTTTCGCCGCAGCCGCCTCGGTCATCCGGGCCAGAAATCGGCGGGTGATCAGCCCCTTTCCGTAATCGGAAACCAGCACCACATCCGTCCGGTCCAGCACCTCTTCGACATAGGCGCGCAATCGGGAAAAGGTCTCATCGGAAACCTCCCGGCGGGTTTCCCGATCGATGCGAAGCACCTGCTGGTGGCCCGCCAGGATGCGGGTCTTGCGGGTGGTGGGCCGGTCCGGCTCTCGAACTACCCCCTCGGTCCGGGTGTTCAGGTCGGCGAACCGGGCCATCAGCCGATCGCCGTCCGGCCCCGGGCCGATCACCCCGGCCACCGAGACCGAAGCCCCCAGCGCCGCCAGGTTGTTGACCACGTTGCCGGCGCCGCCCAGGGTATACTCCTCCCGATCCACCGCCACGATCTGCACCGGCGCCTCCGGGGAGATCCGGTCCACGCGGCCCCAGACATACTCATCGATCATGAGATCGCCCACCACCAGGACCCGGCACTTCTCAAAGGCCGACATGTCGATGGCCACCGGCGTCATGCATCGCCTTCAAAGCGGGCGATCAGGTCGATCAAAAACTTGGGGGGCCGGATCACCCGGCCTTCGGGCGTGGTGCAGGCATGTTTGGTGTACCCCCGAACCAATGGGTTCTGATCCGCCTCCCGATAAATAATGTAATCGAACTTCATTCCGGCCCGAACCGAGGTATCCAGGGTCGTGTCAATGGCCAGCATGTCGTCGTACCGGGCCGAGGCGATATACTTGCAGTAGGCCTCGGAAACCGGAAGCAGGACCCCGCGATCCTCGATGTCCCGATAGGCAAGCCCCACATGCCGGAACAGTTCGGTGCGACCCATCTCGAACCAGCGCAGATAGTTGGCGTGGTAGGCCACCCCCATCCGGTCGGTGTCGCCGTAGATGACCCGGTAGGTGATGCGGTGGGTCAGCATGAAAATCAGCCGGCTTCCCCGGTCATCACCTGCTCGATCAGGGATTTGAGGTCCGCATACTCCCGGGCCACCGGGAAAATAGGAAATTCTTCCACCACATTCTCCGGCGGACGAAAGAGAATGCCCGCATCCGATGCTTTGAGCATGGTGATATCGTTGTAGGAATCCCCCATGGCGATGACATGGAAGTTGAGCCCCTGCATCGCCTCCACCGCTTTTCGTTTTCCGTCCTCCTGCCGAAGATGATAATCGGAGATGGTGCCGTCCGGGGCAACGGAAAGGGTGTGACAGAACAGGGTGGGCCATCCGAGCTGACGCATCAGGGGTCCGGCGAACTGGACATAGGTATCCGACACGATGATGACCTGAGAGCGCTCGCGAAGCCAGTTCAGAAAATCCAATGCCCCCGGCAGGGGCTCCATTTCATCCACAACTCGCGTGATATCGGAAAGTTTAATGTTGTGCTGATCCAGAATGGACAAACGCTTCTGCATCAGTTCGTTGTAGTCGGCAATATCCCGGGTGGTCAGCCGAAGCGCTTCGATGCCGGTTTTCTCCGCGACATGGATCCAGATCTCGGGGACAAACACCCCCTCCAAATCGGAGCAGACAAGATACATAATTCCTCACAATCTGATTGTAAACTATGTGGAGGGCCCAGACGGCGGAGGCGCATCCTTATCGCCCCTGCGGAGTGATCCCCTGATGGATTCCCTGTGAGAATCCGGAATTTGCCGGAGAGCTAATCGCTGTTCTCATCCTCGATCCGGATGAGAACCGGGGTTTCACTCACCGCCTCCAGCCCGTTAATCTCGGCCAGGGCCTTGTTGACATCCGCCTCCCGGGCTTTGTGCGTGAGCATCACAACGGGCACCGCCCCGTCGATTTTGCGTCCCTTCTGGTGGACCGAGGCGATACTGATGCCGAACTTGCCCAGAATACCGGCAATGGTGGACAGCACACCCGGCCGGTCCGCGGCGGCAAACCGAAAATAATAATTGGTTTCGATCTCTTCAACCGGCATCACCGGTATTTTCCGAATCGCGTCCGGTTGGTAAGAAAGCAGCGGCAGCCGATTCTTGGCCCCGGTGATCATGTTGCGGGCGATATCGGCAATGTCGCCCACCACCGCGCTTGCCGTGGGCATCATTCCCGCACCATAGCCGTAGAGCATCATATCCCCCACCGCATCGGCCGAAATGGTGACCGCGTTCAGGTTTTCGCCGACATTGAACAGCGGGTTGGAATCGGGGATCATGGTGGGGTGAACCCGCGCCTCCACCCGGTCGCCTTTGTCCTTGCCGATCGCCAGCAGCTTCACTTTATAGCGGAATTCCCGGGCGAAATCGATGTCTTCGGGGGTGATTCCGGTGATCCCCTCCACATAGATATCCTGAAGGTTGATTTTCATCCCGTATGCCAGTCCATTGAGGATGGCCAATTTATGGGCGGTGTCGTATCCTTCCACATCGAGGGTGGGGTCGGCCTCGGCGAACCCTTCGGCCTGGGCCTCGGCCAGAGCCGATTCAAAAGCGCTGCCCTCGTCGCTGATTTTGGTCAGGATGTAGTTGCAGGTACCGTTCAGAATCCCGGTCATGGCGTGGATGCGGTTTCCCACCAAAGATTCCCGAAGGGTCTTGATGATCGGCATGCATCCGCCCACGCTGGCTTCATAGGCCAGTTCCACACCGGCTATCCGGGCGGCGTGGATGAGTTCGTTTCCCTGACCGGCCAGCAGGGCCTTGTTGGCGGTCACCACATGCTTGCCCTTTTGAATGGCCTGCTGGATGAAATCCTTGGCGATGCCTTCGCCGCCGATCATCTCCACCACGATGTCGATCTCCGGATCATCGATCACCTGCCGGGCGTCCGCCACCAGCACCCCCGGTTCAAAAGTCACGCCACGATCGGTTTCCGTGTCGATGTCGGCCGCCCGTTTCAGGTTCAGATCGGCACCCAGGCGGGCCCGAAGCAGGTCCCGGTTATGGATCAAAATCTTGGCCACTCCCGTTCCCACCGTGCCGCAGCCGAGCAGCCCCACATGAATCGTTTTCATAAGACCAACTCCTTACATGACTTTTCGAATGCCTCTTACCGCCTGATTGATGCGAAGATTGTTTTCAATCAGGGCGAACCGGACATACTCGTCCCCATATTCACCGAACCCCAACCCGGGGGAAACCGCCACCCCCGCCTCCCGAATCAGGAACTTGGAAAATTCCACCGACCGCAGGTGCCGAAAGTTTTCGGGGATGCGTGCCCAGACGAACATCGTTCCCCGGGGGCTGGGCACCTCCCATCCGGCCCGGTTAAGACCGGTAATCAGGGTGTCCCGCCGGGCTTTGTAGACGTCTCGAATCCCCTGGACGCAGTCCTGCTCCCCGTTTAAAGCGATAATGGCAGCGATCTGAATGGGTTGAAAAATGCCGTAGTCGAGATAACTTTTAATTCTGCGCAAAGCGGCGACAATTTCGGGATTCCCCACGCAGAACCCCACCCGCCAGCCGGGCATGCTGTAGCTTTTGGAAAGCGAGAAAAACTCCACCCCCACTTCCTTGGCCCCTTTGGCCTGAAGAAAACTCGGGGCCTTGTAGTCGTCGAAGGTGAGATCGGCATAGGCGAAATCGTGGACCACCATGATGTCGTGCTCCCGGGCGAAATCGACGATCTTCTGAAAAAAGGGGAGGTCCACCACCTCGGTGGTCGGATTGTGGGGATAGCTGAGAATCAGAATCTTGGGCTTTGGCCAGGTCTGTTTGGTGGCCGACAATAGATTTTCAAAGAAATCCTGGTCGGGCCCCACCGGAATGCCCCGCACATCTCCACCCGATATAATGGCTGAATAGGGGTGAATGGGATAGGTCGGGTTGGGGGTGAAGACCACGTCTCCGGGTCGAATGGAAACCAGGATCAGGTGCGACATCCCTTCTTTGACCCCGATGGTCACGATCGCCTCGGTCTCCGGATCGATGTCCACCCGGTGCCGACGCCGATACCAGTCGGCGATGGCCATGCGGAGCTTCCGAATGCCCATGGATGCGGAATACCGATGGTTGTGCGGCTTCCGGGAGGCTTCCACGAGCTTGTCCACAATATGATCCGGGGTGCCGATATCGGGGTTTCCCATTCCCAGATCGATAATATCTTCACCCGCCCGGCGCGCCTCCATCTTGATTTCGTTCACTGTGGCGAACACATACGGCGGCAACCGATCGAGCCGTGCAAACGTTTTCATACCCCTACTGCTCCGAGAAAAACGAGAATATAATCCGGCTGCGGACCGTTCCCGTTCCTGCCCGGCCGAAACCATTTTGCCGGTAGACCGCGGACCTGCTTGCCGGATCGCAAAAAAGACAGGGAATACTTACAATAACCGCCCGTTTATGTCAAAAAAATTGTTTTGACTTTTGAACCGAATCGATCTAATCTTCAAAAATCATTTGAAATGGTTGGATCCTTCACAGGGGAGATTTATGACAAAACCGCTCACCTATGCAGAAGCAGGCGTAGACATCGACAAGGCGAACAGGCTGGTCGGCAGAATCAAGGAAATCGCCAAGCGGACCCCTCGGCACGGGGTTATGGGAGATATAGGCGGATTTGGAGGTCTCTTTTCCCTTAACCTGGCCAATATCGAACGGCCGGTCCTGGTCAGTTCCACCGACGGTGTGGGGACCAAGCTCAAAATCGCCTTTATGATGGGCAGACATGACACGGTGGGCATCGACCTGGTGGCGATGTGCGTCAATGATGTCGCGGTCCAAGGCGCCAAGCCGCTCTTCTTTCTCGATTATCTTTCCATGGGACGGCTGGACGATGAAATCGCCGCGGAGATCATTCAAGGGGTGGGAGAAGGATGCAACCAGGCCAATTGTGCGCTGATCGGTGGTGAAACCGCCGAAATGCCCGGATTCTACACCGACAACGAGTATGATCTGGCCGGGTTCACCGTCGGTCTGGTAGACAACGACAAGATCATCGACGGCTCGGAAATCCGGGTCGGCCATCGGCTGGTTCAGATCCCTTCCAGCGGTCTGCACAGCAACGGCTATTCCCTCGCCCGAAAGATCTGTTTCGATGTGCTGAAGCTCGAAATCGACAGCTACGTTCCGGAACTGGGGAAAACCATCGGCGAAGAACTCCTGACCCCGACCAAGATCTATTCTGAGACCATACAAAAATTGATTCGAGATCTCCCGGTGCACGGGCTGGCCCATATCACCGGCGGCGGCATCGAAGAAAACATTATTCGCGTCATTCCCCAGGCCTGCAATGTGATTCTGTATCCCGGCAGTTGGCACACTCCGCCCATTTTTTCTTTTCTGCAAGAGGCCGGCAAGATCGAAGCGCGGGAAATGATGCGGACTTTCAACAACGGCATCGGGGTTCTCGCGGTGGTGCCGGAAACACATGCTCAGGAAGTGGCAGGACGGCTTCGGGCGATGAACGAAGATGCCGAAGTCGTGGGTGAAATCGTACAAAGAAAAGGCCCCGGCGCTCGGGTGAAATGGATGTCCTGAAGAGACACGGATAGATCATATCGATTTTTTTCTCTGCAGGCCGGGGTCCTTGGTGCACACCGATAAGGGACCTTGGCCGTTTTTTTTGTGAACGCCATGTTGTATGCCTATTTTGTGATCTCATTCTTTATTGCACTCCTGGTGACCCCCGGGGTACGGGTACTCGCTCGAAAAAAGGGGTGGATGGCCCACCCGGTCACCGAACGCTGGCACAAAGAATCCACCGCCATGCTGGGGGGGATCGCCATCTATTTCAGCCTGGCGATCCCCCTCTTGGTGATTTCGGATTTCTCTACCCTTTTGCCCCACCTGGCCCGGTCTCCGGGGTTTCGCCCGCCGCCGGATCTGGCCCCCGCCGTATGGATCGGCATGTCCCTCATGTTTGTCTTGGGGCTGCTGGACGATTTTATTCACATCAAACCCCATACCAAACTGGTCGGCCAGATACTGGTGGCTTCGGCAGTGACGTTTCTGGGATTTCGGCTGCACTGGTTCACATCCCTCACCCTGGATACCATCGTCACGCTTGTCTGGATCGTCGGGGTCACCAATGCCATCAACCTGATCGACAATATGGATGGCCTATGCACCGGGGTAACCCTGATCGGCGCAATCTATTTCACCTTTCTTCTGTCCGATCTGACCGGTTCGGGGAGTGCGATTTCGGTGCTGCTGGCCGGTGCTCTGGGCGGATTTCTGATGTACAACTTCAATCCCGCCAGCATCTTCATGGGAGACTGCGGCAGCCTCACCATCGGGTTTGTGCTGTCCATGCTCGGCATCCATTACGCCAGCGCAGAGACCACTCCAACATTGGCCTCGGTGGCGGTTCCGGTCATGATTCTGCTGGTTCCGATCCTGGACACCACCCTGGTCACCCTGATTCGACTGCTCTCCGGACGCAAGGCCTCCACCGGCGGAAAAGACCATACCTCCCATCGCCTGGTTCTGATCGGGTTCAGCGAACGAGACGCGGTTCTCTTTCTGTACGGTGTGGGCGCCATCTCGGGCATCGCATCTCTGTTTGTCAGCACCACCGACAGCCTGACCTCACCGGCCGTCATTATTCCACTGGCCATTTCGGTCCTCCTGATCGGGGTATACATGGCCCAGATCCGGGTTTATCCCGACCGGGAGTTCTGCCTTCTTCGCAACCATTCCTATACCCCGATTCTCATGGAACTGACCTACAAGCGACAGATCGCCCTGGTATTGCTCGACTTCTGCCTCATCGCTTTTTCCTACTATCTCTCCTATCGCCTTCGGTTCAGTGCACAAGGATTCGGCGAACATTTTAAATTCTTTCTCCATTCACTGCCCGCCATTATCGCCTGCAAATTCATCGCTTTTTTCGTGATGGGCATCTATCGGGGCATATGGCGATACATGAGTTCCAACGACGTCTATACATATCTCAAGGCATCGAGCGCAGCTACCCTGCTCTGCGCCTTTGCGGTCACCTACATCTACCGTTTCGAGGACTTTCCCAAAGGAATCTTTGTCATCGATTTTCTCCTGACCACCGGATTGCTTCTCGGCACCCGGGGCTCCTTCAGAATCTCCCTTGACGCGGTGAAACGCAAAACCCTCTCCGGCGAAACGGTGCTCATTTATGGGGCGGGCCGCGGCGGCGAAATTCTGATGCGGGAGATTCTCAACAACAAGCGCCGTCATATTCAGCCGGTGGGTTTTATTGATGATGATGTGCTGAAAACCGGAAAAAAGCTCCTGGGCTATCCGATTCTGGGCACATTTGATGATATCGACCGGCTGAAGGATCGGCACCGATTCACCGGGCTTCTGATCTCGTTCAACGGCCATGTACCCAACAATTTCGAAGGGGCTCGGCAATACTGCAGAGAAAAAGGCCTGACACTTCAGCGCTTTTCCATTCGTCTGGAAGATGTGGATACCGATTCTATTGCAAACTGACGCACCGATTTCGAAGAAGGCCACGCATCGGGTGAGGCTTGCTATTGATGCAAATACCCCAGAGCGGACGCAAACCGGGATCATCGTCGCGAACGGCTGCACAAACCGGAACAGAACGGTCCGCCTGGGCGAATGCATTCCGAAAAATACAAACCGGAAATGGACCGGGTAAAGGAGCCTGGGATGAAGAATCGAAGACGAATCCGGTGGGTTGTTTGTCTTCTCGCCCTATTTTTTTTATACCCCTCCTGCACCGGAACAGGATTCCGAAAAGAACCGCCCGGGAGTCGCACCCGTTCATTCAAGACGGTCGAGTTTTTTCACCGACTGGATGCGGCGGTGAATGCCGCCGGAGTGCGGGACGCGTCGGTGGTGCGGATACCGGATTTTCCCTATCTGCGGACGAACCGATTTCTGGAGGCGATGAAGGACCGGGTGGATACTCCCGGCGAGCATGCGGCCTGGATCGGCCGAATGCGGGCGCTGGATCTGGCGGCCCGCCGAAAGGAGATCAGCAGTCTCACCGATCCGGATTTGCGTGTATGGCAGACGGAAATGGAACCGGCTGCGGAATCGTCCCGGAAAGGCCTGTATGCGATGGCCGTCGATTACGGCGATGCCCTTCTGAAAAAAGACCGCGATACACAGGATTTTCATGACCAGGTCAAAACCGCCGTAGAGGTCCCCTCGGAATATGACCCCTGGCTGCAGTTTGCCGGCGCGTATCCGCTCACCGTGATTCCGGTGGCGCTGGCCACCTGGAATGTTCAGCGAAAATTCACCCGGCTTCATGAAACCGCCCCCGAGGCCCTGCCGGTTCGAGGGGAATTGGTCCGCTTTATTCCCGAAGAGACTGTGAATCCACCGGCGTCATCCGGATTCCAGCGGTCCTTTTCCCAGGCCGAACGAGACGAGCTGGATCTTCCCATCCTCTCGCCGACCCAAAAGAAACAGGTGGTCTCCGCGTTTGCGCCGATTTTCGTCCAGGATGTCGCCGCCGACTATGACCGCATCGGCGCCTTGTTTTGGGACCGTGATCAGGTATCCATCGACCTGAAGGAACCCACTGTCTATTATTATTTTTCCCATGGTTTCTTCAAAGGAATGCCCTCACTCCAGATTGTCTATGTGATCTGGTATTCGGGTCGACAGGGTCCCCACGCCCCCTGGTATGAACACGGCCATCTGGACGGCTTAACCTTCCGGGTCAGCCTGGACCGGAATGGATATCCGTTTATGGTGGATGTCATGAACAACTGCGGCTGCTACCATTTCTTTATGCCGAATCAGAAACGGGTCGAACGGGCAATCCTTGTTTCCGGGGGGGCGGATCCCTTTGTTCCCGCCTGGCTGCCGAATGAATTTCCCGAAAAACGGCTGCACGCCCGCATCAATTCGGGGTGGCACCAGGTGGAGAACCTGAAAGCCGGGAATAAGCCCGCCCATTCCGTAACCTACCGGCTGATCCCCTATGCGGTTCTGGAAAATCTTCCCCGTTCCGAAAATCGGACGGAATCCATTTTCGATTCCCGGGGCATCGCCAAGGGGAGCGAACGAATCGAGCCGATCCTCTTCTTTCCCATGGGGGTGCCCGAAGTGGGGGCCATGCGCCAGCGGGGGCATCATGCCATTAAGTTCGTCGGCCGGGCCCATTTTGATGCGCCGGACCTGTTTGACCGAAATTTTGAATTCAAATAGAGGGAAATGGACCTGTGCAAACAGATACCCCCCGCACCGATATCAATACCGGGTGAGAGAAAAAACCGGAGAAAGGAAGACATGAAATGCCGAGAAAACTCGTTCCCACAAGATTGAGGATCATGGGCAGCGCGGCCTCTTCTGGCCGAACGGCCGAATGGGGCGCTACGGTGGGAATGAGCCGGGAATTGGGTCCCGCCGATTTTGCGGCGGTTCAAAAGGTGATCGAGGCCATCAGCGACCGGGGGCCGGCATGATCGTTCTGGGAATCGAGACCTCCTGCGATGAAACCGCCGCCGCCGTGGTTCGCGACGGCCGCGAGATTCTCTCCTCGGTGGTGGCCTCCCAGATCGACACTCACCGCCGGTACGGCGGGGTGGTGCCGGAACTGGCCTCTCGAAAACACCTGGAGGCGATCGTACCGGTGGTGGAAGAGGCCCTGGACACCGCCGGTCTTTCCAAAACAGACCTGGATGCGCTGGCCGCGACCCAGGGGCCGGGCCTGGTGGGGGCGCTTCTGGTGGGATTTTCCTTTGCCAAGGGCTATGCCTATACACTCGATCTTCCCTGGTGCGGAGTGAATCACCTGGAAGCCCATCTCAATTCGGTCTTTCTGGAGCCGACACCGCCCGCCTTCCCCTTCGTGGCGCTGCTGGTCTCCGGCGGACATACCAGCATCTATTTTGTCAAGGGCCACACCGAATTCGAGTTCATGGGCGGCACCCGGGACGACGCGGCCGGAGAAGCCTTCGACAAGGTGTCAAAAATGCTCGGCCTCGGCTACCCCGGCGGACCGGTGATCGGGAAACGATCCGAGCAGGGAGATCCGGCCCGGATCCGGTTTCCCAGGCCTTTTCTGGATAAGACCGAATATGATTTCAGCTTCAGCGGAATCAAAACGGCCGTCAGCCGGTACATTCAGACCCATAAGGCCACCTTTGCCGAAGAAATTCCCCACATCGTGGCCGGATTCCAGGAAGCGGTGGTGGATGTGCTAGTCTTCAAGCTGATCCGGGCGGCCGAGGATCGGGGCTGCGGCCATATCGCCGTGGTGGGGGGCGTCGCGGCCAACCGGCGGCTTCGGGACCGGGTCCTGGAGGAAGCCGGCCCGAAAGGACTCTCAGTCCATATTCCGCCGCTGGACTTGTGCGGCGACAATGCCGCCATGATAGCGGCGGCCGGGTACCATTCCCTCAAGAACGGAGAACGCTCGCATCTGGATTCGGATGTCTATTCCCGCCATAAACGGGCGTAACCGACAGCCCCTGCAGTATGACCGCCGCTCTGCTGGGATGATAGGCTTGGATCATCGTTTCGTCAATCCTGCATGATTGCGGTGGTCATGGCCCGATGCTTATTTTCCGGCGTCCTTCATGGCCTGTTGAAGCTTTTCGCCCAGTGAGCCGAGGGATTTTTCCCTGCCCTTGGCGTATTCCCGCCAGTCGCCTTCCTCTCCGGCATCGCCGGGTGCCAGGGTGATCTTTCGATCCGAGGGATGAATCTCCTCCACCAGAATCGATATCGGGTCTCCGACCTTGAGCTTGTCCAGGGCCGCGGCGCCGGCCGATTTACTGATTCGGGATCGGGGCATCAGGCCGGTGATTCCCGGTTCGAGGGTAATGAAATAACCGAAGCGCTCTTTTTTCTCGAGCGTCCCTTCCATCCGGGTCCCCACCGGGTATCTGTCCTTGATCCCGATCCAGGGGTCCCCCGCTGCATCGCGAATACTGAGGGAAATTCGACGTTTTTCCAGGTCGACATCCTTGATCATGACGTCCACCTCTTCGCCTTCCTTCACCTCCTCATCGGGCTTGACGACTCGGCGCGTGTAGCTCATTTCACTGATATGCACCAGCCCTTCGATTCCCGGGGCGATTTCCACAAATGCGCCGAAATCCATCAGGCGGGTCACCCTTCCCTTGATCTTTTCACCGGGCTTGAAGGCATCGGCCTTGGTATCCCAGGGATCGCCCGACATCTGTTTCATCGACAGGGAGATTTTCACTTCCCCCGGCTTTTTCCCGGATTCGAGGGAGAGCACCTTGACCTGCACATGGTCATCCACCCGAACCACCTCTTCGGGCTTGTCGACCCGGGACCAGCTCAATTCCGACACGTGGACCAGCCCTTCCACACCCGGAAACAGCTCCACAAAGGCGCCGTAAGGCATTAAACTGGTCACCCGGCCTTCGGTCACCATGCCGGCCTCGGCGGTTTCGAGGAATTCCGCTTTGGCTTTTTCCTGCTCCTTGGCCAGCAGCTCCCGCCGGGACACCACGATATTGCGGCCGTTTTCCTCGAACCGGGTGATCATGAACCGGTGGGTCTGGCCGACGTAGTCTTCGGGATGCTCCACATATTTGGTGTCGATCTGGCTCACCGGACAGAAGGCCCGGTGCTGCATCAACTCCACCCGAAATCCGCCCTTGATCTGCTCGGCCACCTGGCCCTCCACCGGCACTTTTGCCTGAAAGGCTTCCCGCAACTGATTCAGGCCGCCGACGCCGGACAGGGCATGAGAAAGTCGAATTTCATTCTCATCCAGGGAAACCACGTATAACTCGAGGGAATCGCCCACCTGGTATGGAAGCTCTCCGTTCTCATCCAGGAGCTCCGTTTTGTCTACCGCCCCGTCGATTTTGGTACCTGTATTGAGAAAGACATTGTCCATCCCGATGGAGATAATTTCGCCGGAGACCTTGTCTCCCACACGCAGGTCTTCGACCATGCTGTCGCCGTAGGATTCAAAAAGGTCGGCAAAGCTCTCTTCTTGGTTCTGACTCGATTCATCCGAAAAATTGTCTGGCATGTTAATCCGTTCTCCAAATGTGTCTATTCCGGGCGTCCCGATACGCCGTTTGCGTACAGCCGATATTCCCCATAAATAGGGGGAGGGGCCGGCCCTGTCAACGACTATATGTGAAAATCGGCGACCGGAATTTCAAACCCCTTCTTACAAAGCGCGAATGAAACAGAAACTGTCGTCCTCTTCCACCGACACGGAGA
>JBEPWQ010000023.1:0-24143 GCA_041642315.1 Desulfobacteraceae bacterium | reverse complement strand
ATTCACTGTGAGATATCCCAGACTGGATTCACAGCCGAGGATTCGACGGGCACTGGAAATGAAATGGCGCACATAATCGAATGTATGAAACCCGATAAGATCCGCCCCCACGAGCCCCTCCATCACCTCCTCCCTCCAAGGCAAAAGTCGCATGATTTCGTAGGAAGGAAACGGGATGTGCAGGAAAAAGCCGATCGAGGACTTCGGAAAATTCTGCTTGATCAGATGCGGGAGCAGCATGAGATGATAATCGTGGACCCAGATGGTGTCTTCCGGTTCGATGTGGCCCCTGACCTCCGCAAAAAAGCGAAGATTGATACGACGGTAAGCTTCCCATTGATGCCGATTGAAGTGGGCCCGGTTGGGGAAATAGTGAAAAAGCGGCCAGATCGCCTCATTGCAAAAACCGATATAGAAGTCTTCGTAATCCTGCCGGGAGAGATGAAAAGAAAGACAACCCTCTTCTTTCACAAGCTTTTTTTGGAGCTCGGCATCCTCATCCTCTGTGATATCCTCCTCATGCAGACCGCTCCACCCGACCCAGAGACTCTCGCCGCCTTCGTGCACAGAACCCAGTCCGGTGGCCAATCCGCCGATACTTCGGGTAAGCTCGAAGTCCTCCGTGTCGGGGCTGCGCTGAATAGTGACGGGAAGTCTGTTGGAAATAAATATGAGTTTTGACATCGATTCCTCGCTTTTCACCCTGTGATTTACATCATATCCATGATGAAGGCCTCCGTCGTCGGCACCACCTGAAATCGGTCTATTTTAAATGATCGTTCTCAGCCAAACCATCCGGTAAAGTATGTAGATAAAGGGGTGTGATTTAGTAGCCTCTTCTTCCGGAATAAAGGATGGGCTGTCTCACCCGAAGCCCCCGTTTTCACCCCGGACTTCCTTTGCGATGCGATGGACCCGGTCCATGGCCGCCTCCACATCGATGGTCTCCAGAACCCGATTCGACATCACCACCCGGCCGTTGATGATCGAGGTAACGACATCGCCTCCGCCGGCGGAATAGACCAGCTGGGACTCCGGATTATGAAGGGGCTTCATGTGGGGTTTGTCGGTATCCACCACGATCAGGTCGGCCCGCATTCCCGAAGCCAGGACTCCGGTGATGTGGTCCAGCCCCAGCGCCCGGGCCCCTTCGGCGGTGCACATCCGCAGCACGGTACGGGCATCCAGAACCGTTGGATCCAGGGTCGCGACCTTGTGGAGTTTGGCGGCCATATCCATCTCCGAAAACAGATCGAGGTCGTTGTTGCTGGAGCAGCCGTCGGTGCCCAATCCCACGCAGACCCCCGCCTTCAATAAGTACGGCACCGGGGCGATGCCGGAGGCCAGCTTCATGTTGCTTTCGGGGCAGTGGGCCACTTTGACCTCATGGCGGTAGAGCAGATCGATATCTCCTTCCGACAGGGCGACGCAGTGGCAGGCCAGCAGTTCGGGTCCCAGCACCCCCAGATTAGCCAGATGCGCCACCGGACGGCGTCCGTACCGCTCTTGAATCTGGTCCACCTCGGACTGCGTTTCAGAGAGGTGGATCACATGGGGAACCCCGTTCTCCCGGGCGATCTCCGCTCCCCGGCGCAACAGATCGGGGGAGCAAAGATAGGGAGAATGAGGCTCCACCGCAATGGTCACCAGGGGATCCTCCTTCCATCGGCGGATCAGATCCTCCGTGTGGGCGAACCCCTTATCGATGTCTCCATAACCGGGAGAGGGAAAATCGTAGAGGACCTCCCCCACCACCGCCCGCATGCCGGCATCCCGGGCGGCCCGGGCCACCGACTCTTCGAACAGATACATGTCACAAAAGCAGGTGGTGCCCGACAGGATCATTTCAGCGCAGGCCAGCAGAGCCCCGGCATAGACCTTTTCGGGGTCCAGCTTGGCTTCAGCGGGAAAAATGTGGTCATTGAGCCAGGTCATCAGCGGCAGGTCGTCCGCCAGCCCCCGGAAACAGGTCATGGCGGCGTGGGTATGCACATTGACCAGCCCCGGCAGGATGATTCCACCCTGGGCGTCGATGGTCCGATCGACGCTCCAGTCATGAAACCGGTCCGCCCGGTCCACCGCCGTGATCCGGTCTCCGGCCACAGCCACCGCACCGTCGAAGATCGGTTCGGCCTGAGGCATCATGGTCAATACGATCCCTCCGGTCACCAGGAGGTCGGCTTGAGAATCAGTCGCCGTCATAGATCCCCTTCCTCCAGAATCTTCTGAATCGTAGCGCCCAGCCGGGGAACCGCCGATTCGGCCACGGCGATGATCTCTTCCAGTGTGGCCGGAACCGGACAGTCCGGATCATTGACGTTGGTAATGATGGAAAGCCCAAGAATCCGCATCCCCGCATGCACCCCGGCGATCACCTCCTGAATCGTGGAAAGCCCTACGGCATCCGTTCCGATCTGTCTGAGAAACCGAACCTCCGCGGGCGTCTCCAGGGAAGGGCCCTTCAGCCCGGTATAAACCCCTTTTTGAAGCGGACGGTCCCCACTCGACTGCGCCTTGTCGGCCAAATCGATCAGTTCGGGATCGTACACTGCGCTCATGTCCGGGAATCGGATCCCCCATGATTCTTCGTTGGGCCCCACCAGAGGGTTTTCGCCGGTGAGATTGATATGGTCGGTAATGCACATCAGGTCACCGGGTTGAAAACGGGGATTCAAACCGCCGGCGGCATTTGTGACGATGAGCACCCTCACCCCCAGCTCCTGCATCACCCGAACGGGGAAGGTCACCTCCCGGGGCGAATATCCCTCGTACAGATGAAACCGCCCCTGCAGGGCCACGACCGACTGGGACCCCATTCGCCCGCATACCAGTTTTCCCCGATGCCCCGCCACCGTGGAGACCGGGAAGTGGGGAATGTCTGTGTAGTCCAGCACCGCGGCGATCTCCATGGCATCGGTGCTGTCACCCAGGCCGGTTCCGGTCAGGAGACCGACCCGGGGAGCGTGCACACTGCGCCGCTTCAGAAAACCGGCGGCTTCTTCGGCCTTTTTCTTCTGTTCTCGCATTATCGAATCCGCATCTGTTAAGATTGGCATGAATCCCACCTAAATGCATTTTTTTATATCAGCGGGTAGCCTCCCGTCAATCTTTCGATGAATTCCCCAGCAAAATCCCTTATAAAGAAAACATGATGACATTGACTTTTTCTAAATCTTGTGAAATGTTAGCCCTCGGATTTAATCATGAATGGTATTTTAAGAGATTTATCTATCCAAATGTCGACCCAAATGCCGACAAAGATTCGAGGGAGTAGATTTATGAAGGAGTGGGAATACCCCCAGCATCCGGATGTAACAGAGGAAATGTGGCAGCAGATCGATGGTGTCATTGAAAAATATCGCGGAAAACTCGGCTCGGTGATCGCGGCCCTGCGGGAAAGCCAGGATGTGGTCGGCTACCTGCCGATCGAGGTGATGGATTACCTGAGCTACGGCCTGAACCTGCCGGCCAGCGAGGTTTACGGCGTGGCCTCGTTTTACGCCCTTTTCTCCATGGAGCCCAAAGGCAAACACATCATTAAGGTATGCACGGGCACCGCCTGTTACGTCAAGGGGATCAAGGAGGTCATCAGCCGAATTTCCAACAAATACGGCCTGGAGGAAGGCGGCACCGATGCGGATCGCCTATTCTCCCTTGAATCGGTTCGATGCCTGGGCGCCTGCGGCCTGGCCCCGGTGATGGTGGTGAACCATGATGTTCACGGCGCTGTCAAGGCCGATAAAGTTTTAGATATCCTCACGCGGTATGAATAGCCCCGGTTGCAATTGAGGGGCTGGTACGTATTTAATGAAACTCATTGAAATAAGAGATATTTTAGATTGTGAAGTCCTCGCCGGCGAGGATCAGCTGGACCATACCGTATTTGCCGGCGGGGGCGCCGATTTGATGGACGACATTCTGTCCGCCGTCGCCAAAGGCTCGGTGCTGCTGACCGGGCTGACCACGGAACAGGTGATTCGGACCGCCAAAATCGCGGAGGTGGGTGCGGTGGTTTTCGTCAGGGGAAAGCGGCCCAAGGCGGAGATTCTTGAATTGGCGCGCTCCTATGAACTCCCGGTTCTGAGGACCCGCTATTCCATGTTCGTGGCCAGCGGACGACTTTATATGAATGGTCTCAGAGGGCTGGACGGGTCTTGGTAAAAGAGCAAGGAGAAAAAATATAATGGCCAGATTGACCATAGAGGATCTGAAAAAGATCAAAGAAGAAAATCTTGCGGAGTTCAATTCGAAGGAGTTGAAGCACCTGCTGATCTGCGGCGGCACCGGTTGCCACGCCACCGGAAGCATCGCCGTAAAGGATGCCCTGGTCCAGGAACTCAAGGACAAGGGATTGGATGACAAGATGAAGGTGGTCGAAACCGGTTGCAACGGCTTTTGCGCCATGGGGCCCATCATGGTGGTCCATCCGGACGGCACTTTTTACCAGAAGCTGACGACGGAAGCCATAAAGAAAGTGGTGGAAGAGGATCTGATCGGCGGTAAAACGGTGGACAAATTCCTCTACAAGGATCCATCCACCAAGAAGAAAATTCCGCATCAGGACGACATCCCTTTCTTTTCGTATCAGATGCCACGAACCCTGCGCAACAAAGGGCTCATCGATCCCGAAGCCATCGACGACTATATCGCCCGGGACGGCTATCAGGGGGCTTACAAAGCCCTGCATGAAATGACCCCGGAGCAGATCATTCAAGAGATGAAGGCCTCGGGCATGCGGGGCCGCGGCGGCGCCGGATTTCCCACCGGTTTAAAGTGGGATTTCGCCAGCAAGAGCCCCGGCTCGGTCAAGTACGTGCTGTGCAACGCCGATGAGGGAGACCCCGGCGCCTTTATGGATCGGTCCATTCTGGAAGCCGATCCCCACGCGGTGCTGGAAGGAATGATCATCGCAGCCAAAGCCATCAATGCCAACCAGGGGTATATTTACGCCCGAACCGAGTATCCCCTGGCCATTAAACGGCTGGAGATCGCCATTCGAAAAGCCAAGGAGCGCGGGCTTTTAGGTGAAAACATCTTCGACTCCGGGATGAATTTTGAAATCGACATCTACCAGGGAGCCGGGGCTTTCGTCTGCGGCGAGGAGACCGCCCTAATGCGCTCCATCGAGGGAAAGCGCGGCATGCCCCGCCCCCGACCTCCCTTCCCGGCCCACGCAGGTTTATGGGAAAAGCCGACCATTCTGAACAACGTGGAAACACTGGCCAATGTTCCCCAGATCATTCTTAACGGCGGCGAATGGTACGCTTCCGTCGGAACCGAGTCGAGTAAAGGCACCAAGGTCTTCGCCCTGTCCGGCGACGTCAACAACATCGGCCTGGTGGAGGTTCCAATGGGAACTCCCCTGCGGGACCTGATCTTCGCCACCGGCGGCGGCATTCCCGGAAAAAAGAAATTCAAGGCGGTTCAGCTGGGCGGACCTTCCGGCGGCTGCGTTCCCGAGGAACACCTCGACACCCTGGTGGATTACGAGGAGATCGCCAAAGTCGGCGCCATCATGGGATCCGGCGGGGTCATCGTCATGGACGAATCCACCTGCATGGTCGACATGGCCCGTTTTTTCATGGACTTTATCCAAGATGAGTCCTGCGGCAAGTGTACCCCCTGCCGGGAAGGAACCAAACGCCTTCTCGAGACGCTGGAAAAGATCTGCGACGGCCGCGGCGAACCCAGGGATCTCGAAATTCTGGAGGAGCTTTCGGCCACCATCAAGGAGGCATCTCTTTGCGGGCTGGGACAGACCGCACCCAACCCGGTGCTTTCAACACTCAGATATTTCAAGGAAGAGTACATCGCCCATATCTACGACAAGGAATGCCCGGCCAAAACCTGCGCGGCCCTGCTCAGGTTCGAAGTGGATATGGACAAATGCACCGGGTGCGGCGCCTGTTTCCGGGCATGCCCGGCCGACGCCGTGATTTGGAAGAAAAAAGAAAAGGCCATCATCGACAAGGAAAAATGTGTGAAATGTCTGACCTGCTTTGAAAAATGCAAGTTCGACGCCCTCCTGTAGATTGAACCGCGCAGGAAAACCCCAACAGTTCCGGTTCAGCGGAGGCGCCGCTGGAAATTACGGCGGAGCCCTTCCGGAGCCGAACTTTGATACCACATATAAATCGTTCAAGGAGTGAGGATATGATTGAAGCTATCGCCATGATGGGCGGACTGGGAATCATCGTCGGAGCCGGTCTGGCCATCGCATCCAAGGTCTTTTATGTCTACGTGGATCCCCAGATACTCGCCATTGAGGGCGTTCTTCCGGGCGCCAACTGCGGCGGCTGCGGATATCCCGGCTGCTCGTCCAATGCCGAGGCGGTCGCCCAGGGCAAATCCGGGCCCAATTCCTGCGTGGCCGCCGGCGCCGAAACGGCCGAGGCGATCGCCGCAATTCTGGGGGTCTCCATCGAAGCGAAAGAACCGGATATCGCGCGGCCCGGCTGCTATTTCGGCACTCAAGACGCCGATCTCAAGTACATCTACAACGGGCTCAACGACTGCCGGGCCGCCGCCCTTCTGAACGGCGGCATGAAGGTCTGCACCATCGGCTGTCTGGGGCTCGGAAGCTGCGCCCGGGCCTGCCCGTTTGACGCCATCTCCATGGGGCCCGACAACCTGCCGGTGGTGGATGCGGTCAAATGCACCGGATGCGGTACCTGTGAACGAATCTGCCCCAAGCATATCATCAATCTTTCCTCGGTCACCCGCCGGATCATTCGCGAATATAAAGATGACGAGTGTACCACCCCCTGTCAGCGGGCCTGCCCGGCCGGTATCGATATTCGGGAATATATTCGCCAGACCTCTCTGGGCAATTATAACCGTGCCGTTCAGGTCGTCAAGGAGCGGAATCCCTTTCCCGCGGTGATCGGCCGAATCTGCCCCCGGCCCTGTGAAGATGAGTGCCGCCGCAATTTTGTGGATGAACCGGTGGCCATCAACTATATCAAACGGTTCTGCGCCGATTACGAAATGAGCAGCGGGAATCGAATTCACCCTTTCAAGGCCCCGGACACCGGCCGCAAGATCGCGGTCATCGGCGGCGGTGCAGAGGGGCTGTCGGCGGCCTTTTTTGCCGCCCGCATCGGCCATGACGTCACCCTCTACGAAGCCACCGCGAATTTGGGCGGGCTTTTGCGCACCGCCATCGCCCCGGAACGGCTTCCGGAGGAAGTGTTGGATTGGGACATCAACGGCATTCTGGAAATGGGGGTGAAAGCCGAAACAGGCAAGGCCCTCGGCGCCGATATCACGATCGGCGGGCTGCTCGGCCAAGGTTATGAAACGGTCTTTATGGCCACAGGCGGATGGGACAACAGACTGTCCCGACTTCCCGGAGACGCCATCGAGGAGGTGCTTCCGGGGTGCTATCTTCTGATCGATCTCATCAAATCCGATACCGGCCGCAGCAACCGAATCGCTCCTGAGAAAGACGTGGCCATCATCGGCGGCGGCAAAGCCGGCCTGGAAGCCGCCAAAATATGCCGTGATCTCGGCTCCGAAAACATCACCGTCTATTTTCGGGAATCCCGGGAAAAGCTGGCGGTGAACGCTTTGCCGGTGCTGGAGGAGGTGGAAGAATACGAGTCCATTCAGGTGGAATTCAATACCGGCATCAGCCGACTCTTCGGCCAGGGAGACCGGCTCGAAGAGATCGAGGTGGTGGACACCCGCACCGGAGGCCGGCGATCGGTCAAGGCCCGAAATCTGTTTCTGGCTGCCGGCCGGTTCCCGGAAATGATCTTTTACAAGCGTCTGCTCGATACCATTGGAGAAACCGAAGAAGCGCCTGCCGGACCGGCTGGTTGGATCGCCGTACCGCCCTATAAGCGCCCTGCCCAGAAGGGAGAAAAGGGAATGTTCGCCCCGGGCGACGTGATTACCGATTACAATGCCGCCATTCGAGCCATTGGCGCCGGCCGCCGGGCCGCAGTGTCGCTCCATGAAATCATGTACGACATTCCCATGGAGTTGGATGAAAACGTCCTCACCCCCGATTCCCTGATTCAGGATGTGGATGATGTCGACAGTGTGGCGCCCACCCCGCGGGTGATCATGCCCATCGCCGACTCCCGTGAATTGGCCGAAAGCGGTGAACTCGAGAAAGGGTTCACCGAACCCATGGCCATCAAGGAGTCCAACCGGTGCCTTCAGTGCGGGCTGATCTGCTATGAACGATCCTCGCATCTGGTGCGAAGCGCATCACCGGAAGAAAAGAAGGAGGCCGCCGCCTGATGCGCGGAAATGGCTGAACCGTTTCACCCATCGGGGCGGGGTCTACCCCGTCCCGATTTTCTTTTTACATCAGCGAATTTATCGGGCTACTGAATTATGAGTTTAATAAAGGAAAACGGCGTCGTCACACAAGCCAAAGTCGGCACCGCCATTGTCAAGACCACCCGATCCAGCGCCTGCCAAAGCTGTTCCGCTCACGGTTCCTGCGAAGGGGCCCAGGAACGGGAGGTGGAAGTGATGAACCCCATCGGGGCCAAAGAAGGGGATGCGGTCACCATCGCCATTCAGACCGGTTCCATGATCAAGCTGTCCGCCCTGCTCTACCTTTTCCCGGTCTTTTCCATGATCCTGGGCGCGGCTCTCGGCTCCCAGTTGGCCCCCAACTACGGTGTGGATGAATCGGCCCTGTCGGCCTTCATGGCCTTTTTGTGCTTTATTCTCTCTTTTTTGATTATCCGCTTCACCAGCGGCCGCATCGCCGGGAAAGACCACTATCATGCCCGAATTGTTCAGATCAAAAAGCGGGTCGTAACGGCGGCGGCCGAATCGGCCGAATCGGTCTCGACCTGACCGGAAGCCGGCCTCTTCATCGGCCGGTCTTTCCTTCCCATTTCTTTCGGGTGCGGGCACCCTCTTTCCATTGAAAGGAGGCACCCTGAAAGCGGTTTCCTGCCCACCCTGGAAGAACTCCAAAGCCTGTGTGCAAACATATAGGAGACCGAATGCGGCCAGGAGGTCGATATCGCGGCTCCGTTCCGGTTGACCTGCGGTTGGGTGTGGAAATCGGAAACAGAGGCGGATACCGCAAGGCTGTTTAACTTTAACCGAGGGTACCACTATACCATTCGAATGGCCAAAAAGCGGGGCTATCGGGCCCTGCCGGTTCGGTCGCTGGAGAACTGATGTTGAATCGGCGGAGAATCAATCGAATTTGACTACCAGGACCCCGGTCGTCCCCTCGAATGACCGGACCAGCTTGACGCTCACATCCCCCATCACGAATTCCTCGGATTTGGATTTTTTCCTGCGGCCAATCACCACCAAATCGTAATTTCCCTGATTAAACTGATCTAAAATGCCCTCCGTCACGGTAGGATAGAGCTCTTTGGTGACCAATCGAATTTGAATGGCATCCCCCCTAAAGCCCGACCGGATGAGGCGCTCCTTGGCATCTTCGAGATCTCCCTGCAGACGGGACACCTCTTTTTCAATATGCCCTTCTCCCATGAACTCTTCACTGGTGGAGGGTTTTTGAAAAACATGCAGCATTGTGATTGTTATGTCGTCCGCACAAAGGGGCAATCGAGTGAGATAATCCAAAACAACCCGGGAACTTTTGGAATCTTTCAACGCCACAAGGATCGAATGGTTCAAACCTGCCTCCTTCATTTTTGGACCCTGGAAAGATATGCATTCAAATCTTCAATGATCTCGGCGATATGATCATAGTACAGTTCAGAGAGTTGAGAAAAATGCATGAGTATATCATTGAGCATATCCGGGATATAGGGGTAAAGTTTTCGGAGATTGATAAAACGCCATTTGTCCAATACCGAAAAATCTCCGGGTTCGACCCGGTCGATGAGATCCCCATAGATCTGCCTTTCGGCTTCGATCATGTGTAGGTGATGAATTCCTTTCCCGATTGCGAAGCTCAGAATATTGCCGATCCCGAACAGATCAAGACTGAAGGGATTCTCCGTCGCCTGGAAGTCATAATCGAAATCAATCCAAACATAGCTGCCCGTGGACCGCTCTATGAGAATATGATCGTTTCGAATATCCCCGTGACGAAAGCCGTTTTCATGCAACAGTTGAATGGCTTCAAAGGCGCCGATCAAATGAACCAGTATGTCGGGGAAGGCTTCATGAAAATAAACTTCATGATCCATATCCAAAGAATCCATATACTTATAGAAATTCGGCCCTCTAATGGCGTCGATGATTCGAATGTTGTTCCCCTGGGGATCTTTGAAAGAGGTCCCCTGCATGAACCTGGGATTCCCCCGGATCAATTCCAGAATTTGGCTTTCCTTCTCCGGATTTCGAAAGCATTGGATCTTAACACCTCCGAAATTGACATGAAAGGATTCGAAATAGGAAAGTTTGATAAATTTTTTTTCGCCGGTCGTTTTATCCAGTGCCCGTTTCACCCAAAATTTCGGGTCCTCCATTCCAAAACGCCGCTCTTTTTCGTGTCCCAGCACCTTGTACCAACGGTCGCCCACCTGAATCTCGTCACCCTGATCGATGGAATAAAAATCGGTGGTATCGGTAAACTGTCTTCCGGCCATTCGTATTCTATTCGCCTTTTATCAGCCGTTCGGGAAGCCCCCTGAAAGCTTCCTTCACCTGCTCCAAAAAGTTTTGCAACCCATTGTTCTCGATCACCAATCCGAGGAAATCCGCCAATATGCAAAAGGACTCGAGATCTTCTTCATGAAGTTCCCAGATTTGGTCGTGATATACCCGGATACATCCGATCGAAGCGCCATGATAATGGATCGGGACGGAAAGCAAAGAGACCAACCCCTCCCGGGCCGCCGCTTCCGGGTACTGAATTCGCCGATCATTCTGGAAATTCTTGATGAAAATAGGTTCTCCGCTGATAAAAGCCGTATATCGCCCATCCGCCAGTATCGGGCCTTTCTGCAAATAGGATTGACTGATTCCGTAGCTGCTCATTCGAAACAGCTGCTTTTCCCGTTCGTCGAACAACATAATGCTGCATCCTCTAACCTGAAAATATCGGCAGATCCGCTCAGTGAGGTGGTTGGCCAATACTTGGAGATCATTATAGGAAGCGATTGCCCGGCTTAGCGCCTTAAACTCTCGAAAATGAATTTTTTTTTCCGGTTGATCCGTCATTGCAAAATTCTCCTCGTAGGCGAAGGTTCGAATGTAAAATCAAAGTATACACCTCTCGTCCGGGTCCGGCAAGATGAAATCCGGCATGTGCACGGCATACCAATGGCATGGTAATATGCTCATCGCCATTCATTTGAAATATATCACAAATCATAGCGATTTTGGAGGGGTTCATGGAAAAAACGAAAAAAGTTTATCTCATTCAGATAGGGAGGACGGCGGGGAGGTGGGGGTAAATGGGAAAAGGAAGCAAAAAGCATTCCGGTTAAAAATGCCCATAAAAAAAGCCGCCCGACACGAGCGGGCGGCCAGGGGCAGACCCATTCGAATTTATTCTTCTTTCACATGACATTTGCCGCAGGTCTGGGGGGCATCCTTGGTATTGTTTTCCCGGTTGTACTCCCGGTGGCAGCCGATACAATTTTCATGAAGGGCTTCAGTATGGTATTGGAGCTCTTCTTCCTTGGAGAGCTTTTCGCCTTTGGGGGCTTTGCCGGGTTTGTCGTGACAGGCGATGCAGCTTTCCACCGGGTCGCCGGGTTTTAGGTCGGTGAGGGGTACGGCGTTTTCATCATGGTGGCACTCCCCGCAGCTGATTTTATATTCTTCATAATGCTTTTTATGGGTGAACTGAGCAATGGGTTTGGTGTGTTCGGAATAGGCGGGATTGTCCATGGGAATGACGTCGGCCACTTCGCCGCTGCCGGCGGCGGGGGCCGCTTCTGCGGGCGCTTCGGCCTTTTCTTCAGAGGGCTTTTCGGCCTTTTCTTCAGAGGGCTTTTCGGCCTTTTCTTCAGCGGCCTTTTCTTCAGCAGGCTTTTCGGCCTTGGCGACCGCCTTTTCCTCGACCGGTTCCTCGACTTCGGCGGGGGCTTTCTCATCGGCCACAGCCTCATCCTTTTCGCCCTTTTCTTCAACCACTTCCTCCGGCGTCTCGGCCGTCAACTCTTCGGCTTTGGCGGCCTTTTCTTCCGCGACCGCTTCCTTCTCAGCGACCTCTCCCTCTTCCATTTTCGTGGTATGGGCGACCAGAGTCTCCTCGGCCGGTTTGGATTTGTAATCCATGGCAACCACTACCACAAGAATGACGATCAGCACCGCCTCACCCAACATTAGAAACAACGTTTTCTTGTCCATCTAAAAGTCTCCTCCTTTTTCTGTGGTTTCTCCGCCGAGATCCAGGGAGAACAAAAACATCCAAATATTCCTCTGTTCCAAAAATGGACTTATAGCCGCAGGCGACGTCTATGTATAATAAAACCCCATTTTTGTCAAAACCTTTATCATACCCGATCAGATCACCGCCACGGCCTTTTCCGGGCATCGAATCCGAACCGATTCGCCGATGGAAAGGTTCATGGCAGCATAGGCCTCGGCGTCTAGAATGATATTGAGAGGAACTCCTACATCCACCAGGATTCGGACCCGATCCCGCTCCAGAGTCAACTGGTTGATTCGACCGTGTAACCATTCTTCGGATTTGCCCGCTGCATTCTCAACCTTCCGAATCTCGATGGATGCCGGATCGATAGAGATTTTCACCGGGCCGTCTTCGACCCGGTTGACCGGGAAAGGGTATTTCTCCTGGACAAGACAGTATCGCCGCCCTCCCTGATTGACCAGCGGCCCGTGGTAGATGTTTTCATGGGTAAAGGCGGATGCCCGCCCCTCAAAAAGATAGATTCTTTCATGGACCAGTTTGGCCGCCTGGGACAGGTTGTGGGTCGAGAGAAGGATGCTGATGCCCTCCAGGGAATGCAGGTTCCGAATAATCTCTTCAATCACGATCTGATGGTTCACATCCACGCTGGCGGTGGGCTCATCGAAGAGCATGACTGTGGGCGAACAGGCCAGAGCCCGGGCGATGGCCACACGCTGATTTTCCCCGCCGGAAAGTTCGCCGCCCCGGGCATGCATGAAATCCCGCATGCCCACCCGCTCCAGCGAGGCTTCGATGATGCCGGGTCTTCGTGATTTGGGCACCTGCCGAACCTTGAGGCCGAATTCCACGTTCTTATATACCGTGGTGCTGAACAGAATCGGATGCTGGTCCACCACCACTACCTCTTTTCGAAACGGCAGCAGGAATTTTTCAGTAAAGGAGACCCGACGGCCGTTGTAAAAAAGATCACCGGCGGAGGGAGTGTTCAAAAAACCGAGGATGGACAGGAGGGTGGTCTTGCCGGACCCGTTGGGTCCCAGAAGCCCGTATATTTTTCCTTTTTCAAATGAAAGTTCAGGCAGATCGAGAACCGTTCGCCCGTTGTAGATCTTTTTGAGTCCGCGGATCTCATACAGCATCAGGAAATCGCCCGGCCTTGAATGGTATTCAGCATCACATTGACGAACAGGCTGATGCTCATGAGAATCAGCCCCAGGGCCACCGCCAGCACGAATTCTCCCCTGTCGTATTCCAGCGCCATGGCGGTGGTCATGGTTCGGGTGAATCCCTTGGCATTGCCGCCCAGCATCATGCTGATGCCGATCTCCGAGATGACCCGGCCGAAGCTGGCCACCACGGCAGACATGATGCCGAAGCGGGCTTCGCGAAGCAGGACCAGGGCGACCTGGATTCGATCAGCCCCCAAGGTTTTTGCGGTTTGCCGGTATCGGCGGTCGAGCCTGTGAATGGCGGAGATGGTGAAGGTGGTGACGATCGGCACGATCAGAATCACCTGACCGATGACAATCGCCTCCTGGGTATAGAGCAGCCCCAATTCCCCCAGCATCCCCCGCCTGGAAATGAACATATAGACGAACAGCCCGATCACCACGGTAGGAAGGGCCAGCAGAGTATTCAGAAAGGTGATGACGGCCCGCTTTCCACGGAAATCGGTGGTGGAAATCGTGAACCCGAGAGGAATGCCCATAAGAGATGCGATCAGGGTCGACAAGGTACTCACCTTCAAGGATACCGCGACCACATTGAGCAGATCCGGGTCCAGAGAGCGGATCAACAAGAAAGCGGAAAAAAAGCTGTCTTGAAAAAACTGCATGGATGAAATCTTTATTCAGGATTTAGGGTGTTCTCGGTGGAATATGTCAGAAAGAGTCGATCTTTTCAACAAAAAAAGCCGGAGGCGACAGGCCACCCCCGATTGTATCTCATCCGGTGTCTTGCTAACCGTTACAGGAAACGCTATTTGGCATCGGGAACCGCGTCCGGATAAAACAGCTGTTTGCCGTGAAGGGTGTAACCGGCGATCACCGATTGCCCCTTTTCGGAGGTGATCCATTCGGCGAATTGCTTGGCCAGATCGTATTTCACATGATCGTATTTTTTCGGATTGACCGGGATTACCCCGTAGGGGTTGTAGAGATTGGGATCACCTTCGGTGAGCACTTCCAGATCGATCCCGTCATCCCGTCCGGCGGTGTAATTGATGTAGGTTCCCCGGTCGGTAAGGGTATAGGCCTGTTTTTCGTCGGCGAAGGTAAGGACCTTCCCCATCCCCTGACCGATGGACATATACCATTCGCCAAGCCCCTCGGGATGAACGAAAGAGAGTTCCATCGGTTTTCCCTTTTTGGTGATCGTCTTGGTCTCCTCTTTCAGTTCGAGATCGGTCCCCTTCCAGAGATCCTGTTCTTTGGTATGGGTTCCGCTGTCATCCCCCCGGGAAATAAAAGTGGATTTAGATTCGGCGATCATTTCCAGGGCCTTCCCCGCATCGGTCATTCCCTTTATTCCGGCCGGATCGGATTTGGGTCCTACGATGATGAAATCGTTGTGCATCACCGCATATCGTTTGGTGCCGTAGCCTTCTTCCACGAATTTTTCCTCCCGGTCCTTTGCGTGGACGAAGATGACATCCACATTGCCATCCATACCGTCCCGAATGGCCGCACCGGTGCCTTTGGCGAGCACCTTCACTTCGATTCCGGTATCCTTTTCCAGTTCGGGCAGCAACACATCCAAAAGTCCCGACGCCTGGGTGGATGTCGTGGTGGACATCTGAATCAACTTGTTGTCGTCGGCGGCCCCCGCATGCATCGCGAACACACCCGACAGAATGCACACCAGCCATAAGCATACCACTTTCTTTTTCATTCGAACCTCCTTCTCCACAGAAAATTAAATACACTTCCCCTATTGCCTTGGAGTAACAATAGTGCATTTTGAAGAAGATTCAATACTCGACGTCAAATATTTTCGAATAAAATAACCGGTAATGACCTATTGTTTCGATTTTTTACAAAAAACTCCTGACGTTTTTGAATTCTACTCCGACACCATCGCGGGTTTTGCGCACCACGATACCTTTCACCCGGACCGATTTGAGGCCGTCGGAGAAGGGAATCCTCAAAAGCAGTTCATCCCCTATCTCCAGCGGAGAGCGGGTTATAATAAACACCCCGGCGACGCTGATGTCCCGAATATAATCCCTGTAGGCTCGGTCCTGGGTGGAAAAATCCACCGAAGTGCGAAACCTTTTTCGCGGATGGCGGCGGACGTCGACCCAGTGCGCATCCGGGTGATAGGCGGAAATAGAGGGGGCCTTCTCGTGATAGGCGGAGACAGAGGGGGCCTCCTCCGTGGATTGCCTCTTTTCTTTTTGGTGTATTCCCGAATTAAAATACAAGCTGTCACCGTATTTGAACTGAAACCTACTGGTCATCGGGCTCTTTCCCCTCTCCTGAAAGTTCAAATCATGTTGAGATGAATGGCCTGTTCATATAGTTGGCGGGCCAGGCGGACTGTCGCCTGATCTACCATACGCCCCTCCACCGCCACTGCGCCGCGCCCCTTGGATCGTGCTTTTCGGTCAGCTTCAAGGACCTTGACCGCACGCTCGATGTCTTCTCGTGAAGGGGAGAATACCTGATTAAGAATATCGATCTGGCCCGGATGGATGGCCCATTTACCGTTGCAGCCCAGGGCGCAGGATTTCACCGCCGATTCCCGAACCCCGTCCAGGTCCTTGAAATTCCCGTAAGGCGCATCGATGGCCTGCAGCCCGTTGGCCTTGGCGGTCATCACCAACCGGCTCAGAGCGAAGTGCCAGCGGTCCCCGGGATACAGGGCCGCTTCGCTCTCTCCATGTCCGGAAATCGACACCAGGCGGGTCCCCACCGAGGCGGAATAGTCGGCGATGCCGAAGACCAGGGTCATTAGCCGTTCGCTCGCCCGGGCAATCTCAGAAATCCGATCCATGCCCCGGGCGGTTTCAATGGAGGCCTCCACACCGATTCGGGCGGTGATTCCCTTTTCCATTTCGATGCCGTCCAGCATTCGGCTCACGAAATGGATGTCGCCGGGGTGGTCGACCTTGGGCACCACCACCGCGTTCAGACGGTGCCCCGCCGCCTCGGCCGTTTCCAGAAGATCCCGATAGGCGAAAGGGGTGTCGAGGCTGTTGATTCGAACGGTCACCACCTTCTCTCCCCAGTCCTGATTCAGAAGGGATCGGAGGATCTGGCTGCGGGCCGACGGCTTGGCCTCCACCGGCACACTGTCTTCCAGATCCAGCATAATAACATCGGCGGCGCTTCCCGCCGCTTTCCGGTGCATCTTTTCCAGATGCCCGGGAACGGATAAAATCGATCGCCTGGGTTTCATGGCAAACCTCTCCGTATGGGTTTCCGTCAGATGGTTTCCGATAGGATGATGATTTTGAACATTAGGAAAAATGAATTAGGAAGTCAAGAAACGCTCGTCGGCATGAAACAGAAACAGCCGGGTCCCCTGCTGATGGGTCCGGCTGCTGTGCGATACCAATTTGATCGATTCAGTGGATCGATTCAGGATCGTGGACGGCTATCCATCCACCTCCCCGTCAGAAACACGGTATTATGCGGACTCCGTGACGGGGGGAACCGAATCGACCTGCTTGGGCTTGGGCATGATCCAGGGCTTTCCGACCGGCAATACGTCCCGTCCGAAAACGTCCATGAAAATCACATGGGCCATCATGTACCAGGCATTCAGGGCGCAGAGAATCAACACCACCGCCGAGGGTTTGGTCAGCCCCGGAAAACCGAAGTGGGCCAGGTCAAGGCCGATGAACCCGATCAGCAAGAGGGTGAAGGTGGAGGCCATGGCCCCGTGGATTCGAAGAGCGCCGACCCACATAATGGCGGTATAGAGAGTCCACACCACCAGGAACCATCCGATATCGGTTCCGCTGGATTTGTAAATTCCGAAATGATTCAACAGCAGCATCAAACAGAGCGAGATCCAGAAGGCGCCGTAAGAGACAAAGGCGCTGTATCCGAAGTTGTTTCCGCACTTGAATTCCTGGAACCCCGCGATCATTTGGGCCAGCCCGCCGAACATCAGCCCCAGTGCCACGATAGGCCCCATTCCGCACCAGCCCAGATTATGAATCTGAAGAATCAATGTCGTCAGTCCAAAACCTGCCAGACCGACTACCGCGGGGTTTCCCATCTTTGCTTCACCAGCCATCAAAAAAATCCTCCTCGTTAAGGGTTTTGTTTGTGCCTTATCCCGTTCTACAGCTATGCAATGTGAGGTATGTATACACAAACGCATGTTAAATGTCAAGCAAACAACATTGAAAGTTTACTAAATGAACTTCGTTCACTTATATTTAATCGAAAACATTAGTAATTTTATAAGTAAAAAAGGTTAACGGAATCATCAATTACGCTATCAAAATGAATTGTATTCATTTTATTAATTTTAGAGCAATTTAAAGCGGCTGATATAATTGCCACATCTTTATTACATCAGCCGCCGTCTGTCCTCTAAGCCGAAATCGACTGTGGCGTCAGCCTACTTGCGGGCCTTTCCGTACCCGATACGGTTGAGCGCCTCCTCCATTTCATTCAGAATCACCGGATCATCGATGGTGGCCGGGACATTATAGGGCGTATTGTCGGCGATCTTCTGGATGGTTCCCCGAAGGATCTTTCCGGAACGGGTTTTCGGAAGTCGCTTGACCACGGTGGCGGTCTTGAAGGCGGCCACCGGCCCGATGCGATCCCGAACATCCTGGATCACCTCTTTGACGATCTCCTCCTGAGGACGATCCACCCCGGCGTTCAATACCAGGAATCCGATGGGCACTTGGCCCTTGAGATTGTCTTCGACACCTAAAACCGCGCATTCGGCCACGTCCGGATGATCCGACAGGACCTCCTCCATGGCACCGGTGGAGAGGCGGTGGCCGGCGACGTTGATGATATCGTCGGTCCGGGCCATGACATAGATGTACCCCTCCGCATCGATATACCCGGCGTCGGCGGTTTTGTAATAGCCGGGGAATTCCTCGAGGTAGGCCTCCTTGAACCGTTCATCCGCCTGCCAGAGAGTCGGCAGGGTCCCCGGAGGCAGCGGCAGCTTGACCACCAGCGCACCGATTTCACCGGGAGCGACCTGATTGTTGTTGGGATCTACCACCTGAACATCCCAGCCCGGAACCGCCTTGGTGGGGGAGCCGTATTTCACCGGAAAATGGTGCAGGCCCATGCAATTGGCGGCGATGGCCCAGCCCGTTTCGGTCTGCCACCAGTGGTCGATAACCGGCACGTTGAGGTTTTTCTCGGACCACTGAATGGTATCCGGGTCGGAACGTTCCCCGGCCAGAAAGAGAATCTTGAAACAGGAGATATCATAATCCTTGATCATCTTTCCTTTGGGATCCTCCCGTTTGATTGCCCGATATGCGGTAGGCGCGGTGAACATGCATTTCACCTGATGATCGGAAATGACCCGCCAGAAAACGCCGGCGTCGGGGGTGCCTACCGGTTTTCCTTCGAACATAACGGTGGTGCAGCCCTTGAAAAGCGGCGCATAAACGATATAAGAATGTCCCACGACCCAGCCCACGTCCGAAGCGGACCACCAAGTGTCGTCCTCGTCGATATCATAGATGGCCTTCATGGTCCATTTGAGGGCCACCGCATGGCCGCCGTTGTCCCGAACCACGCCCTTGGGCTGACCGGTTGTGCCGGAGGTATACAGAATGTACAGCGGATCGGTGGCGGCCACCGGCACACACTCATGGGGCTTGGCATCGGCCATCATGGCGGCCCAGTCGACGTCCCGCCCCTCGATCAAAGAAGCCTCTTCCTGGGGTCGCTGAAAGATGATGCACTTTTCCGGTTTGGCGGAAGACAGCTCAATGGCCTTGTCCAGAAGCGGCTTGTACTTGATAATCCGGGTCACTTCAATGCCGCAGGAGGCGGAGACGATGACTTTGGGTTTTGCGTCGTCGATTCGGGTGGCCAGCTCCTTGGCGGCGAATCCGCCGAAGACCACCGAGTGGATGGCGCCGAGACGGGCGCAGGCCAGCATGGCCATTGCGGCTTCGGGAATCATGGGCATGTAGATGATGACCCGATCCCCCTTCTGAACCCCCTGCCCGGCCAGAACGCCGGCGAATTTGGCGACCTCCTCGGTCAATTCCGCATAGGTGTATTTTTTGATGGTATCGGTCACCGGGCTGTCATAGATCAGCGCAACCTTATCACCCCGGCCTCTTTCCACATGATAATCCAGCGCATTGTAACAGGTATTGAGCTCACCGCCGACAAACCAGCGATACATCGGTTTATTGGAATCATCCAAAACCTTGTCCCATTTCTTGTACCAGTGAATATCTTCCGCGACTTTCCCCCAGAATCCTTCAGGATCATTAATCGACTCTTGGTAGACTTCATCATACTGGTTGGTCATGCTTCATCTCCCTTTCTTAGGTTTGGTATGAATTTGGACCGCCGGAACCGCCCGATCCTTATTCTTACAGATAAGGACGGCACAGCTGATCAACGATACCTCAAAAAAAGCAATTGAGCGCTCGATCGTAATAAAATGATAAAAAATAAGAGGGTTTATCCGTATAGCTGAAATGCGACAATTGCTGGAGCTCTCATTAATTATGCTTTCCCGACCGGAGCTTTCTTTCGCCTGAGTTCCCTCGGACGAATGGTATTCGGAGTTTGAACGAACGCTCAATCAAAGATTGAAAGAAGATTTTATATAGAATTTTTCAAGTTTTGTCAAACTATTTTTTTTGAACCGCGTTCATTTACTATGAACTTTTGAATTAAAAACCGAAGGACCCGTTGATCAGAACCACAGTGACCTCGGTCATCATCGGCTTTCTGTGGAGTATGGTGGTAATCCGGCAGATCCGTTGCGGCGCATTGCAGTCGCTGCAAACCCCGGTTTCCGCGCAGGGGGTCTCCATGCGGAGGCTTTTGGCCCGCATGGGAGCGGCCACCTCTTTTACCCGCTGAAGGGCCGATTCAAGATCCGGCCTCACCTTGTTCATTCCGGCCACGATCACCACCTGTCCGCACCCGAAACTCATGGCATTGTTCCGGTTGCCCACCCCGTCTACATTAACGATTTCTCCGCCGGCGGAAACCGCGTTGGCGCTGCACAGAAAACAGTCGCATCGGCCCTGCCGCAGACGAAGCTCGAGATCGGTCAGACCGGTGTCCGCCTGCCAATGGTCATAGACTGTTTTGTTTTGCTCCTTCAGAATCTCGGGCAGGCGAAGAACCCGAGTGGTGGCGGAGCCGCCGAACCCGAAGCTCTTTTTCCGGGTGATACGCTCCAGAATGAGAGACCGGGCGGTCTTTGCATCGGGGGTCAGATGGGCGTCGAAACCGTGACGATTCAGATTTTTGACAGCCCGCTCACCGAGCTTTTCCCACAGCCAGTGCTGATAAGAATGGTCCATGCGCACCTTTTTCCCGCGTATACCGGTTTGCCGGATTGTCGGGTGAATTGGATGGCCATGATCTCAATGATCCGGAGGGGATTCATCCGCCGCCGTATCCATGATTACCGGCCTTCCAGATCCTTTATCCCTTTATAGAGATATTCAAACAGGGGATCGATGTTTTCTTCATCCACCGAAGAAAAGGCGATCCGCATATCCCGATCTCCGGTGGCGATGAGACCGACCCGGTAGGTATCCAGAAGATGGGTGCGCAGGGCTTCCGCCTCTACCGTTTTCAGCTTCAGACACATGAAATATCCGGAATTGAACGGATAAATTTCCCAGGCATCCGCATACTTGGAATCTTTGGCCACCCTCTTGACCCGGTTGGCTCTGCCCTTCAGCAGGTCCACCTTTTCCGCACGCTCCCGGGCGAAACTTTCGGACTGAAGCGCCTTCAATACGATCCGTTGACTGACATGACTGGCATTGGAAATGGTTCCTCGAATATTTCCGGCCGTCTTCTTTTCAAGGGCTTCATAGAACGGGCCGGAATCCCCGCCCCGCAACACGGGAATACCGTAGGTGACGAATCCCACCCGAAGGCCCCAGACGAACATCTCCTTGGTGGCCCCGTCCAGCTTGACCGCCAGAAGCCGCGGATGGCAGTCGCAGAGCCTGGCGAAGAGGGATTCCCGGATGGGGGCCTCTTCAAATCTCAGGCCGAAATAGGCGTCGTCGGTCACCGCAATCACATTGGTCCCCTGCTCCGCCACATCAGACAGGATTTCGACGATCCCCTCCGCCTCCGGCTCATTGACGGTATACCCGGTGGGGTTGTTGGGGAAATTGAGGAACACCACCACCTTGGAGTTGTTCTGAGCCTCATGCTCGATGATGGCTTTAAATCCCTCCAGATTGAACCCGCCGCTCGGAGTAAACATGGAATACCGGTTGATGCGGGCATCCCCTCTCACCGACATGATCATGATGTTGTTGCCCCACATCTTATCCGGGAAAATCACCACGTCGTCGGGATCCAGAAACAGATCGGCAAACACGCTGATGCCGTGGGTGATGCCGTTGGTCACCACCGGCAGACTGACCGATTTGCCCGCCAGGGAAGGATTTTTACGATACAGGGCTTCCTTCCAGGCCTGCCGCAGCTCCGGAACCCCGAAGGACGGAGCATAGGTCAATGTTTCACAGGGCTGAAGCGCATCGCTATTCAGATAGGTCATCACCGACGGCAGATACATGATATTCAAATTTTCGGTGGCGATGCCGATGGTGGCATTGAATTTCGGATCCGCCTTCTTCTTTGCCTCACCGCTCTGGCTCAAAATCCCCTTGGGAAAGAACAGTCTTCGACCGGTCTTGGACAGCATTTCCGTCACATGGGGATTGGCGTTTTTGATGATCGCATTCAGTTCCTGGGCGAGGGAATTAATGCTCATGGAATTTGGGTCCTTCCTTAAATGGTAGCGGTCTCCGGGTTCAACCCGCGAATAACCGGTATTTCTAATGGCTCGGGCAAAAAAATGCAAGGAGAAAAAAAGAACAGTTTTTTTGGGGGGAAGGCCGGATACGAAAAGGCGAAACGCAGAAACCGAAAGCCCCCTTCAGCGGCGCTGAAAGGGGCTCGAAATCCTATTTCTTTTTGCTGCGGGCGCCGCGCTTGGAGGCCTTGAGCGGGTTGATCTTTGCCTGGGCCGCGGCCGCGCCTTTAATGTGTGTGGCCATATTGCAGACCCCGTTCTTCCATTTTACGGACGGATCCGGGGCCGCGCTGCAATAAGAGGCGTTGTCGTGGTGGACGATTCGGCCGCATCCATTGCACTGTTCGACGATTTCATGGCAGAGCCCGCCGTTGAAGGAACACCCCTTGGCGGACATGAATGTACAATTGGTCCCTTTTCTTACGGTATTGCAAAGCATGGAAAAAACCTCTCCTTTCGGAAATGAATCAAGGATCTCAAAATAATTCAGACCTCAAAAAAAAAGCCGGGAGAGCCTGGATCTCCCCGGCCGTACCGGCTGATTCAAAATTTTGCAGAATATAATGGGATGAACGGGGGTTGTCAAGATAAAAAAGAAAAAAACGATCGGCAAACATTTCCGGCCGCCGGAACCGCATCAACCCGTATCCCGGATCATCCGATTCCGGATTGCATCAGAGATTCGATCTCTTCGGCCTCCACCGGAATGGTCTGCATCAGGTCCACCGGATCACCCGGGGTGATGAGAATGTCGTTTTCGATACGAACCCCCACCCCCTCTTCCTTGATGTAGATCCCGGGTTCACACGAAAAAACCATGCCGGATTCAAAGGCCCGGTGCTTATCCCCGTAGTCGTGGACATCCAGGCCCATGTAGTGGCTGGTGCCGTGCATGAAATATCGGCGGTAAAGCGGGTTTTCGGGGTCCTGGTCCTTCACCTCCGATGCGTCCAGAAGGCCCAATTCGATGAGTTCCCCCTCCATTTTTCCCCCCACCTGTCTGTGGTACTCATTGAGCGTAATCCCGGGCCTCAGCATATCGATGGCGGCCCGCTGAACCCGCAGCACCGCATCATACACCGCCCGCTGTCGAGGGGTGAACCGGCCGTTCACCGGCACGGTCCGGGTCAGATCGGCGGCGTAGTTGGCGTACTCGGCCCCGAAATCCATCAGCACCAGCCCCCCGTCTTGGCATTGTTTGTCGTTTTTTATGTAATGGAGTACACAGGTATCCGCGCCGGAGGCGATAATCGGATCATAGGCGGGCCCCCGGGACCGGTTCCGAAGAAACTCGTAATAGAGTTCCGCCTCGATCTCAAATTCCCATACCCCCGGTCGAATCATTCCCAGTATCCGCCGAAACGCCTTTTCGGTGATGCGGCAGGCCCGCCGCATCAGTTCGATTTCGATAGGGGATTTAACGGCCCGCAGGTGATGCATGATCGGTGCGATTCGGCGGTATCGATGCAGGGGAAAGACCGATTGACACCAGTCTATGAACCGGTCGTCCGGGGTCTGGACAGTTACATCCGCCCGGGAATGCTCATTGGTGTTGAGGTAGATGTAATCGGATTCCAGGGCCAGCTCCCTGAAGATGTCCTTGAACCGGGAGGTCCAGTACACCTGCCGAATCCCGGATACCGAACCGGCCTCCTCCTGACTCAGTTTGCTCCCCTCCCAGACGGCGATTTTTTCGTTGGTCTCCCGGACAAAGAGGACCTCCCGGTGTTTCTCCTCCCGGGCGTCGGGGCAGATGACCAGAATCGTCTCCTCCTGGTCGATTCCGGAGAGATAAAAAAGATCGGTCTGCTGTATAAACCGCCGAACCCCGTCGGCGCTTTTGGGCAGGATGTCGGCGGAATGGAACACCGCCACCGATTTGGATTCCAGG
>JBEPWQ010000022.1:0-24314 GCA_041642315.1 Desulfobacteraceae bacterium | reverse complement strand
TATCCGGCTGAATCTCTTTGACCTTTTTCAACACCTCCACCCCGTCCATGCCCGGCATCTTGATGTCCAACAGGACCAGATGAAACCCGGTTTTCTTAACCGCGTCGATCGCCTCCTGTCCCGAACCGGCCATTTCCACCGAAAACCCGGCCTCTTCTGCCAGCCATTCCTTGACCGAATCCCGAACGATCAGCTCGTCATCCACCACCAGGATCCTGAATTCCCTGCGCCGGTCTTCGGAAATGCGAACGGCCCCGGTGGGACATACGTCTACGCAGGCCCCGCAGCGGGTGCAGGCGGCCATGTCGATGGCGTACCGGTTGGGAATGCTATGGGGCACCGGCAGATAGATCGCCTTTCGCCGGCTCATGCCGGCGTTGAATTCATCCGGAACCTCCACCGGACAGACATCCGCGCAGAATCCGCACCCGGCACAGCGGTTCGGGTCCACCCAGCTGTTTTTCTGCTTCAGATGAACCTCGAAATTTCCGGGTTCACCCTCCGCGTTCACCAGCTCGGTATTGAGGAGAATTTCAATATTCCGGTGAAACAGCCCCTTTCGCAGACAAAACTGAGAGGAACTGTCCCGATCCACCAGGGGCAGCATTTTACACATGCCGCAACGATCGGTGGGAAACTGATAATCGAGCTGAGACAGAATCCCTCCGATATGAGGCCGCCGATCGATCAAGGTCACCCCGTAACCGAATTCGGCCAGATCCACGGCGGCACGAATCCCGCTGATTCCCGCGCCCACCACCAGTGCGGCACCGTTTTTCCTTTTCATACATTCCTCCCCGAATTATTTGATTCCCACCACGTCCTGATATTCATTCTCCTTGAAAACCGAAAGCGGCGGGGGTTCCTCCACACTTCGACCGGCCTGGTAACGGAATTCCGCCTGGGTCTGATGGGCCACCGTACGAAACAGCTCCAGAAGCGGAACGTCATTGGGGCATGCATTGGCGCACTGGCCGCAGCCCACGCAGGCCAGACTCATGTGGGCCATACGGGTCATGTGGTAGAAAATGGTGTCGGTGGGCATTTTGATCGCCCCTTTCCGACCGGCCCATTTCAGGTACCGGACAGGCTCGTGGTTGAAGACGTCGGTGACAAAAACGCATTCCTTGCAGTAGCAGACCGGACAGGCCACCCGGCAGTTGTAGCAGTTGATGCAATCGGCCAGATAGGTGGTCAGCTTGTCCAGAGTGTCGGTCCGGTTGCGGGTCTCTCGAAAGAGCTCATCTCGAAAGGCGATCTTTTGACCCGTCCATTCCTCCACCGCGGTCTGTCTTCCCGCCGGCTCGATGTAGTCGGTGAGGTTGAGCTTGTCCAGCAGGGCCTCTCCCGCCTCGGTTCGGGCCTGAATCATCAATTCCTTTTCGGGGTCGGGCCCGATCATCCCGATCAGGATATCGGTGCCCTCGGGCACCGGATGCTCACAGGCCCGGCAGGCGGTCATCAGGGGGATATCCTCGATCGGCGGCTGGGTTCCGGCCAGCCCGTTCCGAATGAACCGGTTGTCGGTCGGCTCCGCTGCCTGTTTCTCCGCATATCGGAAATAATCCCGGTTGCTGAAGGCGCCCGGACAATCGGCACTGATCACCACCAGGTCTTCCCAGTGAGCCTGTTTGAGCTTGACCAGTTCGACCAGTGCCCGGATTTCGCAGGGCCGAAGCATCGCCGCCACCTTTCGACCGGAAGGCTTTCGGGTAAGCCTGGCGACCAGTCTGGCTGCATTCAGGGGAAATGAGGGAGACAGCGGGGCCGCCCCCGCCAGCTTTTCCGGATCGGAGACCAGGGCGGGCATGATCGTATTTTTCATCGGTAGCCGCAACGGCGCCAGTACCGCGCGGATATCCTCGGTCTCCAGAACGGTTTTCAGGAATTTGGTGATCGCCCCCTGCATATCCCTGTCTTTGACATCAATTTTTTTGGTCTTGGACATGGCCTTTCCTCCCTCAGATAACCATCTGCAGCTTTGCCTGGTTGGGGCCGAGCGGTTTGATCTGCTTGACCAGTTCCTTGATGGTGTCGGCGAACTGAATCCCGTCACTGGCGCCGATCCAGGTCAGACGGAGCCGCTCCGGCTCGAACCCGAACTGGGGCAAAAGCGTCTTGAGAAGCTTGGCCCGCCGCCTGGCCTTGTAGTTTCCGTTGATGTAATGGCAGTCTCCGGGGTGGCAGCCGCTGACCAGAACCCCGTCCGCCCCCTCCAGAAACGCCTTGATCACGTATTGGGGGTCCACCATGCCGGTACACATCACCCGAATCATCCGCACATTTTTGGGATAGATCAGCCGGGAAGTCCCGGCAAGATCCGCAGCGGTATAGGTGCACCAGTTGCAGGCGAATGCCACGATCATCGGTTCGAAATCTTCCATGTTGCCTCCTCAGCAATCTTGGTTTATTTAATCCCAAGGGTTCAGACACCCAGGGCGGATACCGCGTCCATGATCCCTTCGAATTCGGCAAACACCTGCCGCGGATTAAAGTGTCTGACCCGGGCCGCGCCGCTGGGGCAGAACCCGGAGCAGCTTCCGCACCCCTTGCAGATGGCCTCGTTGACCACGGAAACCCCCCGGCGTTCGTCAAACTCGATGGCCGAATACGGACAGAGTCCGATACAGGTCTGGCATCCGGCGCAGATGTCCGGGTCTATCCAGGAGATGGTGGAGGGCACCTCCACCTGCCCCCGGGTGGCCAGGGACAGGGCCTTGGCGGCCGCCCCCGAGGCCTGGGATACCGCATCCGGAATATCCTTGGGCGACTGGCAGACACCGGCCAGGAACACCCCGTCCGTGGCGGTGTTCAGCGGACCCAGTTTGGGATGCTCTTCCAGAAAGAAACCGTCGGAGCCGAGGTTGACTCCGAAAATCCGACCCACCTCCGGGGCATCCTTTCGGGCTTCCATGGCCATGCACAGGACCACCATATCCACGGGCACCCGAACCGGTCTGCCCAGAAGGGTGTCTTCGGCGATGCAGATCAGTTTCCCTTTTTCCTCGGGTCGCCGGGGAACATCGCTGATTTCCGCCACCTTGCCCCGGACAAAGATGGTCCCCTCTTCCTGGCACCGGCGGTAAAACTCTTCATAGCCTTCGCCGAAGCACCGCATATCAATATAAAAATCATAGACTTCGGCATCATGGCCCACTTTCTCCTTGACCAGATGGGAATATTTCAGGGCGTACATGCAGCAGACGCGAGAGCAGTATTCATGGTGGTTCACATCCCGGCTGCCGATGCAGTGGAGCAGGGCCACGCTTTTTGGCGGCTTTTCGAATCCGCCGTTGCCGTCGCGCATCAGGATCCGTCCGCCGGTGGGACCGGTGGCGTTGCTCAGCCGTTCGAATTCGAGGCTGGTGAATACGTTGGGATACACCCCGTAGCCGTACTGCTTCAGCGGCCTCGGATCCATCAGATCATACCCGGTGGCCAGCACGATACTGCCCACCTTGATCTCGATCTCCTCCGGCTGCATGGTGTGATCGATCGCCTTGGCCTCGCAGGCGTTGACGCATTCCATACACTCGCAGCAGATTCCGCAGTTAAGGCAGCGCTCGGCTTCCTTCTGAGCGACTTCCGGGGAAAAGATGGCGGATTCTTCATCAAAAGATCGAACCCGCAGGTCCGGGGTCAGGTGATTCAATTCAGCCCTCAAACCCGGGGTGCATTCATCCGGAATCTCCGACCACCGGCATTCGTAATCGTCCGGCGCGACGAACTGCGGCCGGGTGTCGTCGAGATTCAATCCCTGCAGATACCGTCGGATGCCCTCCGAGGCCCGGTGTCCGGCGGCCACCGCCTCCACCACCGTGGCCGGACCGGTGACCACGTCCCCGCCGGCAAAGACATTGGGGCGGCTGGTCTGCATGCTCACCGGCGAGACCTGTATCCGGTCCCGCGGCGCACATTCCAGGGTGCATTCGGCAGTATCCCAGCAGGTGTCGATCTTCTGGCCGATGGCGGTGATCACGGTATCGCACTCGATCACGAAATCGGAACCCTCCACCGGAACCGGGCGCCGCCGTCCGCCGGCATCCGGTTCCCCCAGCTCATTCGGGCAGCACCGGATTCCGGCCGCACACCCATCTTTAGACAGGATTTCCAGCGGGGTGGTCAGAAAATGAAAGGCTACCCCTTCCTCCCGGGCCCCCTGAATCTCATCCGCAAAGGCCGGCATTTCCGCTTCGGTGCGCCGGTAGACCACCGTCACCCGGTCGGCCGCCAGCCGGCGGGCCACCCGCACCGCATCGATGGCCACATTGCCCCCGCCGATGACCACGACATTCTTTCCGGGACAGGTCCTTTCCCCCAGGTTCACCTCCCGCAAAAAGGCGACCGCATCCATGACCCCCCGGCACCCCTCCTCCCCCGGAATCCTCAGTTTCATACATTCATGGGCGCCCACCCCGAGGAAAACGGCGCCGTATCCCTGCTGATTCAGGTCCTCCAGGTTGAAATCCCTGCCGAAGCGCATTCCGGTTTTGATATCCACCCCCATTCGAATGATGTAATTGATCTCCTTGTCGAGCACTTCCGGCGGCAGACGGTAATCGGGGATACCCACCCGCAGCATGCCGCCCGGCTTGTCCAGGGCCTCGTACACCGTGACCTGATATCCGTCTCGCCGCAGGTCGCAGGCAACCGTGAGTCCGGCCGGACCCGAACCGATCACCGCCACCTTCTCGTCCTTTTCTTCTATCACCGGGATGGGCAGCGCATCCATATCCACCTGATCGGCGGCAAAGCGTTTGAGGTCGCGAATGGCCACCGCCGAATCGACCTCTTTCCGTCGGCATTCGGTTTCGCAGGGATGGGGGCAGACCCGGCCCAGAACCCCGGGCAGGGGCAGTTTTTCCATGATCAGCTTCACAGCCTCTTCGTATTTGCCCATCTTGATCATCTGCACGTATCCCTGGACGTTCACATGTGCCGGACAGGCCTGAACACAGGGAGCCCGATCCATCTTGTCAATGCAGTAGGTAATGGGCACCGCCTGGGGAAACGCCCGGTAAATCGCTTTTCGTTCCCCCAGCCCCACGTCCCACTCGCTGGGGCGGGTGACCGGACAGACCTTGGCGCATTCACCGCACCCGGTGCAGACCCCCTCCCGGATATACCGGGGTTTTCTTCGAATCTTGACGGTATAGTTGCCGATGTACCCGGATACTTCCGTAACCTCGCTGTAGGAATAAAGCACCACATGGGGATTCTGGGCCACCTCCACCATTTTTGGGGTGCCGATACAGGCGGCGCAGTCGAGTGTGGGAAAGGTCTTGTCGAACTGGAGCATGTGCCCCCCGATGGTGGTGTCTTTTTCCACCAGATAGGCGGTGTGGCCGGAATTGCCCACATCCAGGGCCGTCTGCATTCCGGCGATTCCGCCGCCCACGATCAGGATGTCGGGATGAACCGATACCCGTCGGGTCTGCAGGGCCTCATGAAAATTGACCCGGTTGATGGCGCCGGCCGCCAGCGTCTTGGCCTTGCGGGTAGCCTCGTCCTCATCCCGGGTGACCCAGGAAACCTGCTCCCGCACCGAGGCCATCTGGAATTTGTACGGGTTCAGCCCGGCCCGTGCGCAGGCGCCCTGAAAGGTTTTCTCGTGAAGCCTCGGCGAACAGGAGGCCACCACCACCCGGTTCAAATCATGCTCCCGAATGTCCTTTTCGATCATTTCCTGGCCCGGGTCCGAACACATGAATTTGTAATCCCGGGCCACCACCACATTGTCCAGTGTGCCGGCGAATTCGGCCACCTCATCCACCCGTACCTTGTGGGCGATGTTGATTCCGCAATGGCAAATGTAAAACCCGATCCGTGTCGCCATTCTTCCCCCTCATCCTTTTGAGTATGATTTATTCGCTTTCTGATCCGGCGGGTCCGGGGACCAGCCCATGGATCATATGAATGATCTCGTCGGTTTCCGAAGGGATTTCCAGAAAGCCCTCCGGTTCCGGCACCCCCTTTTCCCGCCGGGCTTTTTTGTATTTCGGGTATTGCTCGAATGTCTTCCTGGAAATGGGAGACAGCAGAATCACCGGCACTTTCGCCAGGCAGCGGTCGCATTTGATCTCCAGATAGAGGGAGACGCCCTCGTCCACCAGACTCAGGATATTGATGATGATGCAGTCCGGCGGGGTCTGTCGAGACCGGCACAGACACTCTTCGGCATTGCCGACGATCAGGGGATGATACCCTCCTTCCGCCATCAGGGCGGTCAGAAAGGCGACCATATTGCGTTCCTGATCCACCAGGATGATTTTTTTATCTTCCATCGTCCCTTTCCCGGCTCGGAACGGGCGAAAACAATCCGCCGCCCCGGTGTGAAGCAAGGCCATCCCAACTGTCATGATCTACAGCATAATGTATGCCAGAAAGGGGGTGAACGTTTATTTTATGTTTTATATCAATGGGTTCTCAGGAAAGTTGGGAAGGAGGGTTGAATGGTTGCGGGTGTTGCGGATGAAATGAAATAATACCTAATATCTTATAAAAACAATATATTACCCAAAAAAAGCTGGTGATGCAATGTTGCATTGCATATGAAATTCATGGATTCGCCGTCGGCAGGGAGAGAGAAAACCGGGTTCCTTCGCCCGGCCTGCTTTCCACATGCACATCGCCTTGGTGGTGCCGAACAATGCCGTAGAGGGTGGACAGCCCGAGCCCGACACCGTAGCCTTCATCCTTGGAGGTGAAGAAGGGTTCAAAAATGTGGGAAAGATTTTCCTCCGGGATTCCGATACCGGTATCCTGAACGGTGATGATCACCCGGTTATGGGAGGCGTTGTGGGATGCACCGATGGTCAGCACGCCGCCCTCTGGCATGGCGTCGAGGGCGTTGAAAATCAGGTTGATGATACACTGCTGGAGTTGATTGAAATCGCCCCGAATGGCCGGAAGATCCGAAGAATATTCGGTAGTGAGTCGAATATTGCTCAGTTCCAGTTTGTGCTGGCACAAAAGTATCGACCGGTCCAGCAGTTCCCGTACCTCGACATTGGAAAAGGAGACCGGAGTTTTTCGGGAAAAGGTCAAAAGATTCGAGACGATTTCGGAGCACCGGGCGGTTTCACTCTCCACCAGGTTCAGGTATTGTTCAAATTTGCTCGCATTTTCCGGCCTGAGATCCCCCCGGTTCAGGATCCGGATCATCAACCGGCAGTAGTTGAGCACACCGGCCAGGGGATTGTTGATTTCGTGCACCACGCTGGCCGCCAGACGGCCCAGAGACATCATCTTGTCCTGATGGAGAATCTTGGCCTGATCCTCGATTTCCCGCTCCAGTTCACGAATCTCCCGCAGGTCCCGGACAAAACAGACTTTACCGTTTTCCTGGCCCTGCGGATCGGTGATCACCGAGGCGGAAATCTGAACCGGAATGGACGAAAGGGTCTTTCCCCTCAGCGCGGTCTGGTACATGAACAGGCGATTTTCACCTCCGTACCGGTCCTTTTTCAGGGCCTTCAGAAACGCCTTTTCATCTTCCGGATGAAACAGACCGCCCAGCCCGAAACGATGCAGCACCTCGGATTTGGTATACCCCAGGATCCGCTCCATGGAGCGGTTAAAAATCACCACCCGATCATCGGCGTCGCATCCGACGATGCCGTCCATGGAGCTTTCGATCAGATCATTCTGAAAGCGATAGGTCTCCATCAGTTCAGCGGTGGTCTCGTTCCACCCCTCCTCCAGAAGAAGGGTGTACTCCTGAATCTGTTTTCTTCTGACATACCGATCCCGGGCTCTTTCCAGCGCCAGGTGAAGGGCCTCATCATGGATCGGTTTCGTGATGAAGTCGGAGGCATCTAGTTGAAGCGCTCGAATCGCCAATTCCATTTCACCGAAGGCGGTGACCACGATCACCTCGGTGTCGGGCAGCCTCTTTTTGAGGTTTCCCAACACCGAAATGCCGTCCATTCCCGGCATGCGAATGTCGGTGATCACGATCTGAGGCCGGACCCGATCGCATACTTCCAGACCTTCCCGGCCGTCGGCCGCGGTAAATACCTCATAACCGGCATCCCGAAGGGCGATTCCGGTGACTTTTCGTATCCCCTGCTCATCGTCGATCAAAACGATCTTCCAATCGCTCTCATTTGCCATGTTCACGGCTCCCCGAGTCAAAGACGGCTCAGTGAAAACTGTTTTTATCCATGGCCTGAGAAGCCCTGGAGAAATAATCCTCCAGGGAATCGAAGACCAGATATTGCTCCACCGCATCCCAGGAGATGGCGGTGCCGACGTCGGTGGCCCAGTCGTTGTCCGTGGCGCCTTCGCAGAAGCGGCCGACGAGGAAGACGCGGTCGGCCTGAATGTCGAAGCGGGCCTCCCGGAGCAGGACCGCATCCTCCAGGGAGCGGTTTTTCAGATACAGCAGTACGATTTTATCTTTCAAATGGGGCGTGTTCATCGGGTTCATTTGGGTTCCTTTTCCCGCATTCCGTACAATAAATCCCGAGGATGTCGCCACCGGAAGGCGGGAGGTCTTTCGCGGATTCATCATTATGCGGCCTTTTTTTCCAATCGTTGCAGTTCCCGCGCCACCGCTTCCGGGGATGCGGTAAAGCGGGCTGCGAAGAGATAGAACATCGGCACCAGAAAGAGGGTCAGCACGGTGGAAAAAAGGACCCCCGAAAGAATCACCACGCCGATGGTGAACCGGCTTTCGGCGCCCGCCCCGGTGGCCAGCACCAGCGGTACCGCCCCCATGATGGTGGAGGCCGAGGTCATTAAAATGGGCCGCAGCCGCTGGCGGGCGGCGGTGAACAGGGCCTCTTCCACCGCCGTCCCCTGATCCCGAAGCTGATTGGCGAACTCCACGATCAGGATGCCGTTTTTGGCGGCCAGCCCCACAAGCATGATGATCCCGATCTGACTGTAGACATTCAAAGAACTGTCGAAAATCCACAATCCGCCCAGTGCCCCGGCAATGGCCAGCGGCACCGTGAGCATAATGGTCACTGGATGAACAAAGCTTTCAAACTGGGCCGCCAGGACCAGAAACACGATCAGCAGCGACAGCCCGAAAATGAAGGCCAATGCGCCGGAGGCGTCGATGAATTCGCGAGACTGGCCCTTGTAGTCGATCACCGGCGCGGTGCCCAGCTCCTCCCGGGTGATACGGTCCATATAATCGAGGGCTTCGTCGAGGGAGTAGCCCTCATTCAGACCGGCTTCGATAGTGACGGCCCGCAGCCGGTTGAAGCGGTTTCGGGCCCGGGCGTCGGCGAATTCCCTCAGGGAGACCAGGCTGGACAGGGGAATCAGCTCGTCGGTGGTCTGGGACCGGACATATATGTTGTGGATGTCGGTGGGGGTCTGTTTGTCCCGTCCCTCTCCCTCCAGGATGACATCGTATTCCTCGCCCTGGTCGATATAGGTGGTCACCCGGCGGAATCCGAGCATGGTTTCCAGGGTGCGGCCGATCTCCTGAATCGAAACCCCCATGTCCGCGGCCCGGTCCTTGTCGACGGCCACTTCGAGCTGGGGTTTGGTCTCTTTGTAGTCGCTGTCCAGATCCCGCAGGCCAGGGTTCTCTTCCGCCCGGGCCAGAATCACATCCCGCCACCGGGCCAGTTCATCATAGCTGGTGCCGCCGAGGACGAACTGCACCGGCTGGCCGGTGCCCCCGCCCAGACCGCTTCGAGAAACGGTAAAGGAGCGATAGCCGGTCAAGGCCGCCAATTGTCCATTGATATCCTGTTTGATCTCGTGGACCGATCGGTCCCGCTCTCCCCAGGGCTTGAGGACCACAATCCCCCGCACGCTGTTGACCTCGTTGGTGTCCCCGAAGCTGGCCGGCACCCGTAGCAGTACCCGGGTCGCCTCTCCGCGGTCATACAATCCCATGAGGACATTCTCCACCTTCTCCATCATCTCCAGGGAGCGCTCAAACCCGGCCCCTTCCGGCCCGTTTACGATGACGAAAAAAGCGCCCCGATCCTCGGCCGGGGAGTACTCCTTCTGGACCAGTCCGTAGAACAGAGGAATGGAGACGACGATGACCAGAAACACCGCCGCACCGATCCAGGAACGTCCGGCGAACCGCTTCAAGACCCGCACATACCGATCTGAAAATGTATCCAGCCGGCGCTGAAGGGCCCCGGACAGACGGCTCTTGTGCTCACGCTTCAGGATCTTGGAGCACATCATGGGGGTAAGGGTCAGGGCCACGAAGCTGGAAAAGCAGACCGCGCCGGCCAGGGCGAATGCGAATTCCGAAAACAGGCGGCCGGTATTGCCCCGCAGAAAAGAAATGGGCACGAAGACCGACACCAGCACCAGGGTGGTGGCGATCACGGCAAACCCCACCTGCCGGGCCCCGCGATAGGCGGCCAGAAGCGGATGCTCCCCTTCCTGAATCCGTCGGTAGATGTTCTCCAGCACCACGATGGCATCGTCCACCACCAGCCCGATGGCCAGAATCAAGGCCAATAAGGTCAGCAGGTTGATGGAAAAATCCATGGCCAGCAGCAGAATAAAGGTGGCGATCAGAGAAACCGGCACGGTAACCGCCGGAATCAGGGTGGCCCGAAGCGACCCCAGAAAAAGGTAGAGGACCAGCACCACCAGAATGGCGGTGATGAACAGGGTTTTATAGACTTCATGGATGGAAGACTCGATAAAGACCGACCGGTCGTAGCTCTCGTGAAGCGCCATCCCTTCCGGCAGGCTCGCATTGACCCGACCCAGTTCATCCTTTACCGCGTGAGCCACATCCAGGGTGTTGGCCTTGGACTGACGCACAATCCCGATGCCGACCATCGAGACCCGGTTGCCCCGCAGCAGGCTTCGGTCGTCGGCTGCCCCCACTTCCACTCGGGCGATGTCCCGAAGCCTTACCAGATAGCCGTCCCGGCCCCGGCCGATGACCAGCCGAGCGAAATCCTCGGCGGTGTTGAAGGACCGGGCCACCCGTACGGTGAATTCCTTGCGCTCGGACTCCACCCGGCCGGCCGGCAGTTCCACATTCCACTCCCTCAGAGAGCGTTCCACGTCCGAGGCGGTGATCCCCCGGGCCGCCATGGCCTTCCGGTCGAGCCAGATCCGCATGGCATACCGGCGGGAGCCGCCCACCCTTACCCGGGCCACCCCGTCCAGGACCGAAAACCGGTCCACCAGGTAGCGCCGGGCGTAGTCGGTCAGCTCCAGATTGTTCATTCGGGTGGAGGCCAGGTTGAGCCACATGATGACATCGCTGGAGGCGTCCACCTTGAAGATTTCAGGGGGATCGGCCTCTTCCGGCAGATTGTCGACGATCCGGGAGACCCGGTCCCGAACATCGTTCACCGCAGATTCGATATCCCGGTCCAGAATGAACTCCACCGTAATGTCCGACACCCCGTCCCGGCTCACCGATTCGATGGACCGAACCCCCTCGACCCCGCTGATTCGGTCTTCGATCACCTGGGTGATCCGGGTCTCCACCACATTCGCGGCCGCTCCTGAATAGGTGGTCTCCACCGATACCACCGGCGGGTCGATGTCCGGGTATTCCCGGACCGCGAGTCGGGTAAAACTGATCAGGCCGAAGGCGATGAGGAGAAGGCTGAGAACAGTGGCGAGCACCGGGCGTTTGACGGTCAGATCGGAAATAAACATGGCGCCCCCTTTCTATGCCCCGGCCGGGGACTCGACTTCCATCACATCCACGGAAGATCCTTCCCGAACCCGGTTCACCCCTTGAACAATGACCCGGTCGCCGATCTCCAGTCCGGAAAGTACCTCCACATCCCCGGGGCGGCGGCGGTCGGTGGTGATCTCACGCCGAATCACCCCGTTTTCGGCATCCACCATCCAGACGAATTTTCGTTCTTTCTCCATGAAAACCGCGTCTTCCGGCACCATCAGCGTTTCCGTCTCTTTCCGAATCACATCCACCATAAGGAGCATGCCCGGTTTCAGCGCACGATCGGGATTGGGGATATTGGCCCGCACGGTCACAGATCGGGAGACCGGATCGACCCTGGAGTCGACCACCGAGACTTTCCCATCAAAGGTCCGGTCGGGATAGGCTTTGCTTCGGGCGGTCACCGACAGCCCCGGTCGAAGTTCGGAAAGATAGGTTTCCGGCGCGGAAAAATCGATGTGAACCACCGAAAGGTCGTCCAGGGTGGTGATCACGGTGTCGGTGTCCACCACCGCTCCGGGGCTCACCTGCCGAATGCCGAGCACGCCCGCAAAAGGCGCCCGAATGGTGTAATCGCGTAAGCGAGCTTCCAAATTGGATACCTGGGCCTCAGCCCGTTTGAGAAGCCCCTCGGCCTCTTCCAGCTGGGCCTGGGAAACGGCCTTTCGCTTGACCAGACTGCGGACCCGCTCATACTTGAGCTGCTGCTCCTTCAAGGCGGCATTGGCTTCTTTGAGCAGGGATTTTTCTTCATCGTCGCTCATTTTCACCAGCACCTGGCCCGCCTCCACCGCATCCCCGTCCTCAAACAAGAGCTCCGTGATCCGGTCCTTTACCGTCGGATTGAGGGTAACCGATTCATTGGCCTTGACCGTTCCCAGCCCTTCTAAAATCTCCAGAAACGGGGTCTTTTGAATCTCGGCGACCACCACCGGGGTGGCATTTCGGACCGCGGCCCGGGCCGAGCCGGAGCCGGTGTCGCTGTCTCCGGCAAACATCCATACCAAAAGCACCAGCATCAGCACTCCTGCGCCGATACCTGCGAATCCGTATTTTTTATCTATTTTACTCATGATATCACTCCATGTTGCATATCGATTTGGCGCCCTCGGCCCGGCGATACCGTCAATCGACGGGCGCGCCCCATCCCCCGCCGATGGCCTTGATCAGGTTGACTGCGCTGATATAACGCCGGCCACGAATTTGGCTTTCCAGGCGGGAATTTTCAAGGAGCACCCGCTCGGAATCCAGAACATTGAGGTAGTTGACCAGCCCCCCCTCGAACTGCCGCTGGGAAAGATCATAGGCCTGGCGGGATGCCTCGACGGCCAGTTTGTTGGCTTCATCCTGTTTTCTGAGAAGGTGCAGGCTTACCAGCGCGTCTTCCACCTCCCCAAAGGCTTCGACAATGGTCTGGCGATAGAAGGCATACTGTTCGGCATATACCGCCCGGGACCGTTCCAGATTGGCGGAGAGCCGCCCGCCCTCGAACAGCGGGATGGAAATATTGGGCAGAATCCCCCAGGTGTAGCTGCGGCTGTCGAAGAGATCACTGAAATGAGAACTGGCCAGTCCGGCGTCGGCGCTGATATTGACCTGGGGATAGAACTCGGCGGTGGCCACCCCGATTCGGGCGTTGGCCGCGGCCAGGTCCCGCTCCGCCCGCCGGATATCCGGCCGCTCCACCAGAAGGCGGGACGGCACCGTCACCGGAATATGCGGGGGGTCATCCTTCAGCGGTGTAAAAGGAACGGAAAGTTCCGACGGCGGCAGCCCCAGCAACACCGCGATGGCGTTCTCCAGAATGGCCCGCTCCCGCTGCAGGGCGAACAGGAGGGCATAGGTGGAGTTTAGCTCCGCCTTGGCCTGGGCCACCGGCAGCTGGGATACGATCCCGAATTCAAACCGGCTGTCGAGGATCTTGAGCTGTTCCTCACGTACATCCACGGCCCGCTCCACAATGCGGATCTCTTCATCCAAAGATCGGAGGGCGAAATAATCGAGCGCCACCTCCGAACGAAGAATCAGCAGAACGGCCTCGAAATCCTCTTCCACCGACTGCGCATCCGCGACCGCGGCCTGATACCCGCGGCGGATGCGTCCGAAGAGATCGATTTCATAGGCCACATTGAAGGGAAACCCCCATAAGGTAGTCGTGCCGCCGGCGAATTCCCCGGTCGTTTCCGACGATTCCCGCTCCCGGTAGGAGGGATCGGCGGAAAAGAAGGGAAACAGGGGAGACCGCCGAATGCGGGCCGTAGCCCGCGCCTGTCGCACCCGGGCAGCCGCAGCCATCAGGTCGAAATTTCCCTCGTCGACTCGGTCCACAAGGGTGTTCAGGTTTTCGTCATTGAAGATATACCACCAGGGTCCTTCATACACGATCGGTTTTAATTCGACCGTCGGCGCATACTTGTAAGCTTCCGGCGTGGCAACGATCGGTGGTTCATAGTCGGGCCCAACCATGCAGGAGGTCAGCAGAATCGTTGAAACCACCACTCCGAATAGAAAGGCGTTTCGAAACAAGCAAAACAGGGCCGTCCGGCAATCGCGCGCAGATGGAGAAAGGGTGGTCAATTTTCTCACCATTCACCTCGTTTTGAAATCCATGGGTTATGGGGTAGTGTAATCACCGATGGCTTGAAATCAAGAAAACGGAACGCGGGCCGGGGCCGGCTGCTCCCGCTTCCGGATTTTTGACTGCACGGCCCGGCAGATAATACAGTTTTGCGGCGGGCGGTCCGGCGAAATATAACCGCAACCCCCCTTACGCGAACCTTCCATGGCGTTCAAATATGACCTTTTCGTGTTTTAGTCTTCACCATTAAAATCTCGGTTCATGAAGCGTAATCGGCAAATTGTTTCTGAACAATAGAAAATCTTTATCGATCGTCAAAATAGGAAAATTGTAAATATCCGAAACCGCACAGATTAGAAAATCGGTGTGGGATCCCTGAACACCTTTCCTTCGATTCAAATTATAAAAAACTGCCGCCCGTTCAAATACTTTTGTTTCAAGTGACACATCCGGGAAAGCGGACAGTTTCTCTCTTAACAGCCGGAACTGAACATCCGAATTCACGCCGGAAAGGATTTCCTGCCGAATGGGACCGATAATTTTCACCCGAAACTCCCGGATCAGTTCCTGAAGTTCGAATAGGACCGGTTCCTCCACGGGGAGTTTACGTCTCAGGGCCAGAGACCAGACACATGTATCGACAAGAACATTCATTCCCGACTGCGCAAAGGTTTATAGTCATATTCCGGGTCGAAATCAATTGTACCGAAAAGATCGATTATTTCCATCTGTTTGCGGCGTTGAATATATTCCTCAAGCGCTTCGGTGACGACCGCCTTTTTGGTTTTGTGCTTGCCGATCTTACGGGCTTTCTCAATGAGCTCATTATCCAGGGCGAGATTTGTGGCCATAAGCACCTCCTTTTCATCAAGAATTTACACATAGGAGTGTGTGAAATCAAGAGTGTTTTTTCAGGGCACGTACAGACCCGCCTTTACCGGCAGGTAGAGCGACAAAGAGGGAAACAGCGACAGGATCACCAGCACGATCACATCCATGATGACGAAGGGAATGGCCTGTTTGGCGACCGCGTCGATGTCGCCGCGGATGAGGTTGGCGGCGGTGAACAGATTGACCCCCACCGGCGGGGTGGCCTGTCCGATGGCCAGGGCCGAGATGAAAATCACGCCGTACCAGAGCGGGTCGATGCCGAAGGCGGTGAGCACCGGAATCAGGATGGGCATGATCAGATAGGAAATGGAGATGGCGTCCAGAATCATTCCCAGGGCCAGAAGCAGGAGGTTGACCAGGATGATCATGACGGCGGCGTTGGGGGAGATGGAGACGATGAACTCGGCGGCCCGGTCCACCACCCCGATCACCGAGGTGCCCCAGGTGAAGATGCCGGCGAAAACCACGATGAACATGATCACCGAACTGGTGGCGGCGGCATCGGTGAGGACCAGGATGAAATCCCGCCAGGTCAGGGACCGGTAGATGAAGACCGCCACGAAGAGGCTGTAGAAGACCGCCACCACCGCCGCCTCGGTGGGAGTGAATATACCGGCGTAAATCCCCCCGAGAATGATCACCGGCGAAAGGATGGCCCAGATCGATTCCCGAAGCGCTTTCAGGATCTCCCGGATTCCGCCGCGCTCGGATATTCCCCGGTACCCCCGCCTTCGGGAGACGAGATAGGCCACGATGATGGTGCCCACCCCGGTCAGAAGCCCCGGAATGATCCCGGCCATAAAGAGTGCGCTCACCGAGACGCCGGTGATGTTGCCGTAGATGATAAAGGCGATGGACGGCGGAATAATGATGGACAGATCCGAGGCGTTGGCGATGAGGGCCCCGGAAAAGCTTTTGTCATACCCGTGCTTGAGCATGGGGGCAAGCAGGATCAGCCCCACCGCCGCGGTTGTGGCCGGCCCGGAGCCGGAGAGCGCACCCCAGAACATGCAGGTGCAGACCGCCACCATTCCGAGGCCGCCTACGGCCCGGCCCACCACCAGTTCGAAAAAATGGGCGATGGTGGCGGCCAGACCGGCCCGCTGCAGAATCACCCCGGCCAGAACGAAAAAGGGAATCGCCAGCAGGGGAAAGGAGGCGATTCCGGAGACGAAATTCATCCCCAGCATGCCGATGCCTAGCTGAAAGTGGTAGATGGTGATGACGGCGGCGATCCCCAGGGCGGTGCCGATGGGCACCCCCAGGACCATCAGGAAAATAAAAACCGCCGATATCAGGAGGATCTCCATCAGCCGGGCCTCTCTATTTTTCCGAACCGCCGAAGCCGCCGATGGGCATCCCGGTAGATCCCCCGAAAAACGAAGATCGACAGCACCGGCACCCCCGCATAGTAGATCCAGACCGGAATCCCCAGGGCACCGGAGCCGGCATGAAACAGAGTGATTTCATCATAAATGGCCTGGATCATATAAAAATCGACAAGGATGAAGAGGATCGCGCTCAGCCCGGCGCTGAGCAAAATCGCCGCTTTTTTGAACCGGACCGGAAAGAGGTTGTAAAAGGTGACCATCCCGAGCTGCCCGCCCCGCTCAAATGCGATGCCGGAGCCCACCACGGTCATCCAGACGAATAGATTAATGGTGATCTCTTCCGTGGCGGCAAAGGAAAAATGAAAGAGGTATCGGCTCAGGATGTTGATGAAGGCGATGGCCGCCATCCCAAAGAGCAGGCCGGCGGCGATCCAGTAGTCGATTCGAATGCGGTCTTCAGAGGTCGGCATGGATTTCCTAACTCGTCAATGTCCTCGGGATATCGATGCCGTCGGCATCCCGAGAAAGGTTCACGCCTATTTTGCCATATCCGCCCTGGCGGTTTCGTAGAGCGCCTGTCCGATTTTGGGCACCCACTCGTCATAAACCGGCCGGGTGGCCTCTTCGAACGCCTGTCGATCTTCTTCGGAGAGCCGGGTCACCTTCATCCCTTTCTCTTCCATGTGCGCGATGGGGTCCGGCACGTCCATCTGATAGTTGAACTCCTCTTTCAGAATGCGCAGGGATTCGCCGTCATCCAGACCGGCCCGGCACAGCGCCTTTTCAAACCGGGCCGACTCCTTGGCCGCCTCGGTGATCGCCTTTTGGATATCGGCGGGAAACTTGTCCCATTCCCGCTTGCCCCAGTAGACGATGAGCGGATCCACCAGATAGTTCCACATGGTGGCATACTGATGGTACTGCCAGATCTGAACCGGAATCAGCACCCCCACCGGATTCTCCTGGCCGTCCACCACCCCCTGCTGAAAGGCGGTCTGGGCGTCGCCCCAGTTCATATTGACCGGGTCGGCGCCGAGCTGCCGAAAGATGTCGATAAAAATGGGGCTTCCCACCACCCGAAGCCGCATACCCTTCATGTCTTCGGGCCGTTTGATCTCCTTCACCGAATTGGTCACCTGCCGGAACCCGTTCTCGGCCCAGGCCAGGCCCACCAGGCCTTTTTTGTCCATGGCCTCGAAAATCTTCTTGCCGGTCTCGCCGTATTCCATCTTGTCGAGGTTTTCGAAGGTGTTGATGAAAAAAGGCAGCGAAAAGATGTTCATCTCCGGAATCACCGGGGCGGCATTGATGGTCGACTCATAGGCGCAGTCGATGACCCCGTTGGCAACCATCTGAGGCGACTTGAGCTGAGCGCCCTTGAGCAGTGCGCTTCCGAAATAGGGTTTGATGTTGATGCGGCCGTCGGTCTTCTCCTTCACCAGTTCGGCGAATTTGGTGGCGCCGATTCCCCAGTAGAAATTGGGGCCGACATTGACGGTCATTTTGTATTCTTTTTTGAAATCGGCGCCCGCGGCCGGAAATACGGTGCCGACCAGAATCAGAATCGAAACGGCCCATATCCAGGTCTTTTTCATGCCTTTCATTATGCTGCCCCCTTTTCGTTTTGGTTGTATCGAAAATTATTGATTTTCCCTGATCATTCGCATGCGCTTTGCGGTAACTTCGGACAACGGTATCATTTATGAGACTTTATGCCACGAATCGACCCGAAAGTAAAGAAGAAGGTGCCCAGATCAATGACCGATGCCTCCAACGCCCAATATTCCGCTTCCTCCTCGGAAGAGATGAAAAGTAAGGCCGGGGCGATCGAAAAAAGCACCCGGAAGGGCGCTCGGAAATATTTCTGAATCGATATGGGCCCGCCTTCCTGAAAAATCATCCGCCCTCATAAATCCTTGACCCGGTTCACCCCTGCGTATAGAATCAAGATAAAGGCCCAATATTCTGATTCTTCTTTTTGCCTTTTGCCCCTTACCCAGGTTATCTCCCCGCCCGGTGGAGAGAATGAAGAAAGGAGACCACCCCAATGATCCGACTATCGAAGCAATTGCACCGATCTATTTTCGTCTTTTTGCCGCTTTGCCTGACCATCGCTCTACTCCCCTCCCCCGCCCAAACCGCCCCCAAAAACCCCGACACCTTCATTATGGCCTCATACGGCACCGTGCGCACCCTCGACCCCTGCGTGGCCTACGACACGTTGAGCGGACAGCGGGTGCTGAATCTGTATGAGCCGCTGGTCTTTTTCGACGGGGAGGCCACGGATGAATTCATTCCGCTGCTGGCGACGAAGGTGCCGACCATGGAAAACGGGGGCATTTCCAAAGACGGCAAAACCTACACTTTCGAAATCCGCAAGGGGGTGACGTTTCACGAGGGCGGCGAGCTGACCGCCGAGGATGTGGCCTATTCCTTCAAGCGGAACATGATCGCCGACCCGGACGGCGGGCCCATGTGGATGATGCTGGAGGCGCTTACCGGCGAGGGGTCCACCCGGGACGAAAACGGAAAAATTCGATCCGGAATCTTCGAAAAGATCGATCAGGCAGTGGCGGTTCAGGGCAACCAAGTAATCCTTCACCTGCCCAAGCCCTACCCGCCGCTTATGGGCATCCTGGCCTACGCCTCCTCGGTGGTCCTTCAAAAGAACTGGGCCATCGTCAACGGCTGCTGGGACGGGAACATCGCCAACGCCGAGAATTACAACAACCCGGCGCCGGGCCATGAACCGCTCCAGAAGATCGCCAACGGCACCGGAGCCTACCAACTGAAGGCCTGGGAACCCTCCAAGCAGTTCGTCTTCGAACGGTTCGACGGCTACTGGGGCGGCACACCCGCACTGGACACCGCCATCTTCAAGTATGTCAAGGAGTGGTCCACCCGCAAGCTGATGCTCCAGAACGGCGACGCCGACCGGGTGGTGGTCGACACGCCCTACATTCCCGAGGTCAAGGCCATGAAGGACCTTACCTTCTACGAGGTGCCCCAGCTCGCCATGACCGCGGCCTGCTTCTGCCGGAAGATCAACCCGGCCGGAAATCCCAACATCGGGAGCGGCAAGCTGGACGGCGAGGGCATCCCGCCCGACTTTTTTTCGGATATGCATGTGCGCAAGGCCTTTCTCCACGCCTTCGACCGGGAGACTTACCGGGACGACGTCTTCGGCGGCCTGGTGATCCTGCCTTCCAGCCCCAATATTCAGGGTCTGCCCTACCACAAAGAGGCGCCGATCTATCCCTTCGACCTGAAAAAAGCCGAGGAGCACATGAAGCAGGCTTTTGACGGCCGGGTCTGGGACCAAGGCTTCAAGATGGTGATCACCTACAACACCGGCAATGCCATGCGGGAAGCCGCGGCCTTTATGCTGGCGGAAAACATCATGTCGCTCAATCCCAAGTTCCGAATCGAGGTCCGCAACGTCGACTGGAAAGACTACCTGGTCAAGTACCGAAACTTCATGTATCCCATCTTTATCATCGGCTGGGGCGCCGATTATGCCGATCCCCACAACTTCATGTATACCTTCATGCACTCCCAGGGGGTCTACGGCCGGTACATGGGATACAAAAACAAGGAAGTGGACCGACTCTGCGATGCCGGCATCGACACCGTCGACCCGATCAAGCGGGAGGAGATCTATTTTCGGCTTCAGGATCTCTGGTACCTGGATGCGGTGGCCATCGGACTCTATCAGCAGATCGACTTTCGGGCCTACCGGGACTACGTGAAGGGATATCAGCCCAACCCGATGTTCAATTCGGAATGGGAATACCTGAAGCGGCTGACCAAGGAATAGGCGGCCCATGGGGCCCTTCATCCTTCGGCGGCTCTTTTTCCTGATTTTCGTTCTCTTCGGCGTCTCCGTGCTGATCTTCGGCATCCTCATGTCCTTCAGCCCGGAGCGCCGGGCCGCCGCTTACATCACCACCCCCCAGCAGGCCAAGGACCTTCCCCGCCTGGTCCAGAAGTACGGCCTGGACGATCCCTTCTACATTCAATACGGCCGGTGGGTGGGGGAAGTGGCCTCGGGAAACCTCGGCTGGTCCCTGGTGGCGGCCCAGCCGGTCTGGACCGCCTTCTGGATGTATTTTCCGGTCACCCTGGAGCTGAACCTCTACGCCGCGCCCCTGATCATCTGGTTCGGGATCTGGCTCGGCACCCGGTCGGCCATCCACCGGGACGACTGGTTCGACCACCTGAGCCGGGTCTTCGCCATCGTGGGGTGGTCTTTGCCCACCTTTCTTTTCGCCCTGGTCCTGCTGATGGTCTTCTACGGCTATTTTCGAATCTTTCCGCCGGGGATCATCGGGGATGAGACCGCACTTTACATCATGAACCATCCCGAGGCCTTCACCCGGTACACCGGCATGGTCACTGTGGACGGCATCCTCAACGGAAACTGGCGGGTGGCCCTGGACGGGCTCCGCCATCTGGTGCTGCCGGTCACCACCCAGGTGATCGTGGTGATGGCCCTCCTGATGCGGGTGATGCGCTCGGGCATGATCGAGGAGCTCTCCAAAGATTACGTCATCACCGCCCGGGCCAAGGGGGCCGACGACCGCACCGTCCACCTTCGGCACGCCCGCAAGAACGCCCTGATTCCGGTGGTGACGGTGGCCGGGCAGCTGGTGGCCTTTTCCATGGAGGGATCGATCGCGGTGGAGGTGGTCTTCAACCGTCAGGGCATGGGCTGGTGGCTGGCCGAATCGGCCACCCAGCTCGACATGCCGGTGCTGATGGGGATGTGCCTCTTCATGGGGCTGGTCTTCGTGATCACCAACCTGGTGATCGACATCCTGTATGCGGCCATCGACCCGCGGATTCGGCTGGTGTGATCATGCACGTCGACTGGGAAAAACATCCGCGGCTGCGGGAACTCCGGTTCACCCTGATCAAGATCTTCCGGAACCCCACCGCCGTGCTCGGGGGGATTCTGCTGCTGGCCTTTGCGGCCACCGCCGTCCTGGCCCCGGTGATCGCCCCGCCCAGGTATCCGGACAGCCCCTACCGAATGCCCCGCAAGGGCTACTCCCCCATCCCCAAACCGCCCAGCGAAACCAACGTCTTCGGCACCACCTCGGGCCAGTACGACATCTTCTACGGGGTGGTCTGGGGAACCCGGACGGCTTTCAAGATCGGCCTCTTCGTGGTGGGGTTCGCGGCGGCGGTGGGGATTTTTCTGGGGACGGTGGCCGGGTTTTACGGCGGACTGGTGGACGAACTCCTGATGCGGTTTGTGGACGTGGTCTTCGCAGTGCCCACCCTGGTCCTGGCCATGGCCATCGTGGTGGCCTTCGGCCGGGGGCTGGAGAACGTCATGATCGCCCTGGCCCTGGTGGTCTGGCGCAACTACGTCCGGGTCATGCGCTCGGGGGTGCTCACCCTGCGGGACCAGGAGTACGTTCAGGCGGCCCGGCTGATGGGGGTCTCGGATGTCAAGATCATGCTTCGGCACATCCTGCCCAACGCCATCTATCCGGTTCTGGTGATCGCCACCATGGATATGGGCTCCATGGTCATCACCGCTTCTTTCATGTCTTTCGTGGGGCTTGGCGCGCCCAAGGGATATGCCGACTGGGGGCAGATGGTGGCCCTGGCCCGGAACTACATCGTGGGCCCGCCCGAGGACCCGCTCCGGTTCTGGTATACGATCGTGATTCCGGGCGGGTGCATCGTGCTCTTTGTGCTGGCCTGGAACCTGATCGGGGATGCGCTGCGGGACGCTTTTGATCCGAGGCAGCGGCGGCGATGAGCTGGGATATGGCGGTGAAGGAACGGGAGGATGGCGGCAGTGGGGCCGGTGCGGGGATGCACCCGATCATCGAGGCGAAAGACCTGGTGGCCAACTTCTACACCTACGAAGGGGTGGTGAAGGCGCTGAACGGGGTGAGCCTGACCATCCCCCATGGTATCACTTTCGGGCTGGTGGGGGAATCGGGGTGCGGAAAGAGCGTTTTCGTCCGGTCTTTGATGGGGCTGGTGCAGGAGCCGGGGCGGATCGACGGGGGGGAGCTGATCTTTTATCCGGACCCGCCGACGGAGGATGCGCCGGCTCAGGGGGTGGACTTGCTGAAACAGCCGGAATCTTATCTGCGGCGGCTTCGGGGGGACCGGATATCGATGATCTTTCAGGAGCCCAATGCGGCCCTGAACCCGATCATGACGGTGGGGGAACAGGTGGCGGAGAGCTTTCTGTTCCACCGGGGTCGGGGAATGAGCGAAAAGATTGCGGCGGACCTGGACGCGGGGGGCGGGCGGACGCCGGGGCCGGTGAAGGCGGTGCTGCGGGTTCTCTATGGGATGTCGGCCCGGAATCCGCATGCGCGGGTGCTCCGGTTTATGAACCGGGTGCCGGTGCTGAAGCGGTGGCGGTGGCGTCTGCTTCGGGAGGCCCTGGACCGGTCGGCGGAATTGCTCGGGCGGCTGGGGATCTCCAATCCGGAGGCGGTGATCGAACGGTATCCGCACAACCTCTCCGGGGGGATGAAGCAGAGAATCGTCATCGCCATGGCCTTGGCGTGCCGGCCGGTGCTGCTGATTGCAGACGAGGCGACGTCGAACCTGGATGTGACGATTCAGGCGCAGATATTGGATTTATTGAAGGGACTCAAGGAGACCGAGATCTCCTCGGTGCTCCTCATCACCCACGACCTGGGGGTGGTGGCCGAAACCTGCGACCGGGTGGGGGTGATGTATGCGGGGAATGTCTGCGAAATTGCGGATGTCAGGAAACTGTTTAGGAATCCGCGGCATCCGTATACCCATGCCCTGCTGAACGCGGTGCCCAAAATGGCTCAAGAAGGTCCGCTGGAGAGCATCGAAGGGACCGTGCCGAACCTCGTGGACCCGCCGCCGGGGTGCCGGTTTCATCCGCGGTGCCCGAATGCGGGGGTACCGTGCCGGGAGGTGTTTCCGGAGATGCGGGAGATGGGGGTGGGGCATTGGGTGGCTTGTTATTTTCCGGTGGAAGAAAACTGAAAAGAATTCATTTTCACTTTAAACTGGTTTGACATGGAAGGATTAAAATTTTTTGGAATGGCTTTGTAGATTAACCGGATATTTGATTTCCAACTTCAAGTATAACGCTATCGAAGGAAATCGCATGAGTAATTTAAGAGTTCCCTCCATGTTTGTTGCAGATAGGCATCATATTTATGGCCGATTTCTTAAATTAGCGAAAGAATTCGGCCATACAGAAGCGTATGCAAGAGAACTCACGAAGTTGCTTCCGCTCCCAGTAAGTTCCGCACCTGCTTTCCTTGATCGCGTCACAGAGGTATGGCGTTATGACTATGGTCTTCCATTTGATTTTCCAAATGATTGGGCGATTGGCACTGATCAATGGCCTGAAGTGCGAATCCTATATCGAGTAATTGATGCGGCGAATAGAAATCTTGATCCTCAACTTTTGCTTGGATGGCTGAAAAGACTGTCAAATGAATCTAAGCACATGGACGCCATGACTGAAATGCGACCGATCCTTGATCTCAAAGATGAAAACCTCATTTTATGAAAGATGCTACGATTCTGTCCAGATCTAAAGAAGATTCGGACTATCTGATTTCAATATTCGGAATTGAAGCATCAGGTAGATTCATAAGTGAAAATTACGACAATTCGACTCTCGTTTAGTATCAATTTGATTTTACTCCTAAATAGATTTTTCTACAAAGATGTGAAAAAATGACCATCCCCGACTACCAAAAATTCATGACCCCGCTTCTGCAACTGACCGCCGATCGGAAAGAGCATTCACTCAAAGAAACCTATGACAGGCTCGCCGAACACTTTGAATCGACTTCGGAAGAGCGGACCGAACTCCTCCCATCCGGACGCCAGGAAACCTACAAAA
>JBEPWQ010000021.1:0-24650 GCA_041642315.1 Desulfobacteraceae bacterium | reverse complement strand
GAGGCGGTGCTGGCCGACCGCATCGTGGGCAAGCCCTACCTGGAGATCGACATCGATCGCGATGCCATCGCCCGCTACGGCGTCAAGATCAAAATGGTACAGGATGTGATTGAAGTCGCCGTCGGAGGCAAACCGATCACCCAGACGGTCGAAGGGCGTGAGCGGTATCCGGTGCGCGTGCGCTATATGCGGGAACTGCGCGACACCATCGAGTCGATTGAAGGGATTCTCGTCGCCGCACCCGACGGCACCCAGATCCCGCTTCGCGAACTTGCAACGATCAACTATGTGCGCGGCCCGCAGGTCATCAAGAGTGAGGACACCTTTCTCGTCGGCTACGTTATTTTCGACAAGCGCGACGGCTACGCCGAAGTGGAGGTGGTCGAGCAGGCGGGGGCGTTTTTGCAGGAGAGAATCCGCAGCGGTGAGCTGGTGATTCCTTCCGGGGTCAGCTATAAGTTTACCGGAAGCTATGAGAACCAGGTTCGGGCGGAGAAGAAGCTGGCCATCGTCCTGCCCGTTTCGCTCTTTGCCATCTGGCTGATTCTCTATTTTCATTTCAAACGCATTCCGCAGACCCTGCTCGTCTTTTCCGGCATCCTCTTTGCCTGGTCGGGCGGCTTTATCCTGCTCTGGCTTTACGGCCGGCCGTGGTTTCTCGATTTCGGCATCTTCGGCCACAATCTGCGCGATCTTTTTCAAGTGGGAACGATTCATCTCAGCGTTGCGGTATGGGTCGGATTCCTGGCTCTGTTCGGCATCGCGACCGACGACGGCGTGATCATGACCACGTATCTCGACCAGCGGTTTCATGAAGTCCCGCCCACCGGCCGGGAACAGATCCGCGCCCGGGTCATCGAAGGCGCCTCCCGCCGCGTGCGCCCGGCCATGATGACCAGCGCCACCACCGTCCTCGCACTGCTGCCGGTGCTCACCTCGGTCGGCCGCGGCTCGGACATCATGGTGCCGATGGCGATTCCATCCTTCGGCGGCATGCTGCTCGCCGTCATGACCATCTTCGTCGTGCCGGTGGTTTACTGCGGATCGGCCGAATTGAAACTGAGATGGAAGGAGGGCCTGGAGTCACCACCATACCGCAACATCATGTAAGTCGAACAGAGAATCCACCAAAGAAAAGAATGGGTATCAAGAAGAATGTTCACGGGTCGAATGCATCCAGAATATCGCTGGGAAGCGGTTCAAAAAACGCATCGGGCACGGTGAACTTTCCCTTTGCCGAACCGGGTGTTCGAGGCTCGGAATGCTTTTCGAACGGAACCAGTTTCGCTATCGGTTCGCCGTACCGGGCGATGATGATTTCTTCGCCCTTTCCCACCGAGGCGATCAGTTTGTAAATCAAAATCTTGGATAAAAGACCCTTACTGATGTCTCCGTGATGCGGATTCGGGATATGAAGTTTAAGATTGCCTCGAATCATGTATTGATGATTGCCTCCTGCAAGTGGGCCTTCAAACCCCAGCTTTTTCAGATTTCGGATCAGTTCATTTCGCTTGATGGGGCCCAGAACCGGCATCAGGCAACCTTCAGATCGCTGTTCAGACGGATGCCGCCGATCTCCGGAAAAGAATGACCCAACCGAAGACCTAAAATAATCCAACCCTCCAGAACTTCCTGTAATTGATTCCGACAATCTTCCAGATTATCTGCATTGGAATAAACCCCATCCAAGCCGCTGATCTCTCCATAAAATGTCTGATCCTCTAATATCTCATATTTCGCACAATGCATTGCCTCAGAAATATAATCGGTAAGCATAGCAGTCCTTTCATAGATCTGTTGAGCTGGTTTGTAATTTTTTGGGATCATATTCTCTACTGAACAAATTAGCAATTTATAATCCAAATTACAACTCCCCTCATTTTGTCCTATTCAAGACAAACAAATTCCCTGTTTTGGTAAATTGGATAATGATGTATACTCAGATCGGAGAATGCAGAAGCGAAACGCGCAAAACCAAAGGATTCCAAATCGGATGTCTTTCCATAGAGAGGATGCCATGCCATCGACCGCCATCACCGGAACCCGTTTCGATGCGGTCCTGTTCGATCTGGACGGTGTCGTCACGGAAACCGCCAAAGTCCATGCCGCCTGCTGGAAAAAGGTATTCGATGATTTTCTGAGGGAATACGCCCGCCAGGCCGACCGGCTTTTCATTCCCTTCGATATCATATCGGATTACAACCGGTATGTGGACGGCAAACTGCGGCAGGAGGGGGTGCGAAGCTTCCTGGAATCCCGAGGGATTCACCTGCATGACGGCGGCCCGGATGGCCCCCCCGGCCATGCCTCCATCTACAGCCTGGGCCGGCGCAAGGATGACATGGTGATGGAAGTGCTGCAGGAAAAAGGCGTGGATGTGTATGAGGACGGAATGGCATTGCTTGACCATGTTCGCGGCAAAGGCCTCAAAACCGCGGTCGTCTCTTCCAGCAAGAACTGCCGGGCCGTGCTGCAGGCGGCCTCCATTGAAGACCTTTTCGATGTCCGGGTGGACGGGCTCACGGTGGAGGAACTTCATCTCCAGGGCAAACCGGCGCCGGACGCCTTTTTAAAGGCGGCGGAACTGCTCGGGGTGTCTCCTGACAGATCGGTAGTGGTGGAAGACGCCATCTCCGGAGTCCAGGCGGGGCGGCGGGGCCGGTTCGGACTGGTGGTGGGAGTGGCGAGAAAAGGGGACGTCAAGGCGCTCCAAAAAAACGGGGCCGACATCGTGGTCCTCGATTTGACGATCCTGATGTCCTGATATTTTTCGTAATCGGCAATTTTTTATTTTCCCCTGTTACGGGGAGTTGATGGAGATACCAACATGCTTCACCGGGAACGGCTCAATCCGCCTCGCTATGTCTATCCGGGCGATGAATGGAAAATCATCGAAAAACAGTTTTATCCCGATTTTATCGGGCAGATGGAGACGATCTTCGCCCTGAGCAACGGCTATCTCGGCATGCGCGGCACCTTTGAAGAAGGACGCCCTTTTTACAACCACGGCAATTTCATCAACGGCTTTTTTGAAAGCTGGCCCATCGTCTACGGCGAAAAAGCCTATGGATTCGCCAAGACCGGTCAGACCATCGTCAACCTGCACGACCTCAAGATCATTCGACTTTTTGTCGACGACGAGCCGTTTTTCCTTCCGACCGCCGATCTGAAACAATTTACCCGCACTCTGAATATGAAGGAGGGCACCCTGACCCGGAAGATTCTCTGGGAGATGGACTCCGGCAAACTAGTCTCCATCAAATCGACCCGACTGGTCTCCTTCGAACACCGGCACCTGGCGGCCATCGACTATGAAGTAACCGTCCTGAACAGTACGGCTCCGGTGGTGATCTCATCGGAAATCACCTCCCACCGCACCATCCGCGGCACCGACGGCGATCCTCGGGATACTCGGGTGTTCAGAGAAAAAGTCCTGAATCCCCGGGCCAAAATCGCAGAGAACATGCGGCTTATTCTCGGATTTCGCACACAGAACAGCCTGATGACCATCGGATGCGGCTTTGATCATAGCCTGAACACCGACAATCCGGTTACTTGGGAAAGCGAATCCTCCGATGACGACGGCAGGGTTGTTTTCACGATGGAGGCAAAACCGAATGTGCCGGTTCGAATCACCAAGTGGATGAGTTTTCATACCTCTCGGAGAACACCGCCCGAGGATCTGTGCAAGCGGGCGGAACGGACCCTTTTTCGAGCAAAACGGAACGGCTTTGAAGCGATTCTGAATTCACAGAAACAATTTCTGGCGGATTACTGGCGGGTCTGCGATGTCCGAATGGTGGTGGATGAAGGCCGAGGCGGCCGGTCCGCCGAAGAATGGCAGCAGGCGGTGCGCTGGAATCTGTACCAATTGTGTCAGGCCTCGGTCCGAGCCGAGGGGACCGGCATTCCGGCCAAGGGTCTCACCGGCGACGGGTATGAAGGCCATTATTTCTGGGATATCGAAACCTACGTCCTGCCGTTTCTTACCTTCACCAGGCCCCGCATCGCCAAAAACCTGCTTCAATTCCGGCACAGCATGCTCGAAAAAGCCCGGCAGCGGGCACGGGACGTCAACCAGAAAGGGGCGCTGTTCCCCTGGCGGACCATCAACGGGGATGAAGCCTCGGCCTATTATGCCGCCGGCACCGCTCAGTACCACATCAACGCCGACATCATATTCGCCCTCAAAAAATATGTGCAGGTCACCGGGGATTTTGATTTTCTTTACCGGGAAGGGGCGGAAATGCTGGTGGAGACCGCGCGCATGTGGCGGGACCTCGGCTTCTTCTCAGCTCGGAAGAACAACCGCTTCTGCATCCACGGGGTCACCGGCCCGGACGAATACAACACCGTCGTGAACAACAACGCCTTCACCAACCTGATGGCCCGGGAAAATCTCTGGTTCGCCGCCGGCACGGTGGAAGACCTTCAGCGCAAAGATGCCGGACTCTACCAGCGCCTGGTGGATAAAACCGGTCTGGAGTGCACCGAAGTGGAGGAATGGCGGCGTGCCGCCGAAAACATGTATATCCCCTATGATGAAGAACTGGGAATCCACCCTCAGGACGACAGCTTTCTGGATAAGAAAAAGTGGGATATCGAAGGCACCCCGCCGGACAAGTTTCCCCTTCTGCTTCACTTTCATCCCCTGGTGATCTATCGTCACCGGGTGATCAAACAGGCAGATCTGGTGCTGGCCCTTTTCCTCTTAAGCCATAGGTTCACGGAGGAAGAAAAGGCCCGGAATTTCGACTACTACGACCGACTCACCACCGGGGATTCGTCGCTCTCGGTGGGCATTCAGAGCATTGTGGCCTCGGAGATCGGACGGTACAAGAAGGCGGTGGAATATGCCCGGTATGCGGTATTGATGGATTTGGCCGATATCGGCGGCAATGTCGGCCACGGCTGCCACATCGCTTCGATCGGCGCCGCCTGGATGGTGCTGGTCTACGGATTCGCCGGCATGCGGGATCACAACGGCCGGATTTCCTTCAACCCGCGGTTGCCCGAGGCCTGCTCGCTGTTCCGGTTCTGCCTCACGATTCGCAACAGTCTGCTGCAAATCGAACTTCGGCCCGAAACCGCCGCTTATCGGCTTCTGGAGGGGGAGCATCTGACGATCTATCACGCGGAAAAAAAGGTGGAACTGACCCCCGGCGCCGCCGAGGTCGCGTGCGCCTATGCCGCGACCCCCTTGGACTGAGCAGGCCGATCCGTGTTTCTTCGGCGGCCCAGGGTCCGGGTAGAATTGATCACCGCCGCCACTGCGGTGCCCATGTCGGCGAAGACCGCCTCCCACATGGAGGCCAGCCCCATAATTCCCAGCACCACAAAGAGCCCCTTGACGGATAGGGCCAGAAAGATGTTCTGCCAGACGATGGTCCGGGTTCGGCGAGCGATCCGCACCGCATCGGCCATTTTGGACGGGGCGTCGGTCATCAGCACCACATCGGCGGTTTCGATGGCGGCGTCGGAGCCCAGGGCCCCCATGGCCACTCCGATGTCCGCCCGGGCGATGACCGGGGCGTCGTTGATGCCGTCTCCCACAAAGGCGATCTTGCCGCCGTTTCGCATCTCTGCCTGAATCGCTTCGAACCGGGCCACCTTGTCTTCCGGCAGCAGATTCGCATGAAAACCGTCCAGCCCCAGCCGGTGGGCCACCGATTCCGCCGCACAGGTATTGTCGCCGGTCAGCATGGCGATATGCTCCACTCCTTCTTTCCGCAGGCCCTTCACCGCCGCGGCCGCGTCCGGCCGAAGCTGATCGCCGATCAGAAGATATCCGGCGTACTCGCCGTCCACCGCCACATGGGCCACGGTGGTGTCGAACTCGCAGCGCCGGTGGGGAATTTCCGCCATATGCATCATGGCATCGCTGCCCACCAGAACGGTGTGGCCCTTGTACTGCACCCGGACCCCTTTTCCGCCGCTTTCGGTGTGCTCCGACACCAGATCGGTATCGATCCTCCGGCCGGTCTTTTCAAAGGCCTGTCGAATGGAGGCGGCGATGGGATGATTGGAGTGGGACTCGGCGGCCGCGGCGAACTCCAAAAGCTGATCCTCGGAGTACCCGTTTTTGCTGATCACATCCTTCACCTCGAAGACCCCCCGGGTGAGGGTTCCGGTCTTGTCGAAGATCACCGTTTTCACCCGGGTCAGCGCATCGATGTAGTTGGACCCCTTGACCAGAATGCCTTCCCGGGAGGCCCGGCCGATCCCGCCGAAATAGCCCAGCGGGATGCTGACCACCAGGGCGCAGGGACAGGAGATGACCAGCAGCACCAGGGCCCGGTAGATCCATTCCTGAAAGCCGGCACCCGAAACCACCAGGGGCGGAATCAAGGCCACGCCGGCCGCCCCCGCCACCACCGCCGGGGTGTAGTAGCGGGCAAACACGGTGATGAACTTTTCGGTGGACGCCTTGCGGGCCGCAGCGTTTTCCACCAGATCAAGGACCTTGGAGATGGAAGATTCGCTGAAGGGCCGGGTCACTCGAACGGACAGGGCGCCGGTGGTGTTGATCTGCCCGGCCATGGCCCGGTCTCCCGGCTTGGCGGAGACCGGAACCGATTCTCCGGTCAGGGCCGATGAATCGAGCTGAGAACGGCCCGAGATCACCTCACCGTCCAGGGGCACTTTGTCTCCCGGTTTGACCAGGATCTCATCACCGACCGCCACCGACTCTGGCGAAACCGCCTCAAACCCGGTTGCGGTTTTACGATGGGCGGTATCCGGCCGGGCGGCCAGCAGGGCCTGAATCGAGCGGCGGGATCGGTTTACCGCCAGATCCTGGAGCAGCTCTCCGATTTTATAGAAGATCATGACGCCGACCGCCTCCTCGTATGCCCGGATTCCGAAGGCTCCGGCGGTGGCGATCACCATCAGGACGTTTTCGTCAAAGAGATTCCCCCTTCGAATCGTGCGAAAGGCGCCGGCCAGCACATTCCATCCCGCCAAAAGATAGGCGACGACCGCGATTCCGATTTCAACCTCGGTCATAAGGTGCGGAATCATCCCGAACTCGATCCCCAGAAGAATCAGGAAGAGCGCGACCGACACCCCCAGCAGCCATAGCGAACGGTAGGGGGTGAAGGCGGTATCCTCCTGTCCGGGCCGGGTCTTTGCCGAAATCAGTTCAATATCCGGCTCCACGCGGTGGGCCTCGTCGATCACGGCTTCCATATCCGCGGCCTGAACATGGAGGGTCAGGTTGGCGAAATCGAACACCGCCTCCCGAACCCCTGGAATTTTCTTCAAATTCTGTTCGATCTTGGCGGCGCAGTTGGCGCAGTCGACATTGGCCACCCGGAATTTTTCGGTTCTAACGTTCTGCATGACAGCGTTTCTCCGAATGAACGGGTTCGCCAAGATGGTCCAGGCCGGAATGGAGGAGACTTCGAATGTGATCGTCATCCAGAGAATAGTAGACCACCTTCCCCTCCCGGCGCGACTGAACCACACGGGCCTGCTTCAACATCTTGAGCTGATGCGAGACCGCCGGCTGCTTCATCTCCAGCAGTGCGCAGATATCGCACACGCACATCTCCGACTCGCTCAGTGCCCACAGGATGCGGATGCGGGTGAAATCTCCCAAGAGTTTAAAAAAGTTCGCCAGATTCTCCAGGTCGTGCCCGAAGGGCATCTTTTTTTTTACCCTTTGAACCACATCGCAGTGGATGATCTTGGCATCGCAGGTGTCTACCATTTTGAGACGGATTGGGTCGGCTTTCATGTCGATGATACATTTCCCCTGATAACATATGAATATATGCTAATATGATAATAAAATAAGGAAATGTCAACCCATCACTTTGCCTTTCAACGGAACACAAGGTCCTTATTCCGCCCGCAACGCCTCGATCGGGTCCAATCCGGCCGCATGCCGCGCCGGCAGCACCCCCGCCAGGAGACCGATTCCGGCCGCCAGCAGTTCGGCGAAGACCACGTATTCCCAGGAAGTATGAGTGGGCAGCGCCGGTACCGATTTCCCGAGTAGCCATGCTCCGCCGGCGCCCAGCACCAGACCGGCCGCGCCGCCGATGCCGGCCAGCACGACCGCCTCGCCGATAAAGAGCATCATCACCTGGCGGCGGCCAGCGCCGAGGGCGCGCAACAGGCCGATCTCCGCCGTCCGCTCCCGCACGGCGATGGTCATAATGGTCAGAATTCCGACCCCGCCAACAAAAAGGGAAATAGAGCCGAGCGCGCCCACCGCCAGGGTGAGAATGTCGAGCACCTTTCCGAGCACCGCCATCATCTGAGCCTGGGTGATGATCGAAAAGTCCTCGGCGCCATGGCGGGCGATCAGCAATTCCCTGATCCGGTCCGCCACCTCCCGGTCTTGGCTGCCTTCCTCGTAAACCAGGTCGATCTCCATGAGGCTTTCCCGATCGAACAGGGCCATGGCCCGGCCGGTGGGGATGAACACGGTGTCATCCAGGTCGAACCCGAGCATCTGACCCTTGGGTGCCATCACCCCCACGACCCGGTATCGCTCGCCGCCGATGCGGATGCGGCGGCCCAGGGGGTTGTCGGCGCCGAACAGCTCCGCCTTTACCCGGCTGCCCAGAACGGCGAACGCCCGGGCGGTGCGGGGATCGTCGTCGGGCAGAAACCGGCCCTGAACCGTCTCCATCCGCCAGACCACCGGAGCCGAAGCGCCCACCCCGAAAATGTAGGTGCGGCGGCTGCGGCCCTCGTACTCCACCGCCGCGTTTCCCTGGACCATCGGCACTGCCGCCGTCACCCCGGGGACCCCCTCCAGAGCCGATGCGTCGTCCAGACTGAGCGGCCGCACGTTGCTGATCACCGCGCCGGAGATGCCGTGGGTGGCGGTCTTTCCAGGTGTAACGGCGATCAGGTTGGTGCCGAACTGAGTAAATTCAGCCAGAACGAACCGGTGAATCCCTTCTCCCAGTGAGGTGAGAAGCACCACCGCCGCAATCCCCACGGCGATGCCCAGGGCGGTGAGAAAACTACGCATTCGCTGACCGGCGAGCGCCTGAATCGAGAGCGCAACCGCATCTCGAAATCGCATGAACCGCTCCTTTCTGCTGGAAATATCACCGCCGGGATAAGGCCGTCACCGGGTCCATCCGGCCCGCCCGCCGGGCCGGCAGCATCCCGAAAAGAAGCCCGCCGGCCAGGGCGACCCCGACCGCGGCCGCCGGAGACCAGACCGGGACGGTAACCGGAAAATCCGGAAACAGCCGCCGCACCAGCATCACCCCGGCCGCCGAAATCCCCAGGCCGCAGGCGGCGCCCGCCAGGGAGAGCAGGGCCGATTCGGCCAGAAACAGCCGCAGAATCTGTCCGGACGGGGCGCCCACCGCCTTGAGCAGGCCGATTTCGGCGGTCCGCTGGGACACCGCGATAAGCATGACGTTCATGATCAGAATCCCGGCCACCGCCAGGCTGATGGCGGCGATGCCGGCCACCGCCAGGGTGAGCGCTCTGAAGATCTTGTCGAAGGCGGCCAGCAGGGCGTCCTGAGTGATCACGGTGACATCGTCCTCTCCCTCATGCCGTTCGCGGATGATATCGCGGATCGCGATCTTGGCCCGGCCGACCGCATCCCGGCCCCGGGCCTGGACCAGGATGCGGAACAGGGAGGACCGGTTGAAGAGGGACTCGGCCGAGGCCACCGGAATCACCGCCACATCGCTCATATCGAGCCCCAGGGACTGCCCTGTGTCGGCCAGCACCCCGATCACCCGAAACCGCCGCTGCCCGATCCGCACGAAGCGTCCCAAAACGGTGTCACTGCCGAAAAGTTCGGTTTTCAACGTATACCCCAGAACGCACACCGCCTCGGCCCGGGAGACCTCCCCCTCGGGAATGAACCGCCCCCGGGCCATAGAAAGCCGCCGCACCGCAAAGAGTTCGCTGGTGGAACCGAGGATCGTTACCTCCCGTTCCAGTCCGGCCCGGGATACCGGGGCCGAACCGACCATGATCGGCGCCACCCGCCGCACCGCGCTGCTGCGTTTGAGGGCCATCGCATCCGCCAGGGTGAGATCCCGGGGGGTTTCCCCCAGCAGGGGCGGCGGCCCGCCGGTGGTTTCATTTCGCCCGGGGAGGACGATCAGAAGATGGGTGCCCAGAGAGGTGAACTGCCCGGCCACATACCGCCTCGCCCCCTCCCCCAGGGCGGTCAGCACCACCACCGAACTCACCCCGATGGCCATGGCCAGGAGCATCAGACCGGTCCGAAGGGGATACCCCGACAGGGCCCGGAAGCAGAACCCGGCCAGATCGGATGCCTTCATTTCGCTTCGCCTCCGCTGTCGGACAGAACGGCGCCGTCCGCCATTTGAATCCGCCGCCGGGCCCGTCCCCCCAGGGTCGGGTCATGGGTCACCATCACCACCGTCATGCCGCCGTCGTTCAGGGCTTCGATAGTCCGAATCACCTCCTCCCCTGAGGCCCGGTCGAGGTTGCCGGTGGGTTCGTCGGCCAGGATAATGGCCGGCCGCATAATGGTGGCCCGGGCGATGGCCACGCGCTGCCGTTGGCCGCCCGAAAGCTGGTCCGGCCGGTGTCCGGCCCGTTCCGCCAGCCCCAACCGGGCCAGGGCTTCGGTCACCCGGGCTTTTCGGTCACCGGCCTGGATACCGGCCAGGGTCAGGGGCAGTTCCACATTTTCGGCGGCGGTCATTCGGGGGATGAGGTGAAAAAATTGAAAGACGAAGCCGATCTGATGCCGGCGGACCCCCGCCTTTTGCCGGTCAGTGAGCGCGGTGGTGTCGGTGTCCTCCAGCCGGTATCGTCCGGCATCCGGCCGGTCGAGAAGGCCCAGGATGTTGAGAAGGGTCGATTTGCCGGATCCAGACGGACCCATGATGGAGATGTACTCCCCCCGAAACACCGACAGTGAAACATCCCGCAGGGCATGGACGGTGTCGTCGCCCACCTGAAAATCCCGGCGGATCTGTTCGAGCCGAATGACCCTCACGGCCCCTCCTCGATTCGAACCGCCTCCACCCCGTCGGCCAGGCCGGGCGCATCGACGTTCACCACCACCAGCGCGTCGGGGGCCAAGCCGTCGGTGACCTCCACCCAGTCCCAGTTGGCGAGCCCGGTCTCGATCTTCCGGGATGCGATTTTTCCCTCGGCCGGCAGAAAAACGAAGACCCGCCGCCCGTCCAGAATCGCTTCGGCGGGCACCCGCACCACATCCGAATGGGCCTCCAGAATCACTTCGATGTCGGCGCTGTATCCGGCCAGCAATTGTCCAAGGTCTTCCGGATGGACAAAGGCCGCCTCCACATCCACCGTTCGGGCCTGCTTTTCGAGGTCCAGGACATAGTCGGCGATTCGGCGGACCCGGCCTTCGAACCGGCGACCCCGGAAGGCATCCATGGTAATGCGGGCGGTCATGCCTGCCCGGATATCGGCGGCGTCCATCTCGTCGATGGGCGCGGTCACATAATAGCAGTCGCTGCCGATGATGTCCACCGCCGGGGGAGTAGCCACGCCCAGGGGCGACGGGGTGACGTACTCGAACAGTTCGCCATTGATTTCACCGACCACCCCGTCAAAGGGGGCGGTCAGGCGGGTCCGCTCCAGATTCGCCCGGGCGACCGCAAGCCGGGCTTCCCGAACGCTCACCTCCACCCGGGCGCCTTCGCATTCGGCCGCCAATGCGGTCGCCTCGGCCACCGCGTTGTCGGTGCGCTCCTTGGTGCCCACATCCAGCTGCCGCAGCCGCGACAGGCGGTCCGCGTTGGTTTCGGCGATATCGGCGCGAACGCAGACCGACCTGACCCGCGCCCGGGCTGCGGCCACCTCGTTTTCGGCCAGATCCACCTGGGCTTGGAGATCCTTGTTCCAGAGCGCCAGCAGCAGCTGCCCCTCCCGAACCCGGTCGCCCTCTTTTACCGGCAGTTCGGCGATCTGCCCCCCGATGCTGGGCGAGAGCTTGGCCCGGCGGCAGGCCTTGACCGTTCCGGCGCGGGTATTGGCCACCGTCCGCTCCACCGTGCCCCGCGAAACCGGTTTGACCGCCACCGCCACCGGCTCGGGTCGGGTGTACCGCCATATGCCGTATCCGGCGAGACCGATGACCAGAACGAGCAGAAGCCATTTGACGGAACGTGCGACCATCTTTTCCTCTTTTTAGCGCTCGAACAACCGAATTATTGTGTTCAAGAGAGTATGCCCGAAGCGGGCTTTGGTGTCCACGGCGGACGGAATGCTGAAGGGACTCCTCAACTGCATGGTCGTGATCGAATACATTGGAGACCGCTGGTGCCATCTGCGTCCGACAGCAGCCGATATCTTGAGGGAACATCCCAACCGGCGATTCCGGAGAACCGTGATCATCATTTGACAAAAGATATCATATGCAATACATTGTAAGACATGAAGACAGCCTCATTAACCATTCGTCTCGACCCTAGCCTGGAAGCACTCCTTGCCGAAGCCAGTGAACGCTCCGGAAAAACCCGAAGCGAAATCGCCCGGGAAGCGCTTCGCCGCCAGCTGCGCCTTGAAAAATTCGAAAGGATACGCAAACGGGCTCTGCCGTTTTCCGAGGCCCGAGGGTACCTGACGGATGAAGATGTTTTCGAAGATATTTCGTGAAGGTCTTTCTGGACACGAACGTCTTGGTCAGCGCGGTGGCGACCCGGGGGCTGTGCGCTGATGTGATGCGGGCGGTTCTCTCCTCTCCTCAGCTGGTCATATCCATCCCCTTGCTGAATGAGCTTTGTCGGACTCTGACCGACAAAATCGGTCTTCCAGAAGATATCGTTTCCGATTTTTCTGATCTGCTCCGGCAGGATGCGATCTGTTCGACCTCTACAGATACCCTGAACATCGATTTTTCGGATGCCGACGATATTCCGATTCTGGCTTCCGCACTGAATGGGGGTGCGGAATATTTTGTCACAGGCGACAAAGCCCTGCTCGAACTCGACAAGGTTTCGAAAATGGATATTCTTTCTCCGCGTAGGTTCTGGGAGAAACTGAAGACAGGAATAAAGACCGAATGATAAAATCCGTCTGTTCGACGCTTCAGCCCCATCCTACTCCAGCAGCACCATACACTCCGGATTGTTCGCGATCGCCTTCACGAACTGATCCGTCCGCACTTCGAGCCGTTTCTTGATCACCTGCAGGAGGCGCTGGCTGAAGATGAACCCCAACGCGTTGTCCGCTTCCATGATATCGTGGGTTTTGTCGGCATCCAGCACCAGGATCTCGGACGGCTCCGAGCAGATCGCCTCGGTGGTGTAAGGCTGGCGGAGCATGGCGGACCATCCGAAGGAATAGCCGGGCTTGACCGATCCGAAGGTGACGGTCATTTTATCCGACAGGCGCTTTTCGAGCACCACCTTGCCGGCCTTGAGAAAAAAGAAGTTGGCGGCCGGTTCACCCTCCCGAAATACGAATTCATCCTGCCGGTACTGCCGAAGCGCGATATGGGGCAGGAGCTTTTCTTTCATCTCCTCGGTGAGATGGCTCAGCAATACAATGCCTTTTAAATCATCTACGGTGGCCATTTGCGTCTCCTTTGAAATTGACGTTTCCAGATCGAGCCTCGATTCAGGTGAAGAAAAATAGAATCACCACCAACAGGGTAGCCGCGGCCGCACTCAATCCGATGGGAACCGACCCGGTTTCGAAGGCGGCCAGGATGCGCGCCCGTACCTTCCCGGATTCGTCCTTGGAAATCCCGGAGACGGCCCGAACAGCCGGGACGAAGAAGAGGACCAGGTTGGCGGGAGCTTGTCGGGCAAACCGGCAGACCGACCCGGTCAGCTTTCGATTCAGGAGCTGATCGGCGATGCCGTTTAATCCGTTCAGCCCCCGGTCCGCGGCGCCTTGAAAGATCCGCCCGCCGATCCGGTAGAACCAGTCGACGTCCAGATTGATCGCACGGACCTCGGGCGGGTAGTACCCGGACCGGATCATCAGGGCGAAGGCGAACATCCCGAACATGAGAAGCTGTAGCTGCCCCACCACATGGGCCCCGGTATAGGGCACATAATCCACCGGATACGGAAGAATGCTGTATAGCGGTTGAGGAAAAACCCCGAGAAACACGCACAGAAACGCCGCGATTCCCATCGCGATCAGCATGTTGACCGGCGGTTCCTTGGCCCGAATGCCCGAATCGTGGCCGAAAAAGGTGAAGAAAGGCACCTTGATCCCGGCATGGGCGATCACTCCGGCCGAGGCGAACTGGAGCATGAGCCAGGCGATGGGGATGTGTTCGTGGCCCGCGGCGCTGATGATCATCGACTTGCTGACGAACCCGTTAAAGAGCGGAAAGGCCGAAATCGAGGCCGCGCCCACCAGGCAAAAGAGGCAGGTCAGGGGCATGGTCTTGTAGAGCCCGCCGATTTCGGTGCACTTGATTTTGCCGGTCACATGAAGCACCGATCCGGCCGCCATAAACAGCAGTGCCTTATATAGGATATGGCAGAAGGCGTGGGAGACGGCGCCGTTGATGGCCAGCTGGGTGCCGATGCCGATGCCGCACATCATGAACCCGACCTGATTCATCAGGCTGTAGGAGAGCACCCGCCGAATATCGTTTTCAATCTCCGCATAAAATACCGGAAAAATCGTCATGAAAGCCCCCAGCCAGATCAGGAGTTCGGTGCCGGGAAAAATCCGGGCCATGACATAGACCGCGCTCTTGGTGGTAAATGCGCTCAGAAAAACCGACCCGGTGGGGGTGGCCTCGGGATAGGCGTCCTGAAGCCAGGGATGCAGGGGGGGAATGGCGGCGTTCAGGGCGATGCCGATGAATATCAGCCAGGACCCGGGGCCGGAGAGCGTCAGTTTTTGAATCGCCACCCCGCCGGTGTCATGGGCATACAGGATGATGCCGGCCAGCAGAAAAAGCCCGCCCAGCAGGTGAACCAGGATATACCGATAGGCCGCGGCCTGGGACCGCTCGGTCCGGCGGGCCAGGATCAGAAAGGTGGAGGCGACCGCCATGATTTCCCAGAAAATGTAGAGGGAGAAGAAATCCCCGGCGAAGGTGACCCCGAGGGCCCCGCCGGCATAGGCGAAGGCGGCGGTGTGCTGAAGGTCGTCCTCCACTTTGAGGGCGAAGAGAAAGGCGATGAATGAGATGAGCACGAAAATATAAGCGAAAACGCGGCTGAGGGCGTCGATCCGCCCCAGAATCAGCTCATACCCGAGCACCCGGTAAACCCAATAGGTATCGTTGGGCAGACTGAAGAGCACCGCCAGGGCCGCGGCGGGCAGAAACAGCATCATCCCCCGCTTGGCATAGGCGGGCATCAGCGGCACCAGCAGGCCGCCGATCAGGAAAACAAGAGCCGGATGCATCCAGACATCAGTCATCATAATAGTCTTCCCGCCGTTTCACGAAAAACCGCAGAATTTTGGCGATGGTGATCACCAGAACGCAGGAGACGAACCCGAAGGCCGCGAAGAACTGGTGCCGACCGGCCCAGGGAAATTCCGCGTGCTTGTGGACGAAAAAATCCGCCGCTATCAGCACCGCCAGGGACAGATAGAAGCCCCAGAGAAGCCGCTTCACGTTTTTGGGATTGTCGAAGATCTTGATCTCTTTTTTCATATCCGCCTCATGGATGCCGTTTCAGATTAGAGGCTGGTTGCAAAGACATAAACCAGATAAAGCGTGGCCAATGCCATGGCGAGGCCGAAGGCGGTCGGATACCCCTTCACCGGCTCATGGTGCAGCTCATCCGGATTCGATTCATGGATCTTTCTATTTTCATCCATCGGATTATCCTCCTCCGGTCAGGGTCCGGACCGCCGACGCCGCCAGCCGCAGAAAGGGCTGGGGGTAAAAAAAGAGGACCACCGACCCGACCGCGGTCACCACCAGCGGCGCCAGGCACCAGACGGGAGCCTCGGCGATCCGGTTGTCGAACATCGCTTCGCCCGGAGTGCAGAAAAAAGCCCGGTAGACGATCGGCAGAAAATAGGCCGCGTTCAACAGCGAACTAGCCAGAAGCACCACCAGCATGGCATACTGGTGGGCCTGCACCGTGCCCAGCACCAGGTGCCACTTGCTGATGAATCCGCCGGCCGGGGGAAGCCCGATCACACTGAGAGACCCCAGGAAAAAGGCCCCCATAGTCACCGGCATGCGCCGGCCGATCCCGACCATGCCGCTGATGTGCTTGATCCCGGTGGCCACGAATATGGCCCCGGCGCAAAAAAAGAGGGTGATCTTGCCGAAGGCGTGCATGGCGATGTGGAGCATTCCGCCGGTCATCCCCGCCTGGGACAGCAGCGCCACCCCGAGGACAATGTAGGAGAGCTGCCCGATGGTGGAAAAGGCCAGCCGACGCTTGAGTTCATCCTGGGTCAGGGCGATCAGCGAAGACGTCAGAATGGTCACCGACGCGATGACGCAGATCAGGGTATCGAAATGAAAGGCGGCCAGAAGGTCGGTGCCGAAGACCCCGGTGATGATCCGGACCACGCAGAAGGCCCCCACCTTGACTACCGCCACCGCATGCAAAAGCGCGCTGACCGGGGTCGGGGCCACCATGGCGGCCGGCAGCCAGGAATGCATCGGCATGATCCCCGCCTTGGCAAATCCGAATACAAACAGAAGCAGCAGAACCAGCAGGGTCGATTTGGATTCGATGCCGCCCATGAATCCCTGGGGCGTGAAATCGAGGGTGCCGGTCAAATGGTAAGCCGTCAGCATGGCCGGAAGCACAAAAGCGATGGAGCCGCCCAGAATGTAGAAAAGGTATTTGCGGCCCGAGCTTCTCGCCTCCCGGTCCTGGTGGTGGGTGACCAGAGGATAGGTGGCGAAGCTGAGGGCTTCATAAAAAAGATAGAGGGTGAACAGGTTGCCGGCAAAGGCGACCCCGAGTGTGGCCGACAAGGCCAGAGCGAAAAAACAGAAGTACCGGGTCTGGCTGTGCTCATGAAGCCCCCGCATGTACCCGATGGAATAGGCCGACGTAACAATCCACAAAGAAGAGGCCACTACCGCGAAAAGCATTCCGAAGGCATCCACCCGAAAGGTGATTCCCAGCCCCGGCAGGACCTCGGCCAGGGTATATTCCAACCGAACCCCGCTGAGGACCATCGGAATCATGGAAACGACGATTCCGAATTTGGCCAGGGCGGCGGCAAAAGTCCACCCTTCGCGCACATTGGGACTGCGGCTCAGGATAATCCCGGGCACCGCCAGCAAGGAGGTCAGCACCGCCAGAAGCGGTGTAAGGGAGAGGATGTTGTTCATAGGTTTCGCTCAGCCGATGTCCGTTTCAGTGCAGATCCGTTCTCATTCCATTTCATATGGCCGGTGGAATCGCCAGATCGATGATCCGGGTGACGATATCCCCGGTATAGATCCCCAGAACAATCAACGACACCGCCGCCAGCAGAAGGCAGGCCAGCATGCCCGCCGGGGCTTCCCGGATTTCCATGGCCGGAGGCCCGTGGTGTTCGCCGTGGCCCCCCTCCCCTTCCGAAAAGGGTTCGAAATAGCCGATTTCAATGATTCGGAAAAAGAGAACCGCATTCACCAGGCTGCTGAACAGCAGTGCAACCACAAACCCGTAATGACCCGCGGCGATGCCGCCGGAGATCAAATACCATTTGCTGAAAAACCCGCAGGTGGGGGGCACCCCGATCAGCGACAGGGCCGCCACCGTAAATGCGGCCATGGAGATGGGCATTTTCCGAAAGAGCCCTTTGAGGTCCTCGAAATCATCCCCGCATATCTGATACACCACCGCCCCGGCGGCCAGAAAAATGCAGAGCGTCATCACCGCATCATTCAGAATATGAAGCACCGCCCCGGTCACCGCCATACGGTTGCCGAGCCAGAACCCGCCCACCATGTAGCCGACTTCGGCGATGATCACATAGGTGAGCATCCGCTTCAGGCGGGTTTGGGCCAGCGCGAACAGCGACCCCATAATGATGGCCGCCACCGCCAGCCAGACCATCACCTCGCCCAGGTGCATCATTTTGAAGGAGAAATCCGGGGTGAAAACATCGAAGGTGATTCGGATCATCACATAGATCATCACCTTGGTGGTCAAAGGCGCGATCACCCCGATGGAGGCCGAGGGCGAAAAGGAATAGGCGTTGGGCAGCCAGGCATGGAGGGGAAACAGCGCCATCTTGATGAAAAGCCCGGTCATGCAGAGCAGAAACGCCAGCACCATCACCGGGGAACCGTAGAACCCGGGCAGAAGGGAAGCGATGTCGGTCATGTTGAGGGAGCCGGTCATCAGATACAGAAACCCGATTCCCAGCAAATAAAGACTGGCCCCGATCGTGCCCATGAAAAGATAATTGAGCCCGGCCAGGGGGGCCCGTTCATTGCCGATGCCGATCAGGGCATACCCGGTCAGAGAGGAGATTTCCAGCAGTACATACAGGTTGAAGGCGTCGCCGGTGGCGACCATGCCCGACAGCCCGGTGACGAAGAGCACATACAGGGCGTAGAACCCGCCGAGCTGTTCGGGGAAAGACTCCTCAACGGTCCGTTTGTTGGCGATCAGGTTCAGAAAGGCGACAAAGAAGATGACCACCAGGACCAGGCCGTTGAGGCGGTCGATGCGGTAGAGAATCCCCCAGGGCGCCGGCCATCCCCCGAGCCGGTAGAGAATGACCTCCTTGTCCAGAACCGACGCCAGCAATCCTGTCGAGACCAGAAGAGAAGTGAACAGGCCCAAAGCGGCGAACGGAAAACAGAGGCGCCGGTTCAGCCATCCCGCCGCCGAGGTCAACAGGGCCGCGATCAGCGGGACGATGATGATCAAAGCAGGAAAATGCGGGCTCAGGTTCTCCATGCGTTCCCTTTATCTATTCCGCAGCCGGCCCCGGATTTCATCCTCCTCCAGGGTGCCGTATTGGTGATAAATCTTGACCGCCAGGGCCAGGGCCACCCCGAGGGTGGCCACCGACACTACGATGGCGGTGAGCATCAGGACATGGGGCAGCGGGTTGATGTATTCGGCGGCATGAATCACCTCATGGCCGTGGCCGTTGTGGCCGTGCTGAATAATCGGAATGGTGGCCCCCCGTTTGGCGGCGGTGGAGACGTAAAAGAGAATGATGGCGGTCTGAAAGATGTTCATTCCGATGATTTTTTTCACCAGATTGTTTTTGGCGATCATGGCGTACAGCCCGATCATCACCAGGATCACCACCCCCAGGTAGTTGTATTTGGAAGCGATATCGGTAAAGAGTTCCACGCCCATCAGAGCCCCTCGTCGTGCCGGCCGGCGGAGGAGAGATTATAATAGATCCAGACCATCACCGCGGATACCGCAATCCCCACCCCGATCTCGACGATGAGTATGCCGTGGGACCGTGCCATGACCGGGTCCACCCCCAGCAGACCGGCCAGGGCGCCGTAATCGAGAAAAGCGGCCCCGAGCACCATGCACAGCGCCCCGGTTCCGGCGTAGATCAGCACCCCGCTGGATCCGAGCACCGCCGTGGCCTGCTCCCCGATCCGCTGAATGGACCGGCGAAGATCGTAAGAAATGGCGTACATGATGACGGCCGCCCCCAGAATGACGCCGCCCTGAAATCCGCCGCCCGGGCTGTGGTGGCCGTGGGCGATGACATAAAGGGCGAAGATCTGCAGAAACGGGGTGATGAACCGGCTGGTCGATTTAATGATCAGATCATGGGGGACCCAATTGGAATCGATCCGCTCGAAAGATCCGCTTTCCGTGGGCAGCTTTCCGCCTTTTTCGATGCGAAGGGTGATACCGGTAGGAATGTGACGGTAGAGGCGGCACTCGGGAACTTGACGCTGCAGCACCCGAAGCAGCATGAAACAGGCCAGACCGGCGGCGAAAATCACCGTGGTCTCGAACATGGTGTCGTAGCCCCGGTAATCGGCCAGCACCGCCGTGACCAGATTGGGAACGGCGGTTTCCGTAATCGCTTCCTCAATATAATGCGGCGACACGTGGAGACTGGGGGGAGATGCCGGGTCTCCCCACTCCGGAAAAAAGAAGACGCCGTACCGAAGCAGCGACCCGAAGGCGATGACGATCAGCAGTCCGATAATCCGCATGCCCGATTCTCCCGCCTAATCCTTGCTGTTTCGCGTGGTATGAAACACCGCCGCCACAAAGAAAACGGTGCTCACCCCGGCGCCGACCGTTGCTTCGGTAAAGGCCACATCCACCGCCCCCATGATGGCCCAGAGCAGACACATCATAAAACTGTATGCCCCGAAGAGGATGGCCGCACTCAGCAGGTCTTGGACGGTAATGGCGGCGATGCCGGAGAAGATCACCAGGGTCAGAATAATGAAATCAAGCTCCCAGATCACGAAAATCCTCCGTTTCGGATTTGGTCCAGGGTTCCATGCCGGCCCGCACCCCGGCGTCCACAATGGCGTGGGTGGCGGTGGGGCTTGTAATGAAAACCAGAACCGATATCATCAGAATCTTGAGGCCGGTCAGCACAGAGGCCAGTGAAAGATCGAGGCCGAGGACATACAGGGCCATGGCGCCCATGGTCATCAGCTGGCCCATGGTGTCCAGCTTGCCGGCGGGATGGAGCCGGGTGTAAAAATCGGGCATCCTCAGAATACCGACCGCACCGCCGGTAAAAAAGAATAACCCGATGACCAGTAAAAACCCCACGAGAATGTTCATCGATTCCTCCTTGAACCCCTTCCCTGTCAGAAACGGCCGATCGCCCAATTACCGGAACCGGGTTTCGTCGTACAATCCTTTTCGTTTCTGAAAATAACGCGCGGCCGCCAGCACCGCGATAAAATTGAGGGACGCGTAAGCCAGAGCGATGTCCACGAACATATCCACCCGCTGATAGATCAGGCCGATCAGGATCAAGAGCACCGTGGTCTTGCTGCCGATGGCGTTGACCCCGATCATCCGGTCCAGCACCGTCGGGCCGAAAATGGCCCGGTAGAGGGTCAGGACCATCAGAAAACAGAGATAGATGCTCGAATAGAGAAAAAAAGCGGTCATTCGCCGAAAACCCTCCCGACCCGGGTTTCCATTTCACCGGGCAGGTTCTCCCCGGAATGGGTGTCGATGACATGGACGGTATAGTCCCCGTAGATACCGGACACGTAAACGGTGATGGTGCCGGGGGTCAGAGTGATGGAGTTGGCGAATATGAGATGGGAAATCTCTTTGTCCAACCGGCTTTTGAAGGTGATGATCCTGGGATCGATGACCTCCATTATCCGCGGATGGAAGACCAGATACATGACATGCAGGTTGGCGATAAAAACCTGATAGAGCAGCCAGGGAATATACCGGGCGAATCGGAAGGTATTGCCGATAAAGTCCTTGAGATCCGGCGATGTGAAGACCAGGCCGGCCGACTGATAGGCGACGATGATACTGGAGATGACCCCCAGGGTGAGGTGAAAGAGATCGAATTTGCCGGACAATATGATCCAGGTTGTGATGCAGAACAGAAAAGTAAGCATGAAAGGCACCGCTCCAAGGATGCGATTGCCCAGCATGAAAAAACGGCCCCAGCTTTCGGGGCTCCCTTGTTCTCCGTTTTTCTCTTCAGCCACGGCTCAATTCCCCTTCTCTGAGTGAAAAACGATACAGAGGGTGAAACCAGATTCAGCGGATCGGAAAATAAACCAGGTGCACTGATGCCCATTTACGAATATACTGGCCAATTCTCCTCAAACCGGAAAATAAGTCGCCGAATGATCATCATTTATTTGAAAGAGATTGAACAAATTAATTGTATGCATTCGTTACATATAATTCATAACTTGTCAATGGTTTTTTAAAACTCAAACGGCTCAGCGATATCGTGGCAATTTATCTGATCGCAGTCTTTCCAGATGGGCCAGCACCAAGCACTTGGGGCCACCGGCGGCACCGGCCACGGTGGACACATCCGCGGAGGTCATGCCGCATTGTCGGATCCGATCCAATGCGTCCTCGCCGGCCATGCAGAGTAGATTTTCAGACATATCAAAAAAGTCTCCGTTTTTGGTTTATCCCTATTACCTTAATCTCTTTTTCACCTTAGCTTAATCCCTTTTTCACATTCAAGTGGGAGAATTAAAGATATGTTTATTGGATTACCAGCTCTCCGGATTGGGCGTGGTTGACACCCGCCGTTCTCTTTCTTAGAATTAGTAATAATATTAGGAGAAAAAGCTTCATCAAAAACAAAATCGCACCGAAACAAGAGTCGATGCGAATTCATTGAAAAGGGAGACCGACCATGGCGAATTCAAGGGATATGGGCAACCCCCAGCAGGGCATGTCCGAACAACAGTATTTGGCGCAGTTGAAATCCACCTTCATGCAGATGCCGAATGATATTCCGCTCTATATGTTTGTGCAAAAGGGCAAAGAGGATATGTTCGTGCAGGCCAACCGGCAGATCGTGCGGGCCTTTCGGGAACTGACGAACAAGATCACCTTCAAAGAGTTCAACCTCGACCACGAGCTGGCAAAAAAATGGAACGTCACCCACTCCCCCACCCTGCTTGTCGCACCGGAGCGCTTTTCCATTCGCTGGCTCGGCGCCCCTCTGGGGGAGGAAGGCCGCACCTTTCTGGAAACCCTGCTTCTGGTGGGCATGAACCAAAGCCACCTCAATGAGGAGGCCCGAAAGGTGCTCCGAAAAATCGATTCGCCGCGGGATGTCAAGGTGTTCGTGAGCCCCACCTGCCCCTACTGTCCCCAGCAGGCACTCAACGGGGTTCAGGCGGCGGTGGAAATGCCGGATCTGATCAACCTCGAAATCGTAGACATTCAGTGCAATCCGGATCTCGCGGAAAAATACTCGGCCCACAGCGTGCCTCAGACCTATGCCAATGAAATCCTGGTGGGCCAGGGGGCCCAGTCTCAGGAAATCTTCTGTCTGTCGCTCCAGAAGCTGGAGCCCCAGAGCGTGTTTATCCCGGATGTGGATGCAGAGCTGGTGGAAAATGACCTGGTCATCGTGGGCGGCGGACCGGCCGGGCTCACCGCCGGCATCTATGCGGTGCGCAGCGGTCTGAAATCGGCTATCGTCGAACGGGAGGCCCTGGGCGGCCAGGTGGCCACCACTCCCATTGTAGAAAATTATACCGGATTCACCCAGGTGGGCGGCAAGACCCTGGTAGACATCATGGTCAGCCATGCCCTCCAGTATACGACGATTTTTCAGGGGGAAGAGGTCCTCGACATTCAACCGGGCGATCCGGTGGTGGTGCAGACCTCCCGGCGGAAATTTCACACCCGGGCGGTGCTCCTGGCCACCGGCGCCGTCCATCGCCACCTGGGTGTTCCGGGTGAGAAACGGCTGTCGGGCAAGGGGGTGAGCTACTGCAGCACATGCGACGGACCTATTTTCGTGGGCAAAAAGGTGATCATGGTGGGCGGCGGAAACAGCGCGGTCACCGAAGCCCTCCACCTGCACCACATGGGCGTGGATGTCACCCTGGTTCACCGGCGGGACAAATTGCGGGCCCAGGACTATTTGATCCAGAACCTCAAGGACGCCGGCATTCCCGTCCTCTGGAATACCGAGGTTCAGGAAATTCGGGGCGAAAACAAGGTGCAGGAGGTGCTCCTGCTCAACAACCAGACCGGCGAAACCTCGACCCTGGCGGTGGACGGCGTGTTCATGGCCATCGGCTACTCCCCGGCGGTGGAACTGGCTCAAAAGCTGGGCCTGGAACTTACCCCCGACGGATTCATCAAGCATGACCGGCATCGGACCAGCATCCCCGGCATCTACACGGCCGGCGATGTGGAGGGCGGTTACAAGCAGATCGTGACCGCCGCCGGCCAGGGCGCCGAAGCCTCCATGGTCCTGTTTGAGGATCTGCTCAACCCCTACTGGATGCAGAAAAAGGAAGCTTCATGAGTATATCGGAGAACTTCTTGAAGGTTCGCGAAGAGGTGCCGGAGCACGTCACCATTTTGCTGGCCTGCAAGACCCGCTCCCCGGATGAAGTGGCGGAGGTGATCGCGGCCGGCGCCACCGATCTGGGGCACAACTATGTGCAGGAGGCCGAGGAGATGATCGAGTCCCTGGGGGACACCGCTTTTCAGGCCCGGTGGCATATGATCGGTCCGCTCCAGAAGAACAAGATCAACAAGGCTTTGCGCCTGGTGGACGTGATCCAGACCGTCCACTCGGTCAAGCAGGCCGAGGCCATCGACCTGCGGGCGGCCCGGATCGACAAGGTCGTCTCCGCCTTTATCGAAATCAACAGCGGCCGGGAATCCAACAAATCGGGCATCGATCCGGATCTTGATGAAGTCAAAGAATTGGCCGAGGGAATCTCCGAATGCAAAAACTTGAAATTAGAGGGGCTCATGACCATGGGCCCCTTTCTGGATGACCCGGAGGAGATCCGGCCCTATTTCCGGATCACCCGGGAACTCTACGAGCAGGTGCGGGATCTGCGCCTTCCCGGCACGGATCTCAAATACCTCTCCATGGGCATGACCGACTCCTACCGGGTGGCCATCGAGGAGGGGAGCAATATGATTCGGCTGGGCACGGGGATTTTCGGGCCCCGAACCGGATAGAACAGGTGTTTGTATTGGTTGCGAATACCCTATGGGAAGCCAAAACCGTCGCGAGCAAACGGGGGCCATGATCACCATTTCGGCCACCCCGGGGAATTCTCCCGGCCCGGCAAGAACTCACTTTCGCTCAAACAGCTTCCCGGACCGGGAGAATCCCCC
>JBEPWQ010000020.1:0-26203 GCA_041642315.1 Desulfobacteraceae bacterium | reverse complement strand
GAGTGAAAATCCGTTCCCTGGGTTTCGAGGAAAAATTCCAAGGAGCCGCCGTCGTATTCGGTTTCATGTCGAAGCACCTGTTCTCCGGCCCGGGAAACCGAGAGCAATACCTCGATAGGTCTTTCCAGGAGCGCCTTCAGCAGCCGTATGCCGTAAATGGCTCCGGAGGCGCCGCAGATGGCCGTCACTACTTTTTTTTGTGTCAAAATAACCGCCTTATGATTTCATCCCCGGCCACTCCGGTCAGTAGGGAGACGGAGATGATGCTGTTTACGTGAAAAAACGCGAAATGGATTCGGCTCAGATCATCGGGCCGAACCAGCCAGTGTTCAAACAGGAGCAGGAATCCGATGGCGCCCACGCACATCAGATAGGGCCCCCGCATGTCAAAGATGAAAAAGAGTGCCAGAAACAGCCCGAAGGAGAGGCCGTGGATGAGGCGCGCAATCCAAAGGGCTCCGCCGATGCCGAACCGGACCGGAATGGAAAAGAGCCCTTCGGACCGGTCGAAGTCGATATCCTGGCAGGCATACAGGATGTCGAATCCGGCGATGTAGGTCATCAAGGCCAGGGACAGGGGCAGGATTTCCCAGGAGAACCGGCCGGTGACGGCGATCCAGGCCCCCAGGGGCGCCAGAGAAATGGCGAATCCCAGATAGAGATGGGCCATCCATGTGAACCGCTTGGTATAGGAATACAGCAGAAGTATCCCCAATACCGGAATCGAGAGATAGAAACAGAGATCGCCGAGCATTGCCGCCGCCTGAATGAAGATCATCGAGGAGAGGACCACGAAGACCGCGGTGGCCGCCGTCGACAATTGACCCGAGGGGATTTCCCGTGCGGCGGTGCGGGGGTTTCTGGCGTCGAACCGGGCGTCGGTGATGCGGTTGAAGCCCATGGCTGCGGATCGGGCCCCCGCCATGGCGATCAGTATCCAGAAGAGTGACCGGGCGGTGAACGGATGTTGCCGCTGTGCCAGGATCACCGCCGCCAGGGCGAAGGGAAGGGCGAAGACGGTATGGCTGAACTTGATCATTCGGCCGTAGACCTGAACCCGGGCCAGGGCGGATCGACCCTTTCCCGGGATCTTTTCGAGGGGAGCGAATCCGGACACTATAAACGGCTTTCGTGAATCTCTGCATTCCAGGCCCGGCGGCGGCTGTGATCCACTCGGTCTGCGGCGGCGGTGACCCTCGGGACATACAATTGTCGCCATTTGGCCCTGGCCAGACCGGTGATGGTGCCGGGATTGCGGCGCGGGGTGCACTCCAGGCGCATGACCCGGGTTCGATACCGAGGCGTTAAGATGACTGAAATGCCGGTGAAAGAGGCCAGGGGGGATTTCAGCACCAAATTCAGCCGTTCCGGAAAGTCGAGGACGAATCGGTTCACCCCCGGCATGGGAACTTGGTGAATGGTGCGCCAGGTCACCGGCACATCCCCGGCCAGGGACCGGATTATCCGTTTGATTTCCCAGACGGAGAAGTATTGTGCATGGCCGAAGTAAGAACGGGGACAGAAACGGGGCCATTTTCCCTGAGTCCATCTTCCCAGTGATCGAAGCAGGAGGTTCCGTCCGGAGTACCGATTCAGGATACCGATAAAGACCCGGTCTTTGGTGACCCGAAAGGTCTCTTCAAGGGCTTTGCGGGGGTCATCCACAAACGCGAGGGTATTCATCAGGACGGCGCAGTTGAAGTCGTTGTCGTCGAAGGGGAGGTCTTCCGCAACCCCGGAATGGAAATCGGCGCGGCGGCCCACGTTTTCTCTGGCCAGGTTCAGCATCTGGTTCGAGGGATCAAGTCCGGTAATCATGAGATGGTTCTGAAGAAGGGAGCGCAGGCTCTCCCCGGTGCCGCAGCCGATATCCAGTAGGCTCTCTCCCCGCATCGGATCGAGCATTTGCACCATGAGCCGGTTTTCAAGATCGACCCGGCGCCGGTTTCGCGGTTTTTGGATCCACCGGACATAGGCCTCGGCGTCTTTCTGGTCAAAAACATAGCCCATAATCTCAGTTCAGGACCTCACTGTGACGGCCAAAACAAATGCGGCCGTGTAGGGTTTTCCGTCTGTTGACTTCATCATAAGTTCCCCATACTAATATAGGCAACCGATCACCGCAACTCTTTTTAAAACGTTTCATCGGGGGGATTCAGCAGCGGGTTGATAAATCCGGGGAGGCCGCGTAAGATAGGGTCGGTATTTTTGATGGATCACCCGTTGGGGCGAAGAGCAGGATAATTCAACGCTTTTGAAGACACTGATTCTCACCGAAAAACCCTCCGTGGCCCGGGATTTTGCCGAGGCTTTGGGTGTGAAGACACGGCATGACGGCTATATGGCGGACGGAGATACCGTCATCACCTGGGCCCTGGGCCATCTGCTGGAGCTGCTGGAGCCTCAGGACTATGATTCCAGATGGAAGACCTGGCGCCTGAGCGCCCTGCCCATCCTGCCGGACCGGTTCCGATATAAACCGATTTCCAAAACCCGAAAACAGCTTCGCATCGTCAAAAAGCTCCTGAAATCCCCGCTCGAACGCGTGGTGATCGCCACCGACGCCGGCCGGGAAGGCGAGGTCATCGCCCGTACCATTCTGCTGGACGCACGGGTGCCGGAGGACAATCGACTTCTGCGGTTCTGGACCAGCCAGGCGCTGACCCCCGACGTGGTCCGGAAAGGGATGGAGACCTTGGCCCCGGCGGCCGGTTATGACCGTTTGTGGCGGGCCGGCCAGGCCCGGCAGATCGCCGACTGGCTGGTGGGGATGAACGGTACCCGGGCCGCCACCAAGCAGATGGATGACCTTTACAGTGTGGGCCGGGTTCAGACCGCCCTTCTGGCTCTGATCGTGGACCGTCGGCGGGAACGGGAGCATTTTCGGCCCGAACCCTACTGGATGCTTCGGGCCCTGTTTTCCAATGAAAAGGGAATCTGGCGGGGAAACTGGTTTCAGAAGGAGCGCACCCGTTTCGACACAGAGGCCGAGGCGACGGCGATACGGGCCAAAATGGATGGGGCTGCCGGCACGGTGCAGTCGGTCCAAAAGCAGAAAAAGCGCCAGCCGCCGCCGTTACTCTTTTCTCTGACCGACCTTCAACGGGATGCCAATCAGGAGTACGGTTTCACCGCCAAAGCGACATCGGGAATCGCCCAGAAACTCTATGAGCAGAAAAAATGCCTCTCCTACCCTCGAACCGATTCCCGGGTGCTGGGGACCCAGAGCGTGGAGCTGGCCCGAAAGCTGGTGCGGACATTCTCCGGCATTTATCCGGACACCTTCGCCCGTGTGGTATCGGGGCTCATCGCTCCGGCCAACAAACGGGTCTTCAATGATGCCAGGCTCACTGACCACCACGCCCTGATTCCATTGGCGCCGCTGCCCGGTGCGGCCTCGGCCGATGAAAAAAAGATATATCATCTGGTTCTGAAACGGTTTGCCGCGGCCTTCCATCCCGATTGCGAATACGAGCAGTCCGAGATCATCACCCAAGCCGCAGAGGAGACGTTTCGAACCAAGGGGAAACGCATCCTCAAGCCGGGTTGGCGGGGGGTATACGGTACGGAATCCACCGGAGATCCGGATTCGCCCCAGAGCGGAGACGAGGGGCCCGAATCCGAAATCCTGCCGCCCCTTACTCAAGGGGATCCGGCTCGGGTGGACGAGGCCAAACTGGAAAAAAAGATGACCCAGCCGCCCCCGGATTACAATGACGCCCGGCTGCTCAAGGACATGACCAATCCCGGCCGGTATGTTCGCGAGGATGAACTCAAGAAAATCTACCGGGGAGACGTAGGGCTCGGCACCCAGGCCACCCGGGCCCAGATCATCGAAACCCTGCTGACGCGCAAATACATTGTTCGAAAAAAGAAATTTCTGATCGCCACCGACAAGGGATGCCGCCTCATCGAAACCCTTCGGGGATTCAAGGAGGCAAGTGTGCTGGCCTCCCCGGAGGAGACCGCCCGGTGGGAAATGAACCTGGAGCGGATCGCCCATGGCGAAGGATCGGAAGAAACCTTTTTGGAAGAAATCAAACAGCTCGTGAGGAAAATCGTGGACGAATTCAAAAACGGCCCCCAGGCGGAGCCTCAAAAAGCGCCTTCTCAAAAATCCGAAGAACCTAACAAAAAACAAGAACAGGATCTGGGCACCTGCCCGGCCTGCGGCGGCAAGATCGTCGAAGGCAAACGCGGCTTCGGCTGCGGCAACTGGCGGAAAACCGACGGCGGCTGCCGCTTCGTGATCTGGAAGACCCTCGCCGGCAAGACCCTGCCGCCTGAAATGATCAAGGAGTTGACCGAAAAGCGGGAAATCGGACCTCTGGACGGGTTTATTTCCAAAAAAGGAAAGCCCTTCTCGGCCAAACTCCGGTTGATGCAGGAAGAGGACGGCACCTGGCGCACCGTTTTCGAATTCGGTGATCAGCCGACCAACGCGGAAACCCTCGGCAAATGTCCGGCCTGCGGCGGCGATGTAGTCGAAGGAAACAAAGGATACGGCTGCGTCAACTGGAAACAGGAAGACGGCGGCTGTAAATTCGTTATCTGGAAAACGGTGGCTCAGAAGGAGATTACCCAAGAGACCGCAAAAAAGCTGCTGGAACAGGGCGCGACCGAGGAGTTGTTCGGGTTCATCTCCCGAAAGGGAAGTTCGTTTTCAGCGCGGCTGAAGCTGGAAGATAAAGGGGACGGAGTGTCAAAGGTGGTTTTTGATTTTGATCGGCGGTCGTGAGAACCTCGTTCAATCATTCGTAACCGGCACATCCGCTTCCAGGCTTCCTCGGGGATCCAGCGCATGGGCCACCTGAGAGGTGTTTTTCATGGGGAAGAAATCGACCTGTTCATCTATCGGCACGCGTTTGAGTATTTCCATTTGTCTTAAGAAGAACCCGAGAACCGCGTACAAAATGCCGATGCAGGCGCAAAAACCGAACAACGCATAGGGTGATTGAAACGCTGTCATAAAAGCGGAGGCCGCAATGGGTCCAATACTCGACCCGAGGCCGTAACAGAGGAGCAGGGCCGAACTGATCGCCACCACGTCATGAGACTGGGATACATCATGGGTACGGGCGACCGCCACCGGATAGACGGCGAAAATGATCCCGCCGAATACGGCCATGATCATCACCAAGGTCATATACGGAATGCCGGCTGTGAACATGATGCCGCCCGCGGTCAGAGCGACCAGTATTCCCAACAAGGATAAAATCAGCGCCCGATCAAAGCGGTCCGAGAGCAGACCCACGGGCCATTGGCAAACCAGCCCTCCGAAAATCGTCAGGGTCATCATTCCCGCCACCGCCGAAACCGATAAGCCGATCTGATTGCCGAACACGGGCCCCATGGCGTAAAAAGAGCTGTTGGTGATTCCGGCGATAAAGCTTCCCATCATACCCATCGGGGAATGTTTGATCAGCGCGACGAGGTTGAGTTTTTCCGTCGGAGGCAGCTCGGGATGGACCGAATGCGTGACCGCCACCGGCACCAGACACAGGGAAAGCAAAATGCCGATCACCAAAAAGAGTTCCATGCCCAGCGGATCCCCTACATTCAGAATCTGCTGTCCCAGTCCCATGCCCAGATAGGAGCAGATCATGTAAATCGAAAACACCCGGCCCCTTGAGCCGGGCACGGCACATTCATTTAGCCAGCTTTCGATCACCATGTAGAGGCCGATGGTGGTGATTCCGCTCACAAATCGCAGAAAGGCCCAGAAGAGAGCGGATAAGTAAAGACCGTGCATCATGACCGCCGCCGTGGCCAAAGCGGCGAATGCGGCAAAGGAGCGGATGTGACCGATCCGGTGAATCAGGGGCTGGCAAATGAATGAGCCGATCACGAGCCCGAGAAAATACGCTGCCATAATCAGGCCGGTCAGCTGGGCTGAAAAACCGGCCATCGTCATCCGCAGGCTCAGCAGGGTGCTTAAAGATCCCACTCCCATGAGCATGATGAATACGGCGGTGAAGAGTCCGAAAAAGGAAGAGAGTGTTGAAACCATACCCCTGAATTCTTTGAATGAAAGTCGTATCAGCGAGAAAACATGTATCCTCGTTGGGGAAAAATAGCAAGCGGAAATGGCCTGTGATAGAGGAAATCCGCGAAATGGGTCTTATCGGACGAAAGAAAGGAAGAGAAAGAATCCACCGCCTGGGATGTCAGGCGGTGGATGGATGTTCGATTTATGTCGGAAACGCCGCGTTATACTTCTTCAGCAGCATGTCCGAAATCCGCTGATGGATGCCGGTTACCGCCTCGTCTTCGAGGGTCTCATGGGCGGAGCGATAGATGATCCGGAAGGAGACGCTTTTTCTTCCCCGGGGGATATTTTCCCCTTCATAGAGATCGAACAGGGATATGTCTTCCACCAGTTCTTCATCCATCTCCAGCACGCTTCGAAGGAGATCATCCGCTTCGACGGAACGATCCACAATGATCGTGATGTCTCGGGCCACCGAGGGGAAGCGGGGAATGGGCCGGCCCTGTTTCTCATCGGAGATCAATGGGATAAGACGATCCAGATTCAATTCGACGATAAAGGCGGTCTGTTTGAGATCGTAGGCCTTCAGGGTCGCGGGATGAACCTCTCCCAACAGCCCAAGAGCCTGATCGCCAGCGAGGATTCGAGCGGTGTAGCCGGGCCGGGTGTAGGAACAGTCCTTGTCGTCCATGGCGGTGAATCGAAGGTCGGGAATGGACAGTGCGTTCAGAAGCGCCTCGATATTCCCCTTCAGGTCGAAAAAGTCCGCCGGCCGCTCTTCGGTATGCCAGGCCCCTTCATGTATGGTTCCGGTCAGCAGCCCCGCCATCATTTCGGTCTCGTCCGGCAATGCCTCCCGGCCGTTGCTGATGAAGGTATTGCCGACCTCAAAAACCCGCAGGTTTCGCATCTGCCAGGCCAGGTTCCGGCCCATGGCCTCCAGGAGCCCGGGGATGAGAGAGGTGCGCATGACCGTCTGTTCTTCGGTCAAAGGATTCAGAATCTCCAGCAGTCGCCGTCGGGGATCGTCTTGCTTCAGCTGCAGTTTGTCGCAGGCGCCCCGATCGATAAAGCTGTAATTGACGGCTTCGGCAAAACCGTATCCGGCCATCAGGTCCTTGATCCGGTTGCGGGCGGTCATCCTCCGTGTGGGCCGGACCGCCTCCGCCGGCATGGCCGGCGAGGTGACCGGTATTCGGTTGTAGCCCCAGAGGCGGGCCACCTCCTCCATCAGATCTTCGGATCGGGTCACATCCACCCGGAAAGAGGGGACGGTCACCTTAAGGGCATTCGACCCTTCCTTTTCAACGCCGAATTCGATGGACCGAAGTAGATCGGCGATCTGATCCGCATCCAGCTCGAGTCCGAGCACACGGTTGGTGCGGGAGACACTCAGGGTGACCGGGCGGTTTTCAATTATCTTCGGCCGCTCATCGATGAGTCCGTCCACCAGAACCCCGCCCCCGATCTCCACCATAAGACGGGCCGCCCGGTCCAGTGCCGTGAGGGTGCCGTCCGGGTCCACCCCCCGTTCGAAGCGGTGGGAGGCGTCGGTTCCGAGACCCAGCCGCTTGGCGGTTCGTCGAATGCTGACCGGATCGAAATAGGCGCTCTCGATGAGCACCCGGGTGGTGGTGTTTTCGATTTCGGAGTTGAGACCGCCCATAACCCCGCCCACCGCCACCGGTTTTTTGCCGTCGCAGATCATGAGCATGTCCGAGGCCAGGATGCGCTCCTTGCCGTCCAGTGTGGTGAATTTTTCCCCTTCATCGGCGGTTCGGATCACGATTCGATTTTCTTCCAGGTGGTCGAAATCGAAGGCGTGCAGGGGCTGACCGGTCTCCATCATGACGAAGTTGGTGATGTCGACGATGTTGTTGATGGGGCGAAGCCCCACCGACAGCAGCCGGTCCTGGAGCCAGAAGGGGGACGGGCCGATGGTGATCCCCTCCACCAGTCGGGCGGCGTACCGAGGGCAGTGGCCCGGGTCTTCGATGGTGACCGAAGTTTTTTCGGTGATCTCACCCGTATCCCCTGAAAGCCGTTCCTCCGGATAGGTAACCCTGTTTTTTTGGATGGCCGCGACCTCTCGGGCGATGCCCAGCAGGCTGAGGCAGTCGGGTCGGTTGGGGGTCAAATCGATTTCGATGACCGGATCATGAAGGTTCAAGGCCTCGGTCAACGGAATTCCCACGGCCAGTTCGGGATTTAGGTCCATGATCCCGCTGCGATCCGGCCCCAGCTCCAGTTCGCCTTCGCTGCAGAGCATCCCTTCGGAGGTCTGGCCCCGAATCACGCTCTGCTCCAGCAGGAGCCCATTCGGAAAAAGAGTGCCGGGCAGGGCCAGGGGCGCCAGCATATCCGGCCGCACGTTGGGGGCGCCGCAGACCACGCGATGGGTACGGTCTCCGATGGTCACATCGCAGAGCTTCAGCTTGTCGGCATTGGGATGGGGATGCACCGCCGCCACCCGGCCCACACGGACGGTTTTCAAATAGGCGTACCGGTCGAAGACCGAATCGACCTCCAGACCGGCCATGGTCAGGGCCTCGGCGATATCGGCCACCGTCATTTCCACCGGCAGGTATTGGGATAACCAGCTGAGACTGACTTTCATTTTAAAACTGCCTCAAGAACCTGAAATCATTTTCGAAATATTTTCGGATGTCGTCAATGCCGTACTTGAGCATGGCGATCCGTTCCACCCCCATGCCGAAGGCGAAGCCGGTATAGCGGCTGGTGTCGTACCCGACATTTTCAAATACGGCCGGGTGGACCATGCCGGAGCCGAGCACTTCCAGCCAGCCGGTGTGGGAGCAGACCCGACATCCTTTTCCCCGGCACATGACACATAGAATGTCCACCTCTGCGCTGGGCTCGGTAAAGGGGAAAAAGCTGGGGCGAAACCGGAGGGAGGTCTCCGGGTCGAAGATCTGATGAACGAAGGTGGTCAGAATCCCCTTCAGATCCCCGAAGCTGACCTTTTCATCCACCAGAAGCCCTTCCACCTGATGAAACATGGGGGTGTGGGTCAGATCGGAGTCGCACCGGTAGACTTTGCCGGGCGCGATGATCCGCACCGGCGGGGCGGAATTTTCCATCACCCGGATCTGCATGGGCGAGGTCTGGGTCCGCAGGACGATGTTGTCGGAGATGTAAAAGGTGTCCTGCATGTCCCGGGCCGGGTGGTTCTTGGGGATATTGAGCGCTTCGAAATTATAATAATCGCTCTCGACCTCCGGCCCTTCCGCCACATCGAATCCGAGACGGGTAAAGATGTCGCAGATTTCCCGGGTGATCCGGGTGAGGGGATGGAGATGGCCCCGGGGCGGGGTTCGGCCGGGAAGCGAAACATCGATTCGGTCCTCGGCCGCGGGTGGACCGGATTCCGCCGCCGCCAGCGCCGATTTAACGGCCGCGTCCAGCTCCTTTTTCACTTCATTGGCCCGCCGGCCCGCTTCGGGGCGTTCTTCCGGTGGCAATCCGGAAATATTTCTCAGGAACCGGGTAATGGCCCCCTTGCGCCCCAGGTAGCGTACGGAAAATTCCTTGATTTGTTCCGGGTTCGAGGCCTCACCCAGTTCTTGAAACGCCTCGATTCTGATCTGTTCGATATGCTTTTCCACGGATACTCCCGATTCAGCCATCCGTTCTTTATGAATCTTCTACAAAACTACGCTTGGGCGGCGGCCAGTTGGGCGATTTTAGAGAACCCGGCCGGGTCGGACACGGCCAGTTCGGCCAGAACCTTACGGTCCAGATCTACATTCGCCTGTTTCAGGCCATGGATGAACTTGCTGTAGCTAAGGTCGTTCATCCGGGCCGCCGCATTGATGCGGGCAATCCAGAGTCTTCTGAAATCCCGCTTGCGAACCTTTCGGTCCCGATAGGCATACATCAGGGCCTTGTCCACCGAATCGGCGGCGGTGCGGAACAGCTTGCTGCGGCCGCCTCGAAAACCTTTGGCCAGTTTCAACACCTTTTTTCGACGTCTTCTCGCCTTATAACCTCTTTTGATACGCATGATACTGTCTCCTCGTTTCGCGGGTATCGGTTTTACCGATGGTTACGCTTGGGGGTTATGCATAGGGCAAGAGCAGTGTGAGTTCTCTCTGATTGCTCTTGTCCACAATGTTGTCCTGCCGCAAGGCTCGCTTTCTTTTCCGGGTCTTCTTGGTCAGGATGTGGTTGGCATGGGATTTCCGATACACGAATTTTCCGGTTCCCGTCTTCTTAAAGCGTTTGGCTGCGCCACGATTGGTCTTTAATTTAGGCATAATGTTGACTCCCTGTCGTCGGTGGTACCTATGAATTCACTTTGTTCCGCATGCCGAGGGCATGAAAAAAAAGGGAGAAGACTCCCTTTATGCGCCGGCCTCGATCTAAAATAATAGATGGCGTGGGCGCCGTTCGGCAGGCGCACACGCCACCATCGGAAAACCTTTACTGTAATCCGTCTACACGCTGGTCGAATCTATATCCTTACATTACGCAGGAGGGTGTCGGCTGAAACCGACGGTGTGCCCTTATTTCGGTGCCAAAATCATCATCATGGTGCGACCCTCGAATTTTGGAAATTGCTCCACCACGGCGATATCCTCCACTTCTTCCGCAATCCGCTGAAGCAGATCTCTTGCCTGATCCGTCAGGGTTATTTCCCGACCTCGGAACATGCAGGTGACCTTGACCTTATCCTTTTTGTCGATGAACTTTCGAATATGGCCGATCTTGGTGTTGAGATCATGGTCACCGGTCTTGGGGCGAATCTTGATCTCCTTGACCTGAAAGGTACTCTGCTTTTTCTTGGCTTCCTGGGTCTTTTTGGTCTGCTCGTACTTATAACGTCCGTAATCCATGATTTTGCAGACCGGTGGACTGGCATTGGGAGATACCTCCACTAAATCAAGCCCGAAATCGGTTGCCGTTGCAAGGGCTTTGTCGGTCGGCACGACGCCGACCTGATTGCCGTCCGGATCAATAACCCGAACCTCTTTGGCCTTAATTTGATGATTGATATTGGTCTTATCCGGTTTGAGTGGTCTAGCTATCCTGCACCTCCTACCTTTACGGTCATAGTATTCTGAAAAAATTTCAAATATAACGTAAATCTTATATCATATCCATTTTTCAATAGTAAACCTGTAATGCCTTATCGGATAACGTCAAGAAATGCAAGAAAAAAAAACAGTATTCAGGGATATTGTTGGAAGTCATTTCTTCGGATTCCCGCCCCACAAGCGCTTTGATTTGATTTGAAAATAGGTTCCGATTTCAGCGGACAGCATTGCTCCGAGGATCAGAGTCGCGCCCAGGTATTGGCGAGCGGCCAGTAATTCTCCACCGATCATATAGCTGAAAAATATGGAAGAGACCGGTTCCATGCAGAAAATAATTGCGGCCTTGGTGGGGGTGGTGAATCGCTGCACGCCCGTCTGAACGAAAAACCCGACTACGGTGGCGAGAATGCCGGTTAAAGCGACGGCCAGCACCAACTGCGGATTCCAGTACCCGGGTAACGTGAGCGGGTCGAAACCAACGGATATGATGGCGGACAGCAGAAATGTGGTGCCGATTTGAATGGTGGTCAGCAGGTACGTGTCATGCTTTCGGGAGAAGACATCGGTCAAAATGATATGAATGGAACAAAACAGAGCGCTCAGGAGTGCGAGCACCTCCCCCGAGGAGAGGCCGATCGTTCCGTTCAAAGTGATCAGCCCCAGGCCGACCCCGGACAGTAGAACCCCGGCGACGGAATAAGGGCTGGGAATTTTTTTTATGCAAAGAGAGGACAGGATGGGGACGAAAATGACATAGAGTCCGGTGACAAAAGCCACCACGGATGCCGGGGTATGCTTGAGAGCCAGGGTCTGGCTGGAAAAAGCCATGAACAGTGCCGCGCCAAGCAACCCCCCATCCAGCAGCATTCTCAGGCTGAGATGTTTCAGCCGACGAAAGCAGATAAAGATCAACAGTGAAAACGCCAGACCGAAACGGAGGGTCAGAAAGGCAAAGGCGGGAATATCCGCGATGGCCTGTTTGACGATGATGAAAGTGCTGCCCCAGATGATCGAAATGAACAACAGGGAGACGTCCGAAAGGAACTCTCGATTTTCAAAATCGGATCGGATGATGGGGCTGAATTGTTCTATGGTCGACATCGTAAATCGTAATGGGTGAAATGTTGAAACCATTTATTTTAAGTTGCCAAAGCGGCAAAATGCTAATATATGCCAGGTTTTGAATCAACCCTCAAGGATTTTCGATTTCTTTCTCCGGTGAACCCGACTCTGAAATGTGCCGGGAGTGAAGGGTGAATCGGAAACGTGCCGTCTCTGAGTGGCCGATTGACACCCGTTTCCGAGTTCAATTATAGTGTATCGGTATTTTTCAATTCTGAATCCTTAATAAAATAGAATCGAGCCGGGGGATGCTATACAAAGAGAAAAATGGGGTGATTTACCTTCAGTTTCCGCACCTGGCCCGGTTTTCAGCCGTTCGCCACGGGGTGTTCGCCAGGCGGGGCGGGTGCAGCGATCACCCCTTCCACAGCCTCAATGTCGGCCGAGGCATCGGGGATGCGGAAGACCGGGTCCGCCGCAACCGTACGCTGATTGCTCAATGCATGGGAAGCGTAGAATCGATCTACATCCATCAGGTGCATGGCACGGATGTGGTATCGCTGTCTCGAAAGGAGGTTGTGCAAAATCCGATTTTAAAAAATCTTACAGGAGATGCCCTGATCACGGATATTCCGGGGCGGAACCTCGCCATTCAAGTGGCCGATTGTCAGGCGGTTCTGCTGTATGGGACCGACCGGAACGTGGTGGCCGATGTCCATTCCGGCTGGCGCGGCAGCATCCGGAATATACTTGGGGAAACGGTGCGGGAAATGGTCCGTCGGTTCGACTGCACGCCCGCTTACATCCACGCCGGCATCGGTCCTTCTCTGGGCCCCTGCTGCGCCGAGTTTATTGACTACCGGCGGGAGATTCCCACGGATTTCTGGGGGTATAAGGATGACCGGGATCATTTCGACTTCTGGACCATCAGCCGGGATCAACTGCGCGAGGCCGGGGTTCCGGCCGAGAACATTCGGCAAAGCGGTCTGTGCACCCGGTGCCGGACCGACCTTTTTTTTTCGTATCGGGGAGAAACCGCCACGGGCCGGTTTGCGGCCGTGATCGGCCTTCGATAAAGTTCAACGATACTTTTTTTGCGAGTGAAATGCAGCAGCATCAGGAGCCCAAAAGCAACCGATTCAATCGAATTTTGTCGTGGGTCAAGAAATATTATGAGCGATTCCTGAAAATCCGCGGCTCTCCCCATGAAATCGCCATGGGATTCGCCCTGGGGATGTTCATCGGGATGTCGCCTTTCATGGGGCTGCATATGGCCCTGGCCGTCTTCCTGGCGGCCCTTCTCGGGTATAACAAATTTGCCGCCGGCATTGCCGTTTGGATCAGCAATCCGATGACCGCGCCGGTTCTTTACGGCATGACCTATTATGTGGGGGCTAAGGTCATCGGTCTTGAGAAGATCCACTTCGTCTCCAATCTGGATCAGCACATCCTTTTGGTCATTCTGAAAAAAGCCCCGGAGATCATCGGCGTCTTGACGGTCGGCGGCATTCTGCTGGGAATGCCGGTGGCGGCCGTCGGCTATTTCATTTCCCTGAAGGCCATCATGAGGTATCGGGAAGATATTAAACGGAAACTATCCCAAGAGAGGGAGAAAAGGGCACTGAAAAAACTCAAATCCAAATTCACGCACAAGAAGAAGCACCGAAAGCGTTCTTCATAGCTCCTTTGAAAGCCCGGTGCATTTTTCTCCTCGCTCCCGCTTCGGCTAATCTTGACCGATTCACTCTATTTCCGCGGGGTTTTTCGAAGGTATCGTGAAAACAAAAAAGAGTATGACCCCCGTGAGCATCATCCATGCACCAAAGAAAAAAATCTGACGCAGAGCGAAGAGATCCATCATCAGCCCCGCGATAAAGGCCCCCAGCAGCATTCCCGAGCTGTGAGACATGGTCAGAAGCGCCATAACGGCACCCATGGCTCCTTTCTGAGTCCCTTTTTGGACCGCGATGGCCATCAGCGGGGCCATGGAAAGGCTGCCACCCACCCCGAATACCACATTGGCCAGGAAAAGATCCCGAAAGCTCAAAGACCACTGGAAAAGGAGCATGGCAACTGCGATGATCAATCCGCCTGCAACGATCATCACCCGTTTGTTCCGGCGGTCGGCCAGATAGCCCATAGGGGTCTGAAGAATGCCGGCGGTGAGCACCCCGAGCATGACCAGTATCCCGGTTGCGGAACTGGAAAGGGAAAACTCGGCATCCGCATAGACCGGAAGAAATCCCCAGATCATACCGATGCAGGCGGTATAGACCAGCCGGAAAAGGCAGATGCCGTCGATGGTCCGATCTTTGAGAAGAAGCCGCCAAGCAACCGGAAGCTTGGCCTGGGCGACTACCTGCTCGGATCGGGCGGGAGGGAGGAAAATCAGGCTCAGGAAAAACCCGAAAAGGGACAAAATACCCATGGAGATGAATGCTGTCTGCAGGTTGAACCGATCGTTGAGCACTCCCCCGATCAGCGGGCCGAGGCTGAGGCCGATGAAGACGGACATGTTGAACAGGCCCATGGTGAACCCTTCTCGGTTTTCGGTGGTGATATCGCCGATGTAGGCCTGAGCCACCGGCATGATCATGGCAGAGGCGATGCCCTGCACAAATCGGATGGCGATCAGCATTTCCACGCTGGTGGCGGAGATAAAGGCAAAGGAGATCAGTGAATACCCCAGAAGCCCGAGGACGATGAACGGTTTTCGACCCTGCCGGTCCGACCGCCTGCCGAAGTAAGGAAGGAACACAGTTCGGGACAGGGAAAAGGAGCCGTAGATCAGACCGATATAGAGGCCGCTTGCGCCCAGATCATGGGCGAAGACCGGCAGCAGCGGGACCACAATACCCACACCGGTGATGGTGATAAACAGAGAGAAAAACAGGGTCCCGAAGACTTTTTTGTCTAGTTTTTCCATTGATCGTTCATTGCAAGTGCGCGCGATAAAACCTGCTCTCTTATCAGAGCCGTCGAGCAAGTGCAAAACATTCCTTTTGTATATGAGAATTGATCCTCCCATCCTTTCAACCGGACCGCGGGTTTCAGAAAGGGGTTGACGGAACCGAGTTCTCACATTACAAGCACCCAAATTTTCGGTTAGACCCGTCCCGGCCGTTGGAGTCGAGTCTGATGTCCCGCTGTTTTCTAATTCGTTCGATTTCCATAGGATATGATGACTGCGAACTATTCGGTTTTGATCATCGGTTATATTTTCGGCTTTTACATGGCCTGGAACATCGGGGCCAACGACGTGGCCAATTCCATGGCTTCGGCCGTGGGCGCCAAGGCGATCACGATCCGCCAGGCGGTTTTTATCGCGGGCATTCTCAACGTTGTCGGAGCCACCTTTATCGGCTCCCATGTCACCAACACCATTCGAAAGGGAATCGTGTCCACCCAGATCCTTTCGGATCCTCAATTGGCGATGATCGGGGCCCTGTCTGCCCTGCTGGCAGCGGCTTTCTGGATTTCCTTCGCCACCTGGAAATCCCTTCCGGTATCCACCACCCATTCCATTGTCGGGGCCATGATCGGTTTCGGCATCATGGCGGGAGGGGTCTCGGTCATCAACTGGACCAAACTCGGTGCGGTGGTGTTGAGCTGGGTAATTTCTCCGGTTTTCAGTTTGATCATCTCGTTTCTGACTTTCAAGTCGATTGTCAAGTTGATCCTGTCCAAAAAGGAGGCCTTTGCACGGGGGCTCGCCCTCTCGCCTTTTTTTATCGGGCTCACTCTGTTTGTGGTGATTCTCTCCTTTTTGTTCAAAACTCCGTTGGGCAAGACCCTGGCCCTGTCCCCTGTTGAGGCGCTTCTGATCGCTGCGGCTTTGGCGGTACTGGGCGGAATTGCGGGGGGTGTTCTCCTGAAACGTTTTGTCGGGCGGAATGCCCAAAACGGAGTGGAGGAGATTTTCCGTCGCATTCAGATCGGAACCTCCTGCTATGTGGCGCTGGCCCAGGGGGCCAATGATGTGGCCAATGCCGTCGGCCCGCTGGCGGTGATCTATTTTATCGTCACCACCGGGTCCATCGGTGCCATGGTGCCGGTGCCTCTGTTTCTGCTGCTGTTCGGTGGACTGGGGATCGCTTTCGGTATCGCCATGGCCGGGTACCGGGTCATGGATACCATCGGGCACAAGATCACCACTTTGACCAACACCCGGGGCTTTTCCGTCGATTTCTCAGCGGCCACCACAGTGCTTCTGGCCTCCAAGCTGGGGCTTCCGGTCTCCACCACCCACGCCGCCGTCGGCGGGGTTATGGGGGTCGGGCTCGCCCACGGATTCGAGGCGGTCAATTTCAAAATCATCCTTCAGATCATGCTCTACTGGGTATTGACCGTTCCGGTCGCCGCTCTGACCAGCATGGGCCTTTTCATATTCCTTCAGTATGTTTTATAGTGATGTATAAGAGACGTTAATCAAGGAGTCAGCAGATGCGTATTCCCTTTCTATCGATGTTTATGACCTCCCCCTTTGACGGGCTTCAGGAGCATGCGGAAAAAGTCAAGGAATGTGCCTGGGTTTTTCAGCATGCCATCGAGTGTCATATGGTCCATGACTGTAAATCCTTTGAAGGGCTTCGAGAGGAGGTCATTCGGCTGGAAAACGAGGCCGACGCCGTTAAACGGCGGATTCGGGGCCATATTCCGGTGGGCACCTTCATGCCGATGGATAAATTTCAGCTGTTTCGCTATCTGAGAGAACAGGACAGTGTGCTTGACGCTCTGGAGGATTCCCTGGACTGGATTTCCTATCGCGAGGAGCCTGGAATACCGGAGGCGCTTCAAAAGGAATTCCTGCTCCTCATCGATTCGGCGATCGATCCCATTGAAGAGTTAAGCCGAATGGTAGCCGAAGCACGGAAATATTTCAAGAATTATTCAGAAAAACAGCGCAAGATCGTCAAGGAAATCATCCGGAATATTCGAAAGCAGGAGCACGAGGCCGACCGGGCCGAACACCTGGTCAAAAGAAAAATTTTTGATCTGGCCGAATCGGACGCGGTAACCGTATTTCATATGATTCGGCTGGCTGAAACCCTCGGCTCCATCGCGGACCACGCGGAAAACGCCGGAGACATGATGCGTGCCATGCTGTCCAAATAAAACAAAATCAGGGCCGGCATCAGCCGACCCTGATGGGTGAGAAAGCCCGCCGATTCACCGATCAGAAATTCCAGATCAGCTCCATGGCCAGGCGGGTGGCGATTTCGTCCGTTTCCTCGCCGCCGGAAAGCGCTGCCGTGACCTCTTCAATGCCGTCTCCCGGAAAATACAACGCCGCCTGCCCTTTCACGAACATGTTTTTACTGAGGGCCAGCGTGATTTCATTGTTCCATTCGGTGCCTACATAACCGGCATCCACCTTGGTATACGGGGTCTTCTGCAGGCCCGCCGCGGTGATGGTGATGGGGTCAACCATGTTGGCCACATAAAAGTCTTCGTTCCACCAGAACATATTCACATTGGTCCGGTAGATCAGATAGATCATGGGCCGCATGGTGATGCCCACACTGATCATCTGGGTCCCCGGGTTGTCGCCGCGCCCGTTGCCGGTGCCCACCGCATTCTGCAGGCCGCCCACGAAGACCGGGGTGCCGTTGCCGTAATATTCCGGTACGTAGCCGTAGAGGGCGGTGCCCAGAACGAAGTTGCTGTCGCCGATAATGGTGTTTTCTCCGCCCCAGAATCTTGAAAAGCGCTGGGCATTGGTGATCCCGGAAAACCCCTCGAGTTTGTCGTCATTCGGGTCGTCATCGCCGGAGGTATACATATATCCGACATGCGGTTTGAGGCTGTGCCATCCCACCAGGTCCTTCAGTTCGACTCCTAAATCCGCGGCGAAGGCATAGGAGGAAATATCGAAATCGTTGTATTGAATGATATCGACGCCGTTGTCCACGCCCTGAAGGCCGGTATTATCGGCTGAACCGAACTTATAGGCTCCTTCCACCATGAGTTCGAAAATATTGAAGGTTCCAAGGTAATATCCGCCGATCGTATAGGCATCGGTTTCGGGAGCGGATGCTTCGGTACCGATGATACCGTTGTTGCCGTAGATGCCGGCAAAATCGGCCAGCCCCGCCCCGTTGGCGATGGCGCCGGTGAGATCGAGAGAGGGGGCATTGCGAATCCGGTCCCAGGCGGCGAAAACGCGGATTTTGTCATTGAGCGTATTCGGAATGAAATAATCGAAGTATCCGGCGATCAGGTCCCGGTCTTCATCCGCGGCCTCATTGTGGTCTGTGGCCTCGATCTGAAAATCATTTTCTTCCAGCTTGAGCCAGGCGATGGAGAAATCATACGGGTTATAATCTCCTCTGATCCAGAAACCGGGGTTGTCGTCGCCGTAGACCATGGAGCCGGCCTCGATGATATCCAGACCCCATACGTCCCACCCGGCGTGAAGCCTCAGGTTTTCCACCAGTTCTATGCTGGCATTGAGCCGCTCCAGTCCGAAGTTGCTGGAACCATCGGTTCGACCGCCTCGGTTGTCCACCGTCTCCGTGTCGATGGGTCTGTCGAATTCCAGAGCACCGTAAAAACTCCACTTCTTGTCCCGGGGCATGGCATTGAAATACATCTTGGTTTCATTTCGAATATAGCTGTCGTTGACGCTGCCGCTTTCATTGGAGTGGGTCTTCAAAAAGGTATCGGCCAGAAAAAAGGCGTCGAACCCGTCCACCATCGCCTTCTGAGCCGAAAGACCGGCGATGCTGGCGCCGAGATCACCGGCGCCGGCTGAGGGATTCCGATCGATCTGTTGCGCTACACCGGCGGCCAGGTCTTCGGCGTTCTGAACCAGACCGGCACCCTGGACCATGGCTTCAATGGTGGTGGCGTTGGCGATGGTATTCACATTGGCCGCGGCATCGGGATCGGCGACCACCGCATTGGCTGCCGCTCTCAGGCCCGCAGCCGCGCCGGCGGCCCCGGCCGCCTGCTGCTGAAGGGCCGGATTACCGGGATTGGCGGCGGCTGCCGCGGCTGCCGCAGCGGCTCTCTGCTCGGCCTGGGTGGCGGCGCCATTCAGGGCGGCCACTCCGCCGGCGGCACCCCCCGCGGCGACGCCGGAAAAGAAAGCGGCCTGGGCATTATTGCCGACCGTATTTCCCAGGTCCTGAATCGAGGCTACACCACCGGCGAACCGGGATACCTGAGGAATGGTGGTCAGTTCATCGGCCGTGTAGAGGGAGTTTGCAAAATCATTGAAGGCGGCGATCGTGGCGGCGTTGCTTTCGGTGATGGCGGTGTTCAGCGCCAGGGATTGAAGGTAGACTTGATTGACGGATGTGGCCGTGTCCAGAGACGCTCCCAGAAAGCCGCTCAAGGGCTGGGTATTGAAATAGCCGGGCACCTCGTCTTCCAACCCGAAATCCCAATCGGACTCGGCGGTGGGGATAAACCGTACGGTGGCGCCGAAACTCATCAGGAGATCCCCTTCGGTGCTGAGGGCGACCCCGCCGGGTCCCAGGATCTTTTCCGGGTTCATGTCATTGGGGCCGGTGAGAACCTCTTCGGTGATGTCGTCGACAATCCCCACAGTTTCTTCGAGTTCCTGCTCCGTTCCAGAGGATTGGCCGAAGGCCGGCGCGGTCAGGCAAAGGCTTGCCGTCAGGATGATCATACCCACCCATAAACCTTTCATTTTCATCTTTTTTCTCCTCTTGGTCTTGAGAATCAGATTAACCTAATGTGTCGTCCTGCTGCAAAACAGACCTTACGCTGGTGGCATTGATGCGGGCGGATATCACCTCCTTTTCGATCGATTACCGGACCGGGCATAATGAGCGAACGCTCGGCCGCAAGTAAGGGGAAAATTATTTTTGTTCGTAAACGAACTTTCGCTTCATAGCATATTCCCGGTTTCCGGCGCAAGCGTTTTCAGGAGATAACACCCCACGCACCGGAGGAGGAATCTTCAGACGATCCTTCGGAAGGATTTTTCCAGAAAACGGCCGCTCCAGCGAATCCATGTGGGGCGGCCGTGGGGACAGTGGGAGGGGTTGTCGCACCGGTCCATCTGGTGCAGTAATTCCCGAATCTGCCGGTCATCCAGGGATTGGTGAGCCCGAATGGCCCCGTGGCAGGCCATCACCATGAGGCATTCCTCTGCGGCCCGGTCCAGATCGACATCGACCCCGATCTCGAGAATTTTTTCAAGGATTTCTCGGAGCATGGGTTCCGCCGGTCTGTGGGCCCATTCCGTCGGCACCGTCTTGACCACATAGGTGTTTCCGCCGAAGGGCTCGATGTCGATTCCCATTTCCCGGAATCGGGGAGTGAGCCGTTCCAGGGTTTCCGCTTCCCGATAGCTCACGTCCAGGGATTCGGGAACCAAGAGCCGCTGGGCGAATTTTCGAAGCCCCGGCGCCCGGTGTTTCAACTCCTCGAACAGCACCCGTTCATGGGCCGCATGCTGATCGATGAGCACCAGACCGTTTTCCGATTCACAAAGGATGTAGGTGCCGAGCCCCTGACCGATGATTTTCAGATCCCCGAACTTGCGGGCCTGCCAGAGCGGCTTTTGTGGAGCGGATGTTTTCGGTTGCGAAGAGGGCTGCGGTTCCTTGATTTCCGGGAGTGGAAGGGCGCGGGGAAGCGGTTCCAGTGAAATATAGGGCTGGGCCGGCTCGGATATCTGAACCGGATTCCGGGGGGGGGAAGCCGGTTTCTCCGAAGGCGCGGCCGGCTCGGTGTCTTCGATTTCGGGTACCGGGGCGAGGTCCGTTTCGGTTTTTCGGGGTTTCCATTTGGCCCTGTCCGCCTTTTTCAGGGCTTGGCCGACGGCATCCACCACCGCCTCATGGACCTCCTTTTGCCGAAGAAAGCGGACCTCGTGTTTGGTGGGATGCACATTGACGTCCACCTGGTCCGGGGGGACCCGCAGAAACAGCACCGCCACCGGAAAGGATCCCTTCATGATCCGCCCGGCATATCCGGCAAACAGGGCGTGCTGGATGACCCTGTCTCGAACATATCGGCCGTTGACGTACAGATAGATGGATCGGGAGGTGGACCGGGTGTGCCGGGGGGAAGCGATCCAGCCGGTGAGGGCCGCGGCGTCTGTCTCGGATTCGACAGGATGGAGCGCTTTTCGCAGCTCTCGGCCCAGAATGTCGGCTGCGCGTTCGGCCGGGTCGGATACCGCAGTCCAGCTTTTGACGGATCGATCATTGTGGCGCAGGCGAAACCCGACTCCGGGCCATCCCAGAGCGATGGAGGCCACCGTATCCCCGATATGGCCCATTTCGGTATTGATCGTCTTGAGAAACTTCCGGCGGGCCGGGGTATTGAAAAAAAGCCCCCGAATGGTCACCAGTGTGCCCACCGGTGCGCCCACCTCCGAAACGTTTTTGAGTTTACCCCCTTCGATTTCGAGGCGGGTGCCGGCGGCGGCGCTCTTCTCCCGGGTTTCCAGGATGAAACGGGATACCGCGGCGATGCTGGGAAGGGCTTCTCCCCGAAACCCGAGTGTGCGGATGCGGAAGAGATCCGGGTCCTGGTGGATTTTGCTGGTGGCGTATCGCTCAATGGCCAGCAGGGCGTCGTCCCATCCCATGCCGCAGCCGTTGTCGGAGACCTGAATGAGAGACCGCCCCCCCCTTTCCACATCGATCATTATGCGGGTGGCGCCGGCGTCCAGGGCGTTTTCCAAGAGCTCTTTGATCACCGACGCGGGCCGTTCCACCACCTCCCCCGCCGCAATTTTATTGGAGAGGATTTCGGGCAGGATGCGAATCCGGGTCATGTTCAGACGTCCAGGTTCTTCTCATCCTGAACAAACCGGTCCAGGAATTCGGCGTCTTTCGGGGAGAGGTTGAATCTCTCCACCGCTTTTCGCACCAGCGCCTTGATTTTTTTTTCGGGGCCGTATTTGCGCTCCTCGGAGATCCAGCGGACCGCCTTTCGAAGATCTTCGCCTTTGGAGTACAGAGTCATGGCCGTTCTCCTTGGACTTCGTAGTCGACTGCCCGAATGTCGGCGCAGATGGATTTGATCAGCTCCAGGGCCGCCAGGTGGCTGGCATGTGTCTGGTACCGTTGCAGTCCATCAAGATCTTCAAAGGTGGAATAAAGGGCGAAATCATAGGATCTGTCGGTTCGTGCGATGTTTTGTCCGAACTCATATCCTTTGATTTCCGGGATCACGCCGGGGAGGGCCTCCAGTCGGCCCCTCAGGTCGGCGATCTGATCCGCTCGGGTGTCGGGTTTGAACTTAAATAATACCAGGTGTCGAATCATGGTAATTCCTCTCAGGCTGGGGTGAGGTCGGCCCGAATACGGGCCGACACCAGGATCTACAGAGCCGGCTTTCGGGTATGAAAATCGGTGGCCTGTTCAAAATTATAGGCCACCCGAAGCAGGATTTCTTCCTGAAAATGGCTGCCCAGAATCTGAAGCCCGATGGGAAGGCCCGCCCCGGAGAACCCGCAGGGGACCGACATTCCCGGAATCCCCGCCAGGTTGGCCGACAGAGTGAAGATATCGGAAAGATACATGGTCAGCGGGTCGTCCGTCTTCTCCCCGATTTTGAAGGCCGGGGACGGGGCCACCGGGGCCAGAATGGCGTCGCAGGCTTCAAAAGCCGTTCTGAAATCCTCCATAATCAGGGTGCGGACCTGGGACGCCTTGCCGTAATAGGCATCATAATAGCCGGCGGACAGGGCGTAGGTGCCCAGAATAATCCGGCGCTGGACCTCGGAACCGAACCCTTGCGACCGGGTGCTTCGGTACATCTCCATCAGGGTGGTCTGCTCCTTGTCTCGGTAGCCGTATTTGACTCCGTCGAATCTGGCCAGGTTGGAGGAGGCTTCGGAGGGGGCGATCAGGTAATAAACCGCCACCACATGTTCCGATCGGGGCAGAGAAACCTCAACGACTTCGGCGCCAAGGCCTTGGATACTATCGACCGCATTTCGAATTGCCGCCATCACTTCGGGGTCCACCCCCTCGGTTTCGAAATATTCCTTGGGCAGGCCGATACGGAAACCCTTCAATCCTTCCCGAAGGGCGGCGGTATAGTCCGGCACCTCCACCGGGACGGAGGTGGAATCTTTGGCATCATATCCGGCGACCGCGCTCATCAGAATCGCGCAGTCGGTTACGTCTTTGACCAGTGGCCCGATCTGGTCCAGTGAGGAGGCGAAGGCCACCAGGCCGTATCGGGAGACCCGCCCGTAGGTCGGTTTCATCCCCACTACTCCGCAATGGGAGGCGGGTTGGCGGATGGAGCCGCCGGTGTCGGAGCCCAGGGCCGCGATGCACATGTCGGCGGACACCGCCGCGGCCGATCCACCACTGGAACCGCCGGGAATCCTGGTGAAATCCCAGGGATTGCGGGTGAGATGGAAACCCGAATGTTCGTTGGAAGAGCCCATGGCGAACTCGTCCATGTTGGTTTTGCCCACCAGGACGGCGTCGGCCGCTTTCAATCGGGTAATCACGGCGGCGTCATAGGGAGGGATGAAATTTTCGAGCATTCGGGAGGCGCAGGTGGTCCGCACGCCTTGGGTGCACATGACATCCTTGACGGCCAGGGGAATTCCGGTCAGGGGAGAGGGGTTGCCTTCGGCCATGATCCGGTCCGCCGCATCTGCCTGGGCCAGGGCCGATTCTTTGGCCACCGTAATATAGGCCCCCACCTGCTCGTCCACCGTCTCGATTCGGTTGAGGACCGCCAGGGTCAGGTCCCGGGCGGAAATTTCTTTTTTGTCCAGAAGGTCGCGGGCATCGTGCAGGGTCAGTTCATACAGGTTCATCTTGATTTTCCTCTCTTACCCCACCACCTTGGGGACTGAAAAGCTTCCGCCCTCTTTTTCCGGTGCATTGGCCAGGGCCGCCTTCCGGTCGAGGTGCGCCGGTTCTCTATCCTCCCGGAATGCATTGTTCAGGAAAATGGCATGGGAGGTGGGCCGGACCCCTCGGGTATCCACCTCGTTGAGCTTGTCCATGTAGTCGAGAATGGTGCCGATCTGCTCGGCGAAGCGCTCCACGGCGGCCGCATCCAGATCCAGACGGGCAAGGTCCGCCACATAGAGAACCTCTTCCTCGGTGATTTTCATAGGGGAATTCCTTTTCGGCTATTTGCGATGAAAAATAAAGGCATCCATTAGATTTTCTTCTGTAACCAGTCGGCTCAATACCCCTTCCGCCGATGATTTGTTGGGAAAAAAGCCGACCTTCACTCGAAACCGCATGCCGACCCCGGGAACCTCCTCGTTGGTCTGGTAGGCGCTGGGGTATCCGTTTCCCCGCAGGTGGTCCACCAGCCGTTCTGCATCCAAAGGGTTGCCGAAGGAGGCCACCTGAATGGCGAAATCGCCGGTCTCCCCGCCGACGGCTTCAGGCGGCGGTTTCGGGGGTGTCTTGGGCGCCGGCTGAAGGGGTGGATCGGGTTTGGGGGTCGATTGAACCGGCGTCTCGATTTTTGGGGCGGCAAGGGGCTTTTTGACCGCGGGGCGTTTGGTCTCTACCGGTTTCTTCTCAATGGGGTTGGCCGGGTTCACAAAGGGAATGATGGATTCCTGCGTCTGGGTGGAGCCGTTTCGCAGTTCTTCATAAAACCCGAGATCCGATTCCTGAAGGGTCTCCACCACTTCTTCGAGCTGTTTTCGGTCCGCAGCCATCTCCTCCGCCTTGCGGGCGGCAAATTCCTCCGCCAGAGGATTGCGCTCAATATCGATCGGAACCGTTTCCCGGCCCACGATCACACCAAGGCCGAACATCCAGGTGCCGAAGAAGATCAGCAACAGGGCACGCAACAGTCTGCCGCCCACCGACCGTTTCGGCACCGGAGGCGGTTCCGCCGGATACGGGTAGGTCTGTGTCGTCTTCCAGGGCCGGGTTTTCAGGGCATTGTTTTTCATCCGCGGCGGTTTACATGGTTTCCGGTGTCGACACCCCCAACAACCGAAGACCGTTTCGTATGATGATTTTAATCGCCTGCACCAGGCAGAGCCGGTCGGCAGTCAGATCGGGGTCATCCGTGAGGACCCGGTGCTTGTTGTAGTAGGCGTGAAAGCCCGAGGCCAGATCCATGAGAAAATAGGTGATCCGGTGCGGTTCCAGCAGTCGGCCGGCGGTCTCCACCACCTCGGGAAATCGGGTCATCATTTTCAAAAGACCGATCTCTTCGGGTGCATCCAGCCGGGTCGGAGCGCCTTGTTCAGGGTTCGGCGCCGGGACGCCCCGTTCGTTCGCCTTGGTCAGGATGCTGGAGATTCGGGCATGGACGTACTGGACATAGTAGACCGGGTTGTCGTTGGTCTTCTGTTTGGCTACTTCCAGGTCGAAATCGAGTTTGCTGTCCTGATGGCGGGTCAGAAAGATAAACCGGGCCGCGTCGGTGCCCACCTCGTCCACCACCTCCTGAAGGGTGACGAACTCCCCGGCCCGGCTCGACATGGCCACCGGCTCGCCCCCCCGAAGCAGATTGACCAGCTGGACCAGAATGACCTGAAACTGATCCCGCCGCAGGCCCGCCGCTTCCATCGAGGCGGTCATTCGGGGGATGTAGCCGTGATGATCGGCCCCCCAGACGTCGATGACCCGGTCGAAGCCCCGTTCGAACTTGTCTTTATGATAGGCGATGTCCGAGGCGAAATAGGTGGTCAGGCCGTTCGCGCGAACCACCACCCGGTCTTTTTCATCACCGAATTCGGAGGTCTTGAACCAGAGGGCCCCGTCCTTCTCATAGATGAGCCCCTGAGCGCGGAAATTTTGAATGTTCTGCTCCACTTCGCCGGAATCGTACAGGCTCTGTTCGCTGAACCAGTGATCGAACCGAACATTGAAGGCGGTCAAATCTTTCCGAATGCCGCCGAGAATCTGATCCGCCGCATACCGGGCGCAGATATCGACGGCGGCGTCTTCATCCATGCTCAGGAGCGCCTCTCCGTGCCGGGCCGTCAGTTCCCCGGCCAGGTCGCGGATGTAATCCCCCTGATAACAATTTTCTGGAAACTGAATGGTTCGGCCCGTCTGTTCCTGATAGCGCATGTAAACCGAACGGCCGAGAGTGTTAATCTGTCGGCCCGAGTCATTGATATAGTATTCCCGCTGGACGTCGTATCCGCACCATTCCA
>JBEPWQ010000019.1:0-27747 GCA_041642315.1 Desulfobacteraceae bacterium | reverse complement strand
AGCCTTGGGTGGCCTCCACTATTCCGGTTTGGTCGAAACCGATGAACAAAGCCGGTTTTTTATCGGGTGAACCGATGAAATCGGCGGTTTCAGGCGGACAGAAAGGCGGCAATGCCTGCGGAAAAGCGGTCCGGCGCTTCCGACGGAAAGGAATGGCCGACCCCTGATATCTGTTCGAATCGGCCGCCGCAGTGAGCTGCGAGTCGCCGGGCGCTTTCCGGCGGCGCCAGCAGGTCTTCTTCTCCGGAAAACACCAGCAGAGGGATGTCTTCAGGGAGTGTAAATCGGGCGGCCGGGGGGTATTCGGCCAAGGCGTTCAGGTGAGTCAGCAGGGCGTCTCGGTTGTTTCGCCGCACCAGAGCGGAGGCGATTTTGTCCATGATTTTTTGATTTTTCCGCAGGAATGCTTCCCCGAACACCGTGGGGATGAAGGACCGGGCCATCATTTCGAGCCCGCCGACGGCGAGAATTTCCGCCCAGGAGTGAAGGTACAGTCGAGACCGGCGGGATGGGGTATCCCCGAGCCCGCAGATCACCAGCCGGTGCGCCTGTTCCGGATACCGGTGGGCGAAGGCCAGGGCGATGAATGCCCCGTGGCTCATGCCCACCAGAGCGGCCCGGGCGACGGAGAGCTCATCCAGGAGCGCCTTCAGGTCATTCACATGGGTTTGCCAGGACAGATTTTCGGTCCCCGGTCCGCTTCGCCCCTGGGCCCGGGCATCATAGGTAAGGATCCGGAAACGCTCTTTCAGGGCTCGGACCTGGGGATGCCAGTTGACGGCGGTCTGGGCCGTGCCGTTGAGAAAAACCACGGTCGGCAATTCCGTTTCCCCTTCCATCCCCCCATCCATCTCATGGTCCTCCTGAATGTCGTAGAACAACCGGCATCCGTCACGGGTGGTGAAAAAACCCATTCACCTGCTCCGTTCGGTGCCGCACCAACACCGGGAAAGCTTTAATGGACCGTAATGACCGGACACGGCGCATTCAGAATCACGTATTGGGCGTTGGACCCGAAGAGCATCTTGCCCACCTTGGATCGCCGTTTCACCCCTATGACGATCGAGTCGATTTCCTTTTCTTTGGCGAACCGGACCATGTCTTCCCCCGGGGTCATCCCCCGCACCAGAAGATGGATTTCGCAGGGGATCGATTCTTTTTTCAGCAGTTTCTCGGCAAACGCCAGTTGACTATTGGCGAGTTCGATTTTTTCCGCCTTTTCTTCTCCGCCGCCCTTCAGAGAGCGCACGATCTCGACCTTGGCGTCGAATGCTCTGGCGTGTTTGATCGACAGCCGCAGGGCATCCAGCGCCGCATTGGATCCGTCATATCCCACCATGATTTTCATGATCCGGACTCCTCTTCATAGGGTTTCGAACTCAGGTTGCGGTGATGAACCCGTTCCGCCGCAGGCAGCCTTTCTCTGCGCTGAAACAGGAGAACAACCCCCCCGATGACCAGCACCGCACCCGCCGATTCCATGGCGGTCATCATCTCGTTCAGCAGAAAAAAGGCATACACCGACACAAACAGGATTTCGGTCATCACCAGAATACTGGCCACACCGGCCGGCAGATGCCCCAGCCCATAGGTATAGGCGAAAAAACCGCCGCCGGTCGCCAGACCGATCAGGCCGGCATACCAAAGCCAGATCCTCGATGGAATCGGCCAGGGCCAGCCTATCCGAAACTGAAACGGCAGCAGCACCAGGGCTGCGATGCCGAAGGCGTAGGTCAGCACCACCTCCGCGGAATACCGCCCCCGCACCTGTTTTCCGAACAGGGACCAGCCGGCATAGAACACGGGGACGCAGAATCCGGCGATGAGGCCGTGAACCGTCAAAGGCTGTCCCCCTGTCGACAAGATGCCGGATACAAAAACCGTGCCGATGATGATGAGAAAGGCCGCCCCCAATTTTTGCCGGTTGAGCCGTTCGCCCCAGACGAATCGGGCCACCACCAGCACGATGACCGGCATGGCCGCCTGCTGAACCGTTGTCACGGCGGGGCCGTTGATCAGGATGCCCAGATTCCAGCTGACATGAAACAGCCCCAGGCTCACCCCCATGCAGACCAGCCACGGCCAGTCGGACCGGTGCACCCGCAGGCCGTTTCGCCGGAAAAGTCCGCAGACGGTCAAAAACAGAAGAAATGTGCCGATGTCCCGCCAGAAGGCCAGAGCGGTGGCGCTCATGCCGCTTCCGGTCATGATCAGCGTGATGAAAATCCCGGAGGTGCCCCAGCAGGCCGCGGCGGCGGTCACCGCCAGGTAGCCGCGCAGCGGCGACGGAAGTTCCGGCGCTCGGGTTTTCCTCATGAAACGGCTTTCATCATCATCGCATCGGCTCCCTACGGTTCGGCCGACGGGAGGACGAATTTTTGAGAATGGGTTCGATCCCGGCCATGAGAAAATCATAGAATATTCCATTCCCCATGGCCAGGATTATTTGAATGCGGTTATTTGCCCGGCTGAAAATCTTTTTCTTTCCAGTCTTCGGGATAGACGATGTGGCCCTCGCCGTCCATATACTGAATCACCGGGAAGTAGAATCCGTCCCGGGCCACCACCGCGTCCGGCATGGAGGATTCGGAGAAGCGGTATTCGTTCATGATCAGGGCTCCGTCGGCCTTGCTGTAGGTGAGCTTGCCGGGCACCACTTCGGTCTGAAACACCTCCAGAATGGTGGTCCGGTTGAGCTCGTTGTGCTTTTCATTGGCCCGCTGCAGGATCTTGATGGCGAAATTGGTCCAGTCATAGGCCAGCCCCGAGGCGGAGGGGCTCGGTTTGTAGCCGTATTTCTGCTCGATCATTTCGGCCCATTTTTTGGCCTCCGGGGTGGTGAGGGTGGGGATCATGTCGAGAACGTAATTGGAGGACTTGCCGGTCAGCTTGTACCAGTCGCCGACCCAGCCCAGGCCGTCGGCGATGATCACCGCGCCCAGTCCTACCTCGTCGGCCTGTTTCACCAGAGCGGTAATGGCCGGGGCCGACGTGGATGTGCCGGCGATGGCCGATACCCCGGCCTTTCGCCATTTGCTCAACAGGGGATAGAAGTCGGTCTGGGTGGGCGGGAAATAGTCCTGGGAAATCACCTCCCAGCCGATCTTTTTGAACTCCTCGGTCAGAGCCTCGCCCTGGCTTCGGCCCCAGTCGGTGTCTTCGCCGTAGATGGCGGCTACCTTCTTTTCGGGTTTCCAGAGCCCCTTGTCGATGGCGTTCTGAAGGCATTCGGTGTAGCCCAGGGTCAGCTTCGCCGGCACCGGCCAACCCTTGCCGCACCAGTACTGGTATTTTTCGGGGTCGGAGTTGTATTTTTCATTGATGATGGGGGCCGCGCCGAAGGCGAAGATATGGGGCACCTTGTATTGGGCCGCCACATCCATGACCGAAATGGCCACCGAGCTGTGCCAGTTCAGGATGCCGACCTCCATGCCCTTGCGCTCCACCGCTTCGGCATAGGCGCTGGCCGCCTTGGCCGGGTCGGACTGGGAATCGATCCAGATCAGTTCGATTTTGTAGTCCCCGATCTGATTGTTGATGTTGTCGAAGGCCATGGTGCTGACCGACTTGAACTCATCCCCCGTCTTGGCCGAGGGGCCGGTAAAGGGCGCCATCACCCCCACCGTCAGAACCTTGTCTTCGGCCAGAGCCTGGGTCGCGCCGACCATCAGCAGAACCGAAATCAATACCGCCGTAAAACCGATACCTACCTTTTTCATGATGCCTCCTTGGTTGAGTTGATAATGATGGATGTTGTGAAAAGGATGAATCCCGGACGTCTTTCGCCGCTCAATGCCGACCCCGCAGCAGGGCCCCCCGTACCGTGGAGATCCCCTCCTCGAACCGGGAAAGGCGCAGCGGGTTGTCTTGATTCTTCATCTTTCCGGTGATCAGATCCGCGGTCCACCGACCGGAGGCGGCCGAGAGCATGACCCCGGGCCAGTAGGCGCAGTTCAGATGAAAACCGGGCACCGCCTCCACCGGCCCGATGATGGGCTGGTCGTCCGGGGCGTGGACATACTGCCCGGCATAGACCGAGAGGTCGTCCTTGGTGAGATCTTCGATGATCTCGTTCCAGAAGGGGCTCAGCCGGGAGACCATATCCAGGTTGACGGCCGGAAAATCCCAGTCTCCCTGGGGGTCCTCCAGGGGTTTGGTCTTGGGCTCGTCCGGGTCGTGCCACCCCAGCAGGGCCCCGCCGGTTTCCGGCCGCCAGTAGGATTCGTTTTCGATGTCGATGGTCAACGGCGCCTCCTGAGGAATTTTGGGATGAGGGGCTACGAACACCCGCTGGCGCCGCATCTGAAATACCGGCAGCTCGATGCCGGCCCATCCGGCCACCGTGACCGCAAACGGTCCGGCCGCATTGACCACCACCCGGGTCTGAATGGTTCCCCGGTCGGTGACCACCGCCGACACCCCTTTTTCGTCCTTTTCGATGCCGGTGGCCCGGGTGCGAAGATAGAATTTGGCGTTTTCCGCGGCCCGGGCGAAGCCCTGGGTTACCTCGTGGGCGGAAAACCATCCGTCCTTGGCCCGAAATGCGGCGGCCTTGACTTCGGAGGATATCCAGGGATATCGTTTGATCACCTCCTCTCCGATCAGAAACTCGGAGTCGGTCACCCCCACGGCATGGTATTCGTCCACCGTTTCCCTCATCAGGGGAACCTTTTCCGCTTCGGTGGTGCAAAACATGTACCCGCCGTGATGCAGATCGATTTCATAGCCGTCGAGACCGGTGACCTCGGCGAAGTTTTCCCATACATCGATCGATTCCCGGGCCAGGGCGGCCATGGCCGGTTCGGTGAACTGGGCCCGAAAGGATTCGATGGAAGCGGTGGTGGTCAGCGTGGACAGGCCGTCCCGCATCTCCAGCACGATGGTGGACAGACCGGCCCTGGACAGCCAGAAGGCGGTGGCCACCCCGATAATGCCCCCGCCGATGACCACCGCGTCGGCGGTTTTGTCCACGGTGTCCGGTGTCAGGATCTTACGCATGGTTCCCCCTTTTCAAGCAGATTGGTGAATAAAAAAAATGAACCCTGATCACCGTTTCGGCCACCCCAGGATATTTTCCCGGCCCGGCAAGAACTCGCTGTCGCTCAAACAGCTTCCCGGCCCGGGAAAATATCCTGGGGTGGCCTCCATCATTCAGGATAGGCCGAAACGATGATCAAAGCCACAAAATGGATCTTTCATTTTCCGACCCCCAGTTCTTCCCGGGCGAAGCGGATGCTTTCCACCACCGCTTCGTACTCCCGGCGCCGGGCATCATTGGGGCCGTCCGCGCCGGGATCGAATTCCACCTCCAGGTTGAGCCGCTTCATGTTCGGATTGGCCTGAATCGCCTGAAAGGCGGCTTTCATGTCCACATCTCCGGTGCCGGTGGCCACACCGGTGATGCGGCACCCGTACTGGTCGAAGACGATGGCGTGGTCGGAAAAATGGTTGGTAAATGCCAGGGGCGCCAGCTTGCGAACGGCGGTCAGCGGATCTTCGCCCACCATGAGCGAGTTGTTGGTGTCCACACAGGCCCCCACATAAGGATGATCGACCCGTTGAATGACCCAGACGACCTCGTCGCTGAAGGCCTCGGTATGGTTTTCGAGGCAGAGCCGGACCCCGGCGTTCTGCGCGACAGGCGCTACGGCTTCGGCTTTCTGAGCGATCCGCTCCAGTTGAGGGATGACCTGCGGATGAAAGGCCGATCCGCACACCGGATGGGGACGGTGAATGTCCATGCTGATCTTGCCGATATCCGACCCGATCTTTTCGGCGATGGCGATCCCCTCTTCCATGGTATTCGTCAGGCGGTCGTCATAGGCCGATGCATCCAGAGAAAAATTGTACTCCAGGTACAGCCCCAGTTCTTCGGCGGTCCGGCGGACGTCCCCCAGGCGGGCGTCGTCGGTGGACCCCAGGTCGGCGCCGGTGATGTGCAACCCGTCGAGGCCCAGCTTCTTGGCTTCATTCATGAGTCCGAAGATGTTCCATACCGGGTCCCAGGCCAGTTTGTATCCGCCCCAGTTCTGCCCCATTCCGTGAAGATGAAAGCTGTAGGTATGCAGCCCGAGAAGCATGCGGATTCTCCTTTTTTCCGAATTATGAATAAAGCCCGGCCGCTTCCAGGGCCTCGGCGATCTCCGGAAGACCGGCATCTTCCAGGGTCTTCCGGGCCGGAATCCCCTCATCCGTCCAGCCGCGTTTTTGGTAATACCAGTCCAGCAGTTTGTCGACCTCTTCCCGGGTGACATGGTGGCCCGCATTGGGGCCGCTGGGGACCGGTTCGGTGTAGAACCGGGGCGGCGGAAAATCGAGGTGGCGACCGAAATGGGCGATTTCACGGGCGGAGAATGCCCGGGTCAACTGCCAGATTCGCTCCGACACCTTCAGCATCTCCGGCCAGGAGAGCATCTTTCCGGTGATCACATAGAACAGCTTTTCATAGTTTTCCGGTTCGAATCCCAGCTCCATAAACTGAAGCCGGCACACCCCCAGGGCGTCGAAAAGCGGCCGGGTGTTCTGGGACTCGATGACGAAATCGGCGCAGTCTTCCGTGACCGGGGCTTTGGGCAGTTTTTCCCCCTTGCCGCCGGCGGTGATCAGATCATGGACGTTGGTGGCGGAGCCGGCCACATCGTGGCCCAGAACCCAGGCCCGGTTGTGGTGTGCGCCCACATCGGCGGTCATATAGGCCAGCATCATGGAGGGGGCGTTGCGGCTTTCATACCCGGTCCACTCCAGCCCCTTGACATGGATGGCGAATCGGTCGGAGCCGCCGCCGATTTTTTCCGAAGCGATCTTGACCCCTTCGGCCAGAAGATCCCCGATCCCTTCCCGGGATGCGATCTTTCGCAGAAGATAATCCACAGTTTCAAGATCTCCGAAGGCGAGCGGGCGTCCCGTCTGTTCCTCGGTCAGGATGCCCTTTTCCAGGCACTCGATCGCCCAGGAGACCACCGCCCCGCCGGAGATGGTGTCGAGGCCCAGTTCGTCGCAAAGGTAGTTGGCATAGGCGACGTCGTGGATGGTGTCCAGCAGGCAGCTTCCGCCGAACAGGGCGATGGTTTCGTATTCGGGCCCTTCCATATAGGCCGATCCGATGGCGGTGTCGGCTTTGCCGTATTTGCCGCACGGGGTGGGACAGCAGTAGCATCCCTTGTCGGTGATCTTGATCTGCTCCAGAATCGCCTTGCCGTTGATGGCTTTATAATGATCCGAATGGGAGGTTTGAAAGTTCCGGGTGGGAAAGACCCCGACCTGGTTGGTCCAGTCGGTGATGCCGGCGGTGCCTTCGGGGGTCCACCCGGTAAATCCGGGTTTGGTATAGATCTGTTGAAAAGCGGCTTTTCCCGCCGCAAAGGCGGCGTCCACGTCGAAGACCGGCAAGCTGCCGGTGCCACGGACCGCGATCGCCTTGATGTTTTTGGACCCCAGCACCGCGCCCACCCCGGTTCTGCCGGCCTGGCGGCCGAAGTCGTGGGAGATGCAGGCGAACCGGACCTTTTTTTCCCCGGCCGGTCCGATGGTCAGGATCTGAAAGTCCTCTCCGAGGTCTTCCTTCATCTGTTTTTCGACCGTAAGCGATCCCTGTCCCCAGTAGGCATCGGCGGACCGGATCTCCACCTTCCGGTCGTCGATGAAGAGATAGCTCGGGGATTTGGCGCAGCCGGTCAGGATCATCATGTCGTAGCCCGCGTATTTCAGGGCCGGACCGAAATGGCCCCCCATGTTGCTGTCGGCATAGCCGCCGGTGGCCGGGGATTTTGTCCCGAAATGGGTTTTGCCGCTGGCCGGCAGATAATGGCCGCTCAAGGGGCCGGTGGCGATGACGAACCGGTTTTCTTTGCTGAAGGGATCGATCCCGGGCGGGATTTCGTCGAACATGGTTTTGGCCACGAATCCCCTGCCGCCGATGAACCGTTCAATCAGTTCTTCGGACAGCGGCTCGGTGGTGACCGATCCGGTGCTCAAATCGATTCTCAGGATCTTGCCCGCGTATCCGTACGGCATATCACACCCCCTCTTTCTCTTCGGTTTCCACCAGCTGAATGGCGCCCCGGGGGCAGGCCCGGGCGCATTCGCCGCAGAGAATGCACTTGCTCGGCATATCCGAATCTTTGCCCACCATGATGACCCCGTGCGGACAGGTCTCGACGCAGGTGCCGCATTCGGTGCAGGTCGCTTCGTCGATTCGGTAGACTCCGTCCTCATCGAGAGTGATCGCTTCCACCGGGCAGATTTCGGCGCACTCGCCGCATTGGTCGCATAGGTGAACCCGATAGTCCCCGGGCGCGGGAAAGCGGCCTTCGATTCGAAGCAGGGCTTTGGCGGGATTGACTTCCCGGTAATTTTCCAGGGCGCAGGCCAGTTTGCAGACCCCGCATCCGGAGCATCGTTCGTGTATGGCTCTTAATTCCAAGGTGTTTGACTCCAATTGGTCGCTTGGACGGATAGGGTTTTCAAATATCGCTCTATCCGCCGTATTTTTTCTCGATATACCGCTCCAATTCACCAAGAATTCTTTTCGGAATGTCCGGTTCCTGATAGGCCTGAAGGATTTCCTTCCATTTGCGGGCGGCTCTTTGTTCGATCGGCTCACCGCCCTTTTTTTTCCAGCTTTCATAGGATTCTTTCTGTTCCAAAATCGGCGTGTAGAACGCTTTGCGGAAGTTCTGGAAGGTATGCCTTCGGGTCAGGTACTCCCCTCCGGGTCCCACCTGCGCGATCACCTCCAGGGCCAGTTTTTCGGGATCGGCCGCTTCCCCTTTTTTGATGCGTTTGCACATGCCGCAGATTTCATCATCGAGGATGAATTTTTCATAGGAGGCGGTCATATAGCTTTCGAGAATTCCGGCGGAGTGGAGCACGAAATGAACCCCGGACAGGGTGGCCATGAGCTGGCTCATCATCGACTCCATGCCGGCCTGGGCGTCGGGGAGTTTGGAATCGGTCACAGCACCGCCGCCTCGACAGGGAATCCCGTAGAATCTGGCCATCTGTGCCGTGGCGGCGGTATTTACCGCCATCTCCGGCGCCCCGATGCTGAGGGTGCCGTAGCGCATAGCGGCGGCCGAGGAGGACCCGGAAAAGATCACCGGCGCGCCTTCACGGATCAGCTGGGTGAGCACGATCCCGGCCAATACCTCCGCATTCTGTACCACCAGGGTGCCCTCCATCGTCACCGGTGATGTGGCTCCGGCGATGGAAAGGGAGGAGATCAGCTGGGGCATACCCGCTTCGGCATAGACCATGATCGCACCCAGCATTCGGTCGTCGTATCCCAGCGGGGTGCGGGAGCATAGAATGCTGACCATGGGCATCTTCTCCGCAAGCGCTTTTTCCGAACAGCCGAAAAGGATGGCCGCCATTTCGATGCTCTCCCGGGCCGCTTCGGCGCCGATGGCGCCGCCCATAAATGGTTTGTCCGAATAGCGCATGGAGGCGTACATCATTTCGGCATTCCGGCGGGCATGGGGTATATCGTTGGGTTCGGCCATCATTCCGCCGGTGACATCCATGCTCTTGCTGGCATGGGAAAGTTTGACGAAATTGGTATAATCTTCCAGGGTCGCCTCTCTCCGCCCCTGTTCCAGGTCCGAGACAAAGGGGGGGCCGTAACAGGGGACATAGGCGATGTTGTCTCCGCCGATGACCACGTTTTTTTCCGAGTCGCGGGCCTGAAGGGTAAATTCCGAAGGGGCTTTCGCCACCTGCTCCATCACCAGTTCGGGTGACAGGAATACCCGCGCCCCCTCTACCTTGCAGCCGGCCTTTTTAAATACTTCGACGGCCGGTAGATAGCCGAAATCGACACCCACCGTTTCGAGTACCCGCAGGGTTGCGGTGTGAATCTTGTGGACATCTTCATCAGTGAAATATGCAAACCGTTGCATGGGAATTCCTCCCGAATATCAGGATTGAAAAAATGAAGAACCTGCGGCCTTTCGGCGTCGGTTATTTATCGGCGCTAATCAGGTCCACGTCCAGCTCCGGCGGGGTGGCGAATTGATTGACCCGATTTTGAAATAGTTTGATATGGCCGGTGACGATGTGAACCGCCTCCGCTTCTTCTCCTTTCTCAAGGCTGGTGATCAGGCTTTCATGGTCCCTGATCGAATGGACCGCGTGGGATTCCAGATCGATGGCGGCTTCCTGCCGGCTGAAACATAAATAGGCCAGCCGTTGAGACTGATTCTGCAGCGAGTGGAGGTAAGATTTGAGAAAGGCGTTGTCCGCGGCATCGTAAACGGCTCGATGAAACCGGCTGTTTTGCAGAGTCACCCGCAGAAAATCTTTTTTTCCCCAGGCTTTTTTAAATTCGGCATTGATTTTCCGGAGCACCGTCACCTGCTCCGTTTTGATGCGGCGGGCGGCCAGGGCGGCGGCGGAGCGTTCCAGAATCAGGAGGGCTTCGAACAGGTCCTTAAGATCGCTCAGGGTGACATCCCGAACCAGAAATCCCCGGCCGTGACGCACCTGAATCAACCCCTCGGCCGCCAGTCGAAACAGGGATTCCCGAATGGGGGTGCGGCCGATGGAAAGCTCATCGGCCAGCCGGGCTTCATCGATCTGATCCCCGGGGTGCAGCCGGACCGTGATAATCATGTCTTTGATCCGCTGATAGGCGACTTCGCTGAGGGGCGCCGACGGATTTGATCGGTTTTTTCGGGGCATGGTTTTTCCGGCAATCAAATATATTTACAATATATTTAGAGTATATCGAGGATGCGGAAGCGGATGTCAAGGATTGTTTTTGATAAAGGCCGATTTTTTAATGGGCAACGACCTCGCTCAGACAAACTCCGCCCGAGAAATCCGGTGCTTTTTCATTTTATAATGGAGTAGCTGCCGGGAGATACCCATGGATTGGGCGGCGCGGGTGACATTGCCCTGGTGGGTTTGGAGGGCCTTGAGGATGAGGCGCTTTTCGCGGTCTTCCTGGGTTTTGATGAGGTTTTTCCCCCGCCGGACCGAGGGCTTGGGGGGATGCCCGTCGCCGTTTTGCGTGGATTCCACAGGCGCCGGTGAAAGCGGACCCGGGGTATGGGCGGCGAACGGTTCCGGAAAATAAGAATCCGGGGTCGAGGGCTGATTTTTCATTCGGTACCAGGTAGGCAGGTGGGATCGGAGGTGGTCCAGTTCGATGGTGTCGGCCTTGCCCACCAGGTTGAGAGCCCCTTCGATGACATGCTCCAGTTCCCGGACATTGCCGGGCCAGTGGTAATCTTTGAAGATGTCGAGGACCTCGGGGGCGATGCCGGTCACCTCTTTTCCCAAAGCGCGGCCGTGTTTGCGGATGAAATGGTGGATCAGCCGTTCGAGTTCGGTTTTGCGCTCCCGCAGCGGCGGAATGGGGATGAAGACGACCCCCAGTCGATAGAACAGATCGGGCCGCAGGGAGCCTTCCGCAATGGCGGTATGGGGCTGCCGGTTGACCGAGCTGATGATTTTCAGGTCCACCTCGACCTCCTTGAAGGAGCCCAGCCGCCGGACGCGGTGTTCCTGCAGCACCCGAAGGATCTTGGCCTGAAGTCCCACCGGCATCGAATTGAGTTCGTCCAGAAAGAGGGTGCCGCCGCTGGCCTTTTCGAACAGCCCCGGTTTGGAATGGGCCCCGGTAAATGCCCCCTTGGAAGTGCCGAAGAGAATCCCCTCCAGCAGGTTTTCCGGAATCGCGGCGCAGTTGACCGCGGTATAGCGGGCTTTTTTCCGGTCGCTGAAGTTATGAATGGCCTGGGCGAAGAGTTCCTTTCCGGTGCCGGTTTCGCCATAGAGCATCACCGGAGACGGGGTGTTGGCGGCCATCATGGCGGTGTTGACCGCCCGCAGAAATTCGGGGTCTTTTCCGATGATGCTGGAGAAGGTGAATCGGGTGTTGTTGGCCAGGTTCTCTTTCGACCGGGGAATGGAGACCCGGGTGAGGGTCTCTTCCAGCACATTGTAGTCCCGCACAAAGCAGACCGCGCCTTTCAGGGATCTGTTTTTGAACAGCGGGTAGACGCTGTGGATGGTGTTGGCCACCCGGCCCATGCGGGTGCGGTAGTAAAAGGGGCGGTCGATGATCGGGAGACGGGTCCGCAGGCACTGCATCAGCATGCTGGTTTCCGGGGTCAGCTCATAAATCTCGGTCACCAGCTTGTGAAGGGCTTCCCGCCGATCGACATCGTCGATTCTGGCCATGGCCTCATTGTAATAGATGATTCTGCCGGTGCGGTTGACCACGATCACCCCGGCGCTGAGATGATCAAAGACCGGCAGAAAATCCCGATAATTGAGATCGAGTATCTCTTGATCCGTCTCTTTCATGGGTCGGGTCGTCACATCCTTGCGGTCGCCCCTGATGAAGGCGCGGAGCATTCAAACCGATGTATTGAATCTCTGGGCCGTGAATAGAGATCATCTATCACGATCACCCGCCGGAATCAAGGGCCCGCTCAAAAGCCGCCGCCGTCGCCGGGGTGCAGGTTAAAGAGAATATCGTTTTCGAGATAGGCCTGTTCCAGCCGCTCCTGGTGCTGTTTCATCTCCTCATCCTGGCGGCCGGCCAGCTCGACCATCAGGCAGTTGATGATGCAGGAGATGGCCGCCGAATACCCGATCAGGGGAATCGATTTGGATGGGGCGATGAGGGTTTTGTGGGCGAACTGGATCAAGGGGCACAGCTTGCTGTCGGTGATCACCAGCAGGGTCTTGTCCATCCGGCGGGCCACCTTGCCCATTCGGATTAACTCGTTGGGATACCGGGAGGTGGCGATGATCACCACCAGGGCGTTCTTGGAAGAATTGGCCAGCCAGTCGATGGCGGTGGTATCGCTGCCCTTGAGGATCTGAACCCCCTTTCGAAGCTTGGTCAGAGACCAGCCCAGATAGTAGGCGAAGGTGTAAGAGACCCGGGAGCCGATCACATACACCGATTCGCTTTTGTAGAGGTGGTCCGCAAATTCGGAAAGGGCTTCCGTGTCCAGGGATTCATACAGATGCCTCAAATTGTTGATCTCTTCCACCAGAATCTGGTGAAGCCGGTGATTTCCCTGGTCCTGCATGCCGGGAAGGTCCACCCGGTCGGGCAGGCTCAGGCCGGTATCTACGTAATCCCGCAGGGCCTGAAGGAAATCGCCGTATCCGCCGTATCCGAGCTGACTTACGAAGCGGACCACGGTCGCCTCGCTGACGGTGCAGGTTTCGGCCAGCTCCTTGGTGGTCATGAACATGGCCTTACGCGGGTTCTGAAGAATATAGTTGCCCAGGATTCGGCCTTTGGGGGTCAGTGAATCGAGGTGATCGGTGATTTCGCTGATCACCTGGCGTGACGGATTGTTGTTCATGCCCGTTTCCTTCCTGAATGGTTTTTGAAAGGAATATTACATTTTTTTATTCCGTTTACAACAATTTTAAATAGCATTAAATACAATGGTTTAAAAGCTTAAGTAAAAAAGATTGAAATTTTTCATTTCAAATAGAAATTTTTTACTTGACATGTTTTCTTACATTTTGCATAGAGGGGGAAAATCGCACTGAGTATGCCTACCCGGCTTCGGTCGAAACGTCTTATTTACTATTCAAGGGGGAACCTATGATCGGCAAGAACACACCCCTCTGGGGAAAAAAAACCCGGCTTAAATCCAGCTACGATGCGGTGATTATCGGCGGCGGTTTGCACGGGTTGGCCACGGCCTACTACCTGGCCAAGGAACACGGCATGACCGATGTGGCCGTCATCGAAAAGCGCTACATCGGATTCGGAGGGGCCGGCCGAAACACCGCCATTGTCCGGGCCAACCAGCGGACCCAGCAGAACGTGCCGCTCTATAAGGAGGCCCTGGACCTCTGGCCCGTGCTGACCAAAGAACTCAACTTCAATCTGATGTTCAACAACTGCGGCAACCTCAATCTGATGCACAGCGAGGCGGCCATGAACGCTGCCCGTATGAATGTGGCCACGGCCCAGTTTCACGGGGTGGAAAGCCATCTGCTGGATGCCAAGCAGATCAAGGAGATGGTGCCGGCCCTCAACATCTCGAACGACATCACCTATCCGATTCACGGGGCCATGTACCACCCGCCCGGCGGCATTGTCCGCCACGACGCGGTGGTCTGGGGTCTGGCCAAGGGTGCGGCCAAACTGGGGGTCGAGATCCATCAGCACACCGAAGCCACCGCCATCCACACCGAGGGCGGCAAAATCACCGGCATCGAGACCAGCCGGGGCAAAATCCACACCCCGCGGGTGCTGGTGTCCGCCGGCGGGTATTCCGCGGCCATTATCTATCATATGCTGGGAATCAAGCTGCCCATCAGCGTGCTGACCATTCAGGCCATGGTGACCCAGCCCCTGAAGCCGATCCTGGATCATGTGGTCTCCTCCGGGGCCTATCACGCCTACGCCAACCAGACCCTCAAGGGAGAGATCGCCACCGGAGCCCATATGGACCCCTGGCCCAACTACACCACCCTGACTACCGCCTATTATATCAAGCACCAGGCCCAGGCCCTGTCGGAGTTTCTGCCCTGCCTGCGCGGGGTCAAGTTCATGCGGATCTGGGGCGGTCTGGCCGACATGACCCCCGACATGGCGCCGATCATGGACGGCAATGATCCCATCGACGGATTCTATATGGACTGCGGATGGGGATACTTCGGGTTCAAGTCCTGCTCGGCGGTGGGCAAACACATGGCGGCCTACATGGCCAGCGGCAACTGCCCCGACATCCTGAAGCCGTTTCATCTGCGCCGGTACGAAAACCACCGCCTGATGGGGGAAACGGCCGCGCTGGTCAATTACACCCCGGATAATTAACCGATCCTTGAGGATACGTGTAAAGGAGAATCGATTATGTCACTGACGCTTACTTGTCCCATTTGCGGCAAGCGCAACGGATATGAGTTCCGGTACGGCGGAGAGGACAAAGGCCCCCGACCGGCCGAGGAAGGGCTCAGCCCCCGCAGCTGGTGCGAATATGTCCATATGAACAAATGCGTGGCGGGCGTGCAGAAGGAGTGGTGGTTTCACAGGGACGGATGCGGAACCTGGTTCACCACCCATCGCAACACCCTCACCAACCTGGAAGTCGAAGAACCGGAGGCGACATCATGAACAGGCTCAACAATCTGCCGACCCTGCGGATCAACCCCTCGGAGAAGCGGACCCTGAAATACAAGGGCCAGACCTATCAGGGGGTGTCCGGCGATACGGTGGCGACGGCCCTTTTCGCCAACGGCGTCCGGGTCTACGCCCGCAGTTTGAAATACCACCGCCCCCGCGGGCTCTACAGCCTCGACGGGGAGTGCAGCAACACCTGCATGGAGGTCGACGGCATCCCCAACGTGCGGACCGAAAACACCCTGCTCAAAGACGGCGTGACCGTCAAGGAGCAGAATGTGGTCGGCTCGGCCGACCTGGATATGATGGGCTTCATGGACAAGCTCGACTGGATGATGCCGGCCGGGTTCTATTACAAAACCCTTCACAAACCGGCCTGGATCTGGCCCCTGGCCATGAAGCAGGTCCGCAAGACCGCCGGTCTGGGCGCCATCACCCCCGATTTCCGGATCAAGGGGCGGTATGAAGACATCTACCCCAAGGCCGATGTCTGCGTCATCGGCGGCGGCGCGGCCGGTATGACCGCGGCCCTGGCGGCGGCCGAGAGCGGCCGGCGGGTGATCCTGCTGGAGGCCCGGCCCTGGCTCGGGGGATGTTTCGACTACCGGTCCGCCCCCTATGAAGACGGCCGGCCCCTGTTTGAACGGGCCCGGGAACTGGCCGTGCAGGTGCGGGAAGCCCCCAATATCCGTGTCTTCACCCATGCCCCGGTGATCGGGGTCTACAACAACAACCTGATCACCGCCTTTCAGGTGGGCGGCCCCAAAGATTCGTTCACCGAGCGGTATATCCAGATTCGGGCGACGGGACTGGTGGTGGCCACCGGCTGCATCGAACGGCCCCTGCTCTTCGAGAACAACGAGCGGCCCGGGGTGATGCAGGTGGGCTGCGCCCATCGCCTGGCCCGCACCTACGGCCTGTTGCCGGGAACCCAGGCGGTCTTTTCCGTCGGCCATGACCTGGGCCTGGAGGCGGCCATCGATCTCTTCGATCTGGGGCTCAAGATTTCCTGCGTGGCCGATATCCGGGAAGACGGTCAGAATCCCGAACTCCTGCTGGGGCTCAAGGAACGCAAGATCGCCTTTTTGCGGGGATGGGTGGCCACCGATGCGGAAGGCGGCAAATCGATCAAGAAGGCCCATCTTTCCACCGTGGACGGCACCATCTCCAAGAGCTATGATTGCGACGTGCTGGTCGCCTCGGCCGGCCTGACCCCGGTCACCGGTCCGGTTACCTTGGCCCAGGGCAAAACCGCCTACGACCACCACACCGGCTGTTTTCTGGTGACCGAAACCCCCAAGGGGATGCATGTGGCCGGCAGAATGACCGGTCGAAACCATCCCCGCTCCATTGAGGCCTCGGGCCGTCTGGCTGGGCTTCAGGCAGTGGCCGACTGCGGCCTCGACCGGGCCGCCGATATCGATGCGGCCGAAAAGACCCTGGCTATGCTGCCCGGACCCGAACGCGGCACCAAGCTGGTCACCGCTCCGATCAAGGGCCGCAAGACCTTTATCTGCTTCGATGAGGACACCACCATCAAAAACATCAAACAGGCCATCGAAATGGGCTTCGACGTACCGGAGCTGATCAAACGGTTCACCTCGGCCGGCACCGGCCCCGGCCAGGGCGGAATCCCCGGCCACAACCTGCCGCTGTATGTGGCCAAGTACGAGGCCCTGGACACCAAACCGCCGAAACCGACCACGGTGCGGGTGCCGCTGACCCCGACCCTGATCGCCACCTATGCCGGGGCCAATCACGACATGCACAAGCGAACCCCGGCCCATCATATCCAGAAAGCGGCCGGCGGGGTTTTCCGCCGCATCGGGGTCTGGCGCCGGGCCCGCTACTTCTCCAGTGATTTCACCTGCCGGGAGGAGATCCTCAACGTCCGCAACAACGTGGGCATGCTCGACGCCTCCACCCTGGGCAAATTCCGGGTCCACGGGCCGGACGCCCTCAAGGCCCTTCAGCGGGTCTATGTCAGTGACATCGCCAAGCTCAAGGAAGGGCGGGTCAAGTATTCGGCCATGTGCAACGACGACGGCTGCGTCATCGACGACGGGGTCATCGTCAAGAAGGGGGAAAACGACTACTATCTCACCACCTCCACGGCCCGGGCCGGCGCCACCGCCGAATGGTTCCGGTACCATACCCGGTACGAGGGGTGGGATTTCGCCGTCGTCAACCTGACCGATGCCATGGGGGTGGTCAACATCTCCGGGCCCAACGCCCGCAAGGTGCTGGAAAAGGTGGTCGACGCCGATATATCCAACGAGGCCTTTTCCTTCAGCGGCTACCGGGAGTTCACTGTCGCCGGCGCCGTTCCGGTCCGGGCCATGCGGCTCGGGTTCGTGGGCGAACTCTCCTACGAGCTTCACGTGGGCGCCTCCTGCATGCCGGCCCTGTGGAAGATCATCCAAGAGGCGGGCAAAGAGTTCGGCATTCAGCCTTTCGGGGTCGAGGCCCAGAACGTGCTGCGGATGGAAAAATGCCACATCATTCTCGGCCAGGAATCGGAGCAGCGGACCAACCTTCTCGACGTGGGCCTGGGCTTTCTCTGGGACCGCAAAAAGACCGACGCCAAGACGGTGGGTGCGGTGGCCCTCAAGCAGACCGAAGGAGACACCGGCCGCCTCACCCTGGTCGGGTTTCAGATGGAGGATTCGGCCCGGGCGCCCCGGGACGGCTCGATCATCGTCGACAACCGGGTGCGCGGGTATGTCTGCACCGCCCGCCGAAGCTTCTCCTTGAACGAGGCGGTGGGCATGGCCCTGGTCGATTCTCAGCTGTCGGACATCGGCACGCGGCTTGAAATTTTCGAGGATGAATGCAACGGTCAGCGCCTCTACTGCAAGGTGGTGCCCAGGCCGTTCTATGATCCCGAAGGCAAACGGATGAAAATGTGAGGGAATAATCATGTCAGATATTTATAGACAATCGCCTGTTGAATTTACGGCCGCCCCGACCCGGACCCAGGTTCGAGATCGCTGGAACGTGGCCCTGGAATACGGGGAGGAAGGCAAAGGACCCTACCTTGTGGACCTCTGCCACAAGACCCGGTGGGATCTGCAGAGCAGCAATCTGGACGAATACACCCCGGCCGATATTACGGTGCCGGAAAAGCCCAACCAGTGCGTTCTGCAAGACGGGGTCCTGCTCAATCGCATGGGTCGCAACCAGACCGCGGTCTGGCACCTGGCCGAGTCGACCCCGGAAATGCCGGCCGATCCGGCCTACACCGACGTATCGGAAGCAACCGTTTTTCTGGCCCTGTTCGGACCGGACCTCTTTTCCATCACCGAAAAGCTGTCCTCCCTCGACTTTCAGGACCCGGACAAGACCGCGCCGTTTCTCTACCAGGGCCCTTTTTCCCACGTGCCCTGCCAGATCGTCACCCTGAACCGGGGCGAAAACGGCCAGGGCGGCATCCTGCTGACCTGCTCCCGGGGCTACGCCAACTGCATGGTCCATGCGATCCTGGATGCCGGGGCCGAGTTCGGGCTGCGGCCGGCCGGTGAGAACCGGTTCCAGACCTGGTTGAAGGGGCTTCAAGGCTGAGAATGAACCGGACCGGATTTTCAATGATTCCCTTTCCCCCTCGCCGGGGGGAAGGGCGATTTCATATTTTTTTCTAAACCCGCTTGTTGTAAGAAGGAGAAAACACCATGAATCAGAAATATGACGCCATCATCATCGGCGCGGGCGTGATCGGCGCCCCGATCGCTTACGAACTGGCCAAAAAAGGATACAAAACCCTGAACGTCGACAAGGTCCATGATGCGGGCGAAGGCTCCACCGCCGCTTCCTGCGCCATCGTGCGGGCCCACTACTCCACAGAAGACGGGGTGGCCTTCGCCTACGAAGGGTTCAAGTATTGGCTCGACTGGGAGAATTACCTGGAGAATGTAGAGGACGAAAAAGGGCTGGCCAGGTTCATGAACACCGGCTCCATCCTGATCAAATCCCAGGGCCATGACTGGCGCAAGGTGAAAAAGCACTACGACGCCGTGGGCGTCCAATATGAGGAATGGGATGTGGAAAAGATCAAGCAGATGGTGCCGGTCTATGATCTGCACGAATTCTGGCCGGTCAAGCGGCCGGAAGACCCTTCTTTCTTTGATGATCCCGAAGGCATGCTGGAGGGCGCCATCTTCTGCCCCGAGGGCGGGTATGTGAACGACCCGGCCCTGTCCGCCCACAACATCATGCGGGCCGCTGAAAAATTCGGCGCCGAGTTCAAGTTCAACGCCGAGGTGGTGGACGTCCGGAGCAAAGATGGACGGGTTCAGGGCATCACCCTGAAAGACGGCACCGAGATCGATGCCCCCATCGTGGTCAACGTGGGAGGCCCCCACTCCTACAAGATCAACGAAATGGCCGAAGGGGTACAGGAAGGTTGCAACATCCGCACCAAGGCCCTGCGCCATGAGGTGATGCACTGCCCCTCGCCGGAAGGCTACGACTACCTCAAAGACGGGTATCATACCTCCGACGGGGATGTCGGCTGCTACTACCGGCCCGAGGTCGGCAACATGTTCCTGATCGGCAGCGAAGACCCCGAATGCGATCCCAAGGTCTATGTAGACCCGGATGAGTTCTACGCCGGCCGCGGCGGCTACGGCAATGACAACCAGCTCTCAGAAGAGCAGTGGAAGGCCCAGTGCTACCGTCTGGCCCGCCGGGTGCCCAGCCTTCAGGTGCCGAATCAGCCCAAGGGCGTCTGCGACCTCTACGATGTCTCCGACGACTGGATTCCGATCTATGACAAGTCCGACCTGGACGGCTTCTACATGGCCATCGGCACCAGCGGCAACCAGTACAAGAACGCCCCGGTGGTCGGCGCCATGATGGCCGATCTGATCGACGCCTGCGAAAAACAGGGGATCGACCACGACAAGCAGCCCTTTCAGTTCAAGATGCGCTATACCGGCCGCAGCCTGGATGTCGGATTCTTCTCCAGAAAGCGGGAGATCAATTATGACTCGAGCTTTTCGGTCAATGGATAAAAGCGGCGTGGGCGCTTGACAAGATCCATGGGTGACCCGTAAGAAAAAAGGGCCTGCTTGTGCAGGCCCTTTTTGCGTCTGTGTTATTGAACCATTCACCCTCTGAAGGGGACGCGCTTCATGAAAATATACGTCTGTGTCAAACACGTGCCCGATTCGGCGGCCACCATCACCATCAAGGATCAAAACCGGATCGATGAGAATATCACCTTTTTGCTGAACCCCTATGACGAGCATGCCGTCACCGAGGCGGCCCGGCTCCAAAAAGAGCTGCCCGGGGTGGAGGTCATCGCCGTCTGCCTGGCCAAACCCGCGGCCGAAAACACCCTTCGCTCGGCCATGGCCATGGGCGCCGACCGGTCCATCCTCATCACCACCGACCAGGACCCCGACAGCCTGATCACCGCCCGGGCCGTCAAGGCCGCCATCGAGGGCGACGGCCGGCCGTCCCTGATTCTCGGCGGCAAGGAATCGATCGATGCCGAGGGGATGCAGACCCTGTTCCGGCTGGCCCGGCTGTTTTCGATGCCGGTGGCCACCAATGTGGTCCAGATCACGGTTGAAGACGCCCATGCGGTGGTGGAGTGCGAAAAAGAGGCCGGGGCCCGGGACGTGCTGAAGCTCGGCCTGCCCTGCGTGCTCGGGGCCGGGCGGGGGCTCAACACACCGCGGTATCCCACCCTGCCCGACATCATGAAGGCGCGAAAAAAGGAGATTCGGCAGATCCCATTGGAATCCCTCCATTTCGAAAAGCCGGCCGGGGCCATGGAGATTCTGGAGCTGACGCCGTCCGTGGACACCCGGGAACCCAAAGAACTCACCGGGGATCCCGATGCGGTGGCGGATCAGCTGGTCCGGATTCTTCGGGACGAAGCCAAGGTCGTGTAAACGAAAGAGGGGAAATCACATGGAAAAGATCGGACTGTTTATCGAATTCAAGGACGGCGGGATCAAGCCGGCCGTTTTCGGAATGATCACCGGAGCCCGGGGAGAAGGAGGAGACCTCAGCGCTCTGGTGGTAAACCGGGACCCGGCGGACTGTGAAAAAGAATTGGGCGAATACGGGGTGGACCGGATCATCGGGATCACCGCGGCCGGGGGCGGCTGGCACCCGGACCTCTGGGCCGACGCCCTGGTCCAGGCCATGGCGGCCTTCGGGATTCAGACCCTTCTGGGGGTCACCAGTCCCCAGGGGCGGGATATTCTGCCCCGGGTCGCAGCCCAGCTGGACGCGCCGTTGCTGATGGACTGCCTCGAAGTGGATCTGGAAACACATGTGGCCCGGACCACCCGGTATTCCGGCAAGACGGTGGCCGCCGTTCGGCTGACCGGCACCCAACGGATCTACGGGGTGCGGGCCAATGCCGTGCCGGCGGCCCCGAGTCCGAGCGAGCCGTCGGTGGAGACCTTTACCCCGGCCGAAACCGAGCTGCCCGACCTGACGGTCCTGGAAACCACCCCCGGCCGGGGCGACGCCGTGGACCTGGCCGAAGCCGATGTCATCCTCTCCGGGGGCCGGGGCATGAAAAACGGGGAGAACTTCAAGATCCTCTTCGACTGCGCCCGAACCATGAATGCGGCGGTGGGGTCCTCCCGCGTGGCCGTGGACGAGGGCTGGGTCCCCTACGCGATGCAGGTGGGCCAGACCGGCACCAAGGTCAACCCCAAGGTCTACATCGCCTGCGGCATTTCCGGCTCCATCCAGCATTTCGCCGGAATGAAGTCCTCGGATATCATCATCGCAATCAATGCCGACCCCAACGCCGCGATCATCTCCAAGAGCGACTATTATGCGGTGATGGATCTGTTTGAGGTGGTACCGCGACTGACGAAGCGGTTGGAAGAAGATCGCCGCTGAGAATGCGCTATCGAACAGATAGAGGAATCAGAAATCCGGATTGCTTGCACAATGATGAAAAATGCATTCTTTCAAAGGGCCTTGAAAACGACGACAATCCAAAGGATCGCCGGAAAAAGCTGATGTCTCGCATTCGATCCCGCCGTCTTGATGTAGATGCTGCCCATCTGGAAAATCCTGTGGATCTCATCCGAGAAGACCGGGAACGGTAATTTCAAGATATATCTGCGATTCACCGGCTTGTCTGAACTGTGATTTTTGGGATTCAAGTGATTTTCATGATGGCCCCGGCAAGAATCATGGCCATCACGAGAATCATACGAATCACAGTTCAAGAAACGCGATTCACCTTCCCGCGATCGCCTTTGCCGGGATCAACCCTGTAGCGGCGGCGGAAACAATGTTGCCGGCCACGCCGGGGCCGTCGCCGGCCACGTAGAGCCCTTTGATGCGGGTCTCAAGGGTGTCGTCGGTTTTGACCTGGGTGGCGAAGAATTTGATTTCCGGGGCGTAGAGCAGGGTTTCGTCGTTGGAGACCCCCGGCACCACATGGTTGAGCTTGGTGAGGCCCTCGATGATGTTGGTCAGGATTCGGTCGGGCAGGGCCATGGCGATGTCGCCGCAGACGACGTCGGTGAAGGTGGGCTCGATATAGCCCTTTTGAATGCGGTTCCAGGTGGACCGCCGGCCCCGCTTGAGGTCCCCGAACCGCTGCAGGATCGGCTTTCGGCCGCCGATCAGGGAGGCCAGATTGCCGATGGCTTCGCCGTAGGCCTGGTTGTCGGTGACCGGTTCGGTGAGGATCACTTTGGACAGAAAGGCGAAGTTGCTGTTGTCGGACTTTTTGTCCCGGTAGGCGTGGCCGTTGACGCAGACGAAGGTGCTGTAGTTCTCCTGGGCCACGTATCCGCCGTAGTTGGTGCAGAAGGTCCGGGTCTGGTCGTCGTACTTCTGGGTCTGGATGAAAAAGGTCGGGTCGTAGATGACTTCGCAGAGATCCTGCAGAATGTCGTTGTGGACCTCCACCCGCACGCCTACCTCGATCCCCCGGTGGGTCAATCCCATCCCGTATTTCTGGGCCATCTTTCCCATCCAGTCGGCCCCCACCCGGCCCGGGGCCAGAATGACGCTGGGAGCCAAATACCGCCCGGCCTCGGTGGCGACTCCCCGAATCGCGCCGTTTTCCACGATCAGGTCCGATACCGCCTCTTCGGTTCGCACCGTCACCCCTTTGTCCCGAATCGCATCGGCCATGCCCGCGATATAGCCGGGCAGGGAGTCGCTTCCCAGGTGCTTCTGCTTGATCAGCAGCAGATCGATCCCGTATTTTTTGGCGTTTTTTCGGTATTCCCGGGCCATTATCATGTCGGTCGGATAAACCGGGCCGTCCATCCCGAATTTGTCGAAAATGGTTTCGGTTTCATCGATCAGGGCCTGGGCCTGGGACCGGGGCATGAACTGGGTCAGGTCGGTCTTGCCGAGCTTGGGGATGAAGTTGAGTTTGCCGTCCGAGAAAAGGCCGGCTCCGCCGATTCCGCAGAGGATGTTGCAGGGGGTGCAGCCGATGCATTTTCGGGTTTCGCTGATGGGGCACCGGCGCTTGAGCGAGGGCTTGCCTTTTTCAAGCAGCAGCACTCGCTTGTCCGAGTGTTCGCACATGTAATACGCGGCGAACAGCCCGGCCGGGCCGCCCCCCACGATGATCGCGTCAAAATTGCCGCCGGTTGCGGCGGGATGAATTTCGGGCATAACAACTCCTGAATGGGGGTGATCCCCCTCGCATGTTTCCACAAAATCAGTGTCAATAGAATAGAATGGGGTCCGTCCGTGGCGCCGACAGATCGGGATCCGCAGGCTGTATCCATACCACAGCTTGGGGCCCAAGGACACCTTGAAAAATAAGGTATTGATGAATCGGACGGATGATTCTATGATTTTTTCAGGAAGAGAAACTGCAACACCGCTTTTTTTTGGAACAGGTCTTCCCCGGTCGGTTCCCTGACATCGCGGGGAAAAGGGCGCTTGGCCTCGAATTTCTTTTCCGGAACCTCTTATCGAAAGGATGTCGCTGCCGAATGAAGCCGGATATGAAGATCGTGTTGACCAATGACGACGGGGTCCATGCCCCCGGTCTGGAAACACTGCTGAAGATCGCGCGAAAACTGGGCACGCCCATCGTGGTCGCCCCCAAAGAAGAACTCTCGGGCGTGGCCCACCGGGTGACCAAGCGGTCGCCCATCCAAATCGAAGAGCTATCCGAAAACCGCTTCCAGATCACCGGCACCCCGGCCGACTGCGCCCGGGTGGCCCTCAAGCACATCGTGCCGGACGCCGACTGGGTTCTATCCGGCATCAACCCCGGGGCCAATCTCGGCTCCGACGTCTACAACTCCGGCACCGTGGCCGCGGCAAGAGAAGCCGCCATCCTCGGCTGCCGGGGGATCGCCGTCTCCCAGTACATCTCCCGGGACCGCACCATCGACTGGGACATCACCTGGCACCATGCCGAGATCATCCTTCGCATGCTTATGACCCGGGACCTTCCCCACGGCTATTTCTGGAACATCAATCTCCCCCACCCGATCGAACATGACACGCCGGTTCAATACGAATTCTGCGACCTCGACATCAATCCCCATGCCTTCCGCTACCGCCGTGAACCCGAAGGCCTGGTCTACGAAGGGGTCATCCATGACCGGCCCAAAACCGACGGCCGGGACGTGGCGGTCTGCTTCGGGGGGAAGGTGTCGATCACGCGGATCGGGATCGGGACGTGTGAGGAGACGCTGGCGGGGTGAGGGTTTTCGTTTGAATGTGAAGGTAAGGGGATTCGGATATGGAGCGGATACAATACATTTCAGATGAAAATGGAAGTCTTACCGGGGTGATTGTGCCGATTGAGATGTGGCGGGAAATCCAGGCGAAATTGGAGACCGGCTATCTGCTGAAAAGTGATGCCATGAAAAAGAGATTGCCGGAGGCAAAAGTACGGACGGATCGGTTTTCCTTTGAAGACGTTCGGCGGAAGCTTGGCATCTGAAATTCTCAGCCCTGGGATCCAAGATTTTGATACCGGTTCGGCCTTTGGACTCTGGAATATGCGGTTTCTGGCATTCTGAATTTTCCGTACTGCATACCGAGATTTAAATGAAAATTTGAAATGGTTCGAAGAAAAACCCTATGTGGCGGGGGTTTCATGCTTTATAAATTTACCGGCGAGTCCGGAATAAAAGAAATTTTCATTCTCACACCGGTTGATTTTGCGAACCTTTCCAGGGTCCTGATAGAGGGTTTCACCCGGCCGCCTTCCATACGGGCGATGACCGATTGTGTCGTATTCATACGCTGCGCCAGTTCTTTTTGCGTAAGACCGGCCTGCAGCCGGGCCTTGATCAACGCTTCAGCGAGGGAAAATGCATCCGCCAGGGCTTCATACTCTTTGCGGTACTCGGGGTTCTCCATCCATTTTGTGTGCAGATCATGAATTTTACTCATTCAATATCTCCATCGCGCGCTTCAATGCGGTAATGATTTCCTTGCGCGGCCTGTTCAATCATATGCGCAATCCGGATGAATCTGGCGCGCATATCGGCAGGTAAGGCTTCCAGTTCTTTGTCTACTTTTTCATTGAGGGTTTCAACAGTCCATTTCATTCTTTGTCAATATATAGCTATTATGCTATCTTTTGCAAGCGGCTTTATGGATGATGACCTTTTCTTCCCCAGGAAGACGAATCGAATCTAAGGGGACGGAAATCCTTTCTGAGGAATACCCATGAAAGAAGAAGAACTAAACCGTTTGCAGGAAAAGCTGGACAAGATCGTTTCGGCCATTGAAACCCAGGAGAGCCTTCGGGGAATATGCCGGAGGATGTGCTGGATGGGATTATAGACGGTCTCATGTCCCGGAAAGAAGGGCTGGGAAGCCGGATTGCGGCCTTGTCGGGCTCCGGGGCAAAGACGAAGAAAACCCCCAGCCCTGGTATCATGGTTTTCTGATTCCGGTTCGCATCATTCTGCGTGAGCTTGCGGGCCGAGGCATTCCGCAAAGCAATGGATGCGCTTGCATTTTCCTCAGCAGATCGCTAATTTGGAAATGTGAGCCGCCCGAAAGCTGATCGAAGCCTGTGCACAGCATTTCCGGCGAGTTAAACCGCACCGAACTTGAAGATTCAACCGAATAGGAAACCCATGACAACCACCCCCCTATCCGAAATCGCCCGGCTCGTCCTGGAAAAGCGATACCTCGCCCGCAACTACCGCGGCGAAATCCTCGAGACCCCCGAAGACCTGTTCCGCCGGGTCGCCCGGGCGGTGGCCGAGGCGGACCGGCTGTTCGAGGCCCGGGCGGCGGTGGCGGCCACCGCCGATGAATTCGAAGCGGCCATCGCCTCGCTTTCGTTCATGCCCAACTCGCCCTGCCTGATGCATGCCGGGCGGCCGCTGGGGCAGCTGGCCGCCTGTTTCGTGCTGCCGGTAGAAGACAACCTGGAGGCGATCTTCCAGACCCTCAAAGACACCGCCCTGATTCACCAGACCGGCGGCGGCACCGGGTTCTCCTTCAGCCGCCTGCGCCCGCACGGCGACACGATTTTCCCGGCCTCCGGGGTGGCCGGCGGGCCGCTTTCCTTCATTCAGCTCTTCGACAACGCCACCTACCTGATCGACCGCAATCGGGTCCGGCCCGGCGCCAACATGGGCGTGCTGCCGGTTAATCATCCGGACATCGAGGAATTCATCCGGTCCAAGTCCACCGCCCGGATTCTGCGCAACTTCAACATCTCCGTGGCCATCGACGACGAATTCATCCGGTGTCTGAAGACGGGCGAGGACTATCCCCTGCTCCATCCCAGGACCGGGGTGGCGGTCGGCCGGAAGAATCCGTCGGCCATTCTGGACCGGATCGTGGAAAGCGCCTGGCGATCCGGTGATCCGGGGCTTCTGTTTATAGACCGGATCAACCAGGCCAACCCGACCCCCCGGTTCGGACGCCTCGAGGCCACCAACCCCTGCGGGGAGCAGCCGCTGCTGCCCTATGAATCCTGCACCCTTGGGTCCATCAATCTCACCAAAATCATTCGGGACGGGGATATCGATCTTACCGAACTGGCCCGGCTGGCCAAACTGGCCGTTCACTTTCTCGACAACGTCATCGAAATCAACCGGTATCCGCTCCGCCAGGTGGAGGAGTGGAGCCGCACCAACCGAAAGATCGGGCTGGGGGTGATGGGGTTCGCCGATCTCCTGATTCTGCTGGGGGTCCCCTATCAGAGCGAGCGCGCCGCCCAATTGGCCGAACGGATCATGGCCTGCATTCAGCACGCCGCCGAGGAGGCCTCGGCCGAACTGGCCGAGCGGCGGGGCAATTTTCCGGCTTTCGAACACTCCGTTTTTCCTCGAAAAGGGATTCGAAAACGGCGCAACGCCACCCTGACCACCGTGGCGCCCACCGGCACCATCAGCCTCATCGCCGGGGTCAGCAGCGGCATCGAGCCGGTCTTCTGCTTTGAAACCGAACGGCGGGTGGTGGATACGGTGTTCAAGGAAGTCCATCCCATTTACGATCGATTTCGCCGGGAAGGAAAGCCGATTTCGAAAGACATTTTTCAGTCCGCCTGGGACATCGACCCGGAATGGCACCTGGAAATCCAGGCGGTGTTCCAGAAATTCACCGACAACGCCGTCTCCAAAACGGTCAACGTGCCCCAATCGGCCACGCCGGGCGACATTCGCAAGCTCTTCATGCGGGCCGTCGACCTGAAGGTCAAGGGCATCACC
>JBEPWQ010000018.1:0-27861 GCA_041642315.1 Desulfobacteraceae bacterium | reverse complement strand
AAAACCTGGGGCCGGAAGCCCAAAAGCTTTTTTCCACCGAAGTGTCGGATGTCGGATCGGGCGCCACCTATTCCGGGCGGGAATACCTGATGAACGGGCTTCTCTACGCTTTTGAACCGAGGCAGCCGATCGCCATGCTGCACGAGGTCAGCCGGATTATCGGGCAATGGGTATTGAACCTCGACCAACCGGGGGCCACCCCGGTCACCGCCGAGGTCTACCGCAAGGCGGCCCGGGTCTTCTGGAACCATGAACAGGCCTGGGATCTCAACCGCCGGGAGGGAAAAGCCATGGCGGCCACCCGCACCATCGACCGGACTTACACCAAGGACAGTCTGCTGCTGTGCGACAGCAGCTGGCCCATGATGGTCTCCTGGAACACCCCGGATCATGTGGGTGATCCAACCCTGGAGAGCCGGATCTTCGGGGCGGTGACCGGCACCGAGACCGATGAACCGGGGCTGTTGCAATATGGGGAACGGATCTTCAATCTTCAGCGGGCGATTCTGTTGCGGGAAGGCTTGACGCCCAAGGCGGATGATGTACCCGGGGAATTCAATTTCACCGACCCGGTGGAGACGGTCTTCATGAATCCGGAGGTGGTCGTGCCCGGACCGGACCATGAAGTGGTCAGCCGCAAGGGGAAGGTCCTGGACCGGGAAGATTATGAAGCCATGCGTCGGGAGTTTTACGAACTGAGGGGGTGGGACCCGGAAACCGGGCTGCAGCGGGCGGACACCCTGGAGCGGCTGGATCTCTCCGATATCGCCGAGGACCTCAAGAAGAACGGATGGATCGCCCGTTAGGGTTGCCGCGGCAGGCGCTAATCTTAGGAAACCGGTGGGAACGGTTCAGGGAACCACGTCCGTATATTTGGTAAGGTAGGCGGATTGATCGTGCACCGACTGCAGGGAGATGCCGTGCCGGGCCAGTTCGGCTAAAATTCGATTCATCCGCTTTTGGACGACCCCCACATGCAGCCGCATGAGCTGACAGTATTGAAGCGTCCGCAGGGGTTCGCCGACCAGGGCCTGGACCGGGCAGCGGCCGCCGCAATACGGATGGACTCCGCACCGGGTGCATCCCAGCCAGTCCTTGTAGGCCACCAGCGGCGCTAGGTCCCGGTTGGTGATGTCGATATTTCCGGATGCATCCAGCTCTCCCAGGCCCATCTCCGGGGGCAGGTCCGAACAGGCGCAGATCTGTCCCCCCATGATGTCGAAATTTTGAGCCAGCTCTACTGCGCAGGCCGAATGGCCCCGTTCTCTGCCGGTGGCCAAATAGATCACCAGTTCGTTCAGGTGGATGATCGGGAGCGGTTCTCCTTGTTTCAGCCGATCCAGGTAAATGTCCATCAGGGTTTCCAATTCCTCGCCGTATCGGCCGGCAAAATCTTCAAAATGGTCAAATGGCTCACGGCTTTCGGCCCAGTGCCAGAAGAGGAAGTCGACCTGGCCGCCGTCGTAAAGCTTGAGAAATTCCTGAAAACATTTCAGCAGAGATTGGTCCTCCCGAAGGGTCGACCAGAAGAGCACCGGCCGGTTTACCGATTTCCTGAGCCGCTTCAGGTTGGCCTCGATGACGGACAGGTGGGTGCCTGGCCGACACCGGTTGTGCTGTTTTTCATCCCCGTCGATGGACACGGTATAGAGCCAGATATCCTTCATTAGGTCCGAATATCGGTCCAGCCGGTTCCCCAAGAGTTCACCGTTGGTGTTGACCATGAATCGAATCCGATCATGGATGGGGGAGGCGTTCAGAATCCGCCGAATCCGGTCCATTTTTTCCGGCGCCATGAAAGGCTCTCCACCGTAAAAGCAGATCGTGATCAACCGCTTCGGATGTGCATCGGCCAGGTGAATCACGATAGCGGCGTCCCGTTCAGGGTCGCTCTCCTGGGAGGTGGTCAACAGGTGCCGGGGATCGTCATTGCCCAGGGTCACTGCGCTGTTGATGCAGCCGGCGCAGTGGGCGTTGCAGCGGCCGGTCACGGTGAGATAGATCATCATGCCGTCTTCTTCGGTGAAGCGGACCGGCAAGGAGTGGGATTCCCCGGTCATCCGCACCGCATCCAGTCGGGCGAGGTCACCGAATTCGGGATGAATGAGGCCGGGGTGTTTCCGAATCCGGGTCAGAAAAGAGAGATCGGGTGTCTGCAACTGAAGTGAGGGGGTATTCAACTTGTCTCCTGGTGTTTCGTTGTTCGAGGCCGCCTGAAAGAATCTGAAAAGGAATCATGGTTCAACCAAGCCGAAGTTTTTTCTGTATTCAGGGTTTCATCACCACCTTTATACAGTCATCCTCCTTTTCTTTAAAGGTTTTATACGCCCGGGGGGCGTCTTCCAACGACAATCGATGGGTGATAATGTCGGACGGATCGACATCCCCTTTCGGTTCAGCTCCAGCAGTGGACGAAGATACCGGTGAAGCACACTGAAAGAGATTCTCTATAATCCGTATCCATAAACCCCGGTGGAGCCGAGGATTACACAATCAACTCCCCGGTCCGCTCGGTATGGTATCCGCCCAGGGCTTCCACCCGCCGTTTGAAATCATCCGAGCGGATGGTCTCCATAAGGATGGCCATGTTTTCCGAGTCGAAAAAGGATTCGGGGATAATAAGGTCGTACTGTTCGGTCACCACCGGTACGAACTCGAGGTTGAGGGCCTTGGCCGCGGCATGGATGCCGAGGCCCGCGTCGGCGACTCCGCTCACCACCGCCGCCGCCACCATCATATGGGTGAATTCCTCGCTGCCATAGCCCCGGATTCTGCCAGGATCGATGGCCAACTGGCCGAGCCGGTAGTCGAGGAGGATGCGGGTGCCGGAGCCGGACTGGCGGTTGATGAACCGGACATCTTCCCGGGCCAGGTCTTCGATACCATGTATCCCCTTGGGATTGGTCGGGGCCACGATCAGCCCCTGGTCCCGAAAGACCAGGTTGACGATGCGGACCGGCAGGCCCTTGAGGAACCGCTTGACATACGAAACATTGTAGGTGCCATCCTCGGTGTCGAGCAGGTGAGAACCGGCCAGATGGCAGACCCCCCTTCGCAGCGCCATGAGCCCGCCCATCGACCCCACATGGCTGGAGGAGAGGGAGAGGTGGCCGTGTTCGATCTTGAGCTGATCGGCCAATACATCCAGGGTGTTATCATGGCTGCCCACTGCCACCAGTGTGTTCTGAATGGCCGGAAGGGAACTCAGCAGTTCGGCTTCAACCGATTCATGCTCCTGAAGCCCTTCCACATGGTTGGGAACCCGAATGATGCCGTCGGCCTCGGTGAAGGTGGTGATGCTTCCGGCGCCTCGGGGCAGCGGAGTGGCCACAACCCGATCCCCGACCTTGCCCAATTTGACCCGCAGAAACTCCTCCACGCCCAGTTTGGAGGGGATTTTTCGGGTGGTTTCCACCTGGATTTTCTCCGGCTCCGGCTCCGCCAGTCCCAGCATGCGGTAGATCAGAGGCCGGACGAATTGTTCAAAGGCGACGATCATCGAAACCGGATAGCCGGGCATGCCGATCACCGGCTTGCCCGCCACCTTGCCGATGAGGACCGGCTTGCCGGGCATGATGGTCACACCGTGGACCAGGATTTCGCCTAGTGATCCGATCACTTCCTTGGTGTAGTCTTCGGACCCGGCTGATGAGCCCCCGACCGTGAGGATGATGTCAAAGTCGCCCTCGACCGCCTCCTGAACCGCCCGGGTAATGGCCTCGGGGTCGTCCACCAGAACCTCGTGCCGAACGGATTCCCCGCCGCATTCCTCGGTCATTTTTCCCAGAACATAGGAGTTGGAATCGAGCACCCGGCCCGGTTTCAGATCTTCCGGCTTCATTGACCGCCAGTCTTCCAGTTCGGAGCCGGTGGGCATGACCATCACGTTCGGTTTTTTGCGGACCGGCACCGAGAAGATTCCGCCGCCGATGAGCGCGCCCACACACGGGGGCGTCACCAGATGGTTCCGGGGAAAGAGGAGTTCGGTGGCCACGATGTCCTCCCCCATCTTGCGGACATGCTGCCAGGGGAATACCGGGGCTTCGATGGAGACCCGCTTCCGGTCGATGACGTTGAGGTGCTCCATCATGATGACCGCGTCGGTTCCCTCGGGCATGACATTTCCGGTGTTGAGGTAAAAGACGTCTTTGCCCGTGATCAGTTCCTTGGGGCGGGCTTCACTGGCGCCGAAGGTGCGTTCGGCCTTGACCGCCACCCCGTCCATGGCCGCGGCGTGGAAATTGGGGGCCGAAATCCGGGCGAATACCGGTTCTGCGAGCACCCGGCCCACCGCATCCGGGGGCGGTACGGTTTCGGCATCGGTCTGCCCGAAGCCGGGAAAAGCTTCCGCCAGAATGGCTCGGGCTTCGGCCAGCGTTTTCATCCTGAGATAGACATTGCGTTTGGCTTTCATCTGATAATCTCCGATCAAAAAAAATCGCCCCTTCATATCTATTTTAATGCACGTTTAATACACGTGGAGCCTGGGATTGGCCAATGTGGGAACTTATTAAAGTGGGATCACGGACACCGGTTCGTCCTTGTCCAGACCTTCGGTGTCCCGGTCGATTTCAATGAGGCCGTCGGCCTTGATCATGGTGTGGATAAGCCCTGATTTGCCGAGGATGGGCTCGGCGGTCAATCCGCCGGTTTCGTCTTCCTTCAACCGGACCCGCACATAGTCCACCCGCCCCTGAACCGAGGCCAGATTTCGGCCCAATCGGGCGGGGATTCGAAAGGCGCGGCGCTTTTCGGGTTCGCGGCCGGCCATGTGGTACAAGAAAGGCCGGGTGATCATGGTGAAGACGATCATGGCCGAGACCACATGCCCGGGAAGCCCCCAGACCGGTTTGGTCCCCACCTGGGCCAGAATGGTGGGCTTGCCGGGGCTGATGGAAATCCCGTGAACCCGGATCTTGGAATCGGGCAGGGCCGAAAGCGCTTCGATGGTGAAATCCCGGGCTCCCACGGAGCTGCCGCCGGAAATCAAAACCATGTCCGAGCGTTCCACGGCGCGGGTGCAGGCATCCAGCAGGGCGTCGTAGTCGTCCTGAATGATCCCGAAAATCAGCGGATCACCTCCGGATTCCCGAACCAGGCTCGCCAGGGTGTAGGTGTTTACATCCCGAATCTGGCCTGTCTTCGGGTACTGATCGATGGGGACTACCTCGTCTCCGGTGGAAATGATCCCCACCACCGGCCGTTTATAGACTTTTACGTGTTCACGGCCGAAGGCGGCCAGAAGCCCCGCCTCCTGGGGTCGGATTTTAATTCCCGGCTTCAGGATGGTGTGGCCTTTGGTGAAGTCCTCCCCGATCTCCACCACGTGCTGGCCCGGGGCCACGCTTTTGTAGACCTCGATGGCCGACTCGTCCAGGGCTTCGGTGTGTTCGATCATGACCACGGCGTCCGCCCCTTCCGGGAGCATGCCGCCGGTGGAGATGCGGGCTGCTTCGCCGGGTCCCAGAGAAAAATCGGGGGGCTTCCCCATGGAGATTCGGCCGCGAACCGCCATGAATCCGGGGCTGCCTTCGGAGGCGCCGAAGGTGGAAGCGGCTTTGACCGCAAACCCGTCCATGGTGGTTCGTCGAAAATCGGGAAGATTGATATCGGAGACGATCGCTTCGGCCAGGATTCGACCGGGGGTGTCCAGAATGGGAATGGTTTCGGTATCCGCTACGGGAAATTCGGACCGATACGCCAGCACCTGGTCCGCGTCCATGACTTTGAAGAAAGCTTTCATGGGATCACCTGATTCTTGAAAATTGAAGGTGAGTTGGAAATTAGAACGATGATAAGAATTTATCCGGCGCTTGTCCACCCCGAAGGGGGGCTTGCGCAACCGGCTGTTGAACGTCATATGAAAAAGACGACGGCCACACCGCTGATCACCATCAGTGCAAATCCCGGCAGAATCGACCACCGCAGCCCGCTCGATCCGATAAACAGGGCAATGCCTCCCTTGGTCACGGTGTTGGCCACCGCCGCCAGAATAACCGCCCGGGCGGCGGTCGAAATGTCGATTCCCTCGGGCTTTGAACTGAGCTGTGCCATGGACAGGACGATCGCGTCCACGTCGGCAAGCCCCGTGACAAAGCTGGAGATGTAAATGCCCGCATCCCCGAGGTAGACCTGGGCCGCTTTGGAGATCAGCAGGACCAGGGTGAAGATCATGCCGAATTTTATGGCTGGACCCAGTTCGAAGGGGTTGGAAAAAGCCAGATGATCGTCTTCCTCCTCTTTCTTCTTTTCCTTCTTGTAAAGCCAGGCGCAGTAGACAAGCCCCGCGGCCATCGGCGCCAGGGTCGGCAGCCAGATCTCTTTAAACAGGTCCATATTGACGACGGCGGTCTGGATCAACGCCCGGATATACATCACGATCCACGCCAGAAGAATGGCCAGAGCAAAGGATTTGGCCAGACAATCTTTTCGACTGCGGTGGGTGAGGCTCAAGGTGGCCGCCGTGCTGGAAGCCATGCCGCCGAAAAGGCCGGTGAGTTCGATTCCCCGTCGGGTGCCCGCCGTTTTGATCAGCACGTAACCGACGAAATTCATGCCGGATATGAAGACCACCAGTAGCCAGATCTGAAACGGGTTCAGTACGTCAAAGGGGGGCGGCCCGTAGGCCTTGTCCGGCAGCACCGGGAGCACGATGGCGGAGATCACCGATAATTTCAAAGTGGCGTATACATCTTCAAGGGTGATCTTTCTGGCGAACCGGTGGAGTTCGATTTTGACCGAGAGGAGCACAGTCATGGAAACGCCGAGGGCCACCGCCAGCTGAAGGAAATTCCAGTAGGCCAGGGCCCCGACCAGCATGGTCAGGATCGCCGATACTTCCGTGGTGAGTCCCGAGCTTCGCTTGCGGGCTTCGGCGAAATGACTGACCGTCAGCAGCGCGCCTACGGTTGCGATTACCGCGGCCAGGGGCCAGGGCGAGTCCAGTTTGTCCGACAGCAGAGCGCCGGTGCATCCGGTCAGCGCCAACAGGGCGAAGGTGCGCACCCCCACGGCGAGTTCACCGTCATTTTCGGCGGAAAATGCGAACTCCCGCTGCAAACCGGCCAGAATGCCCATTAACAGGGCGATGCCGTATCGAAAAAAGAGGTTTGTATCTTCCATGCCGCTCCGCTTTTTGAGTGGTCTGTTCGGATATCGGTCGCTTCGGTCCATTCACTATTTTCTCGGCCTCCTGTTCAACATATGATAGCATAGGAAAAACCACAATGGTTTAGGGTTGGGAGAGATTTATGAAAATTCATTTCAATTCAAAAGCCATTGGTTTCGTCTACGTTATTCTAGCGGCCGGAGTGCTGTCCACCACTCCCGGATGGTGCGGCACCGAGGTGGTGGTCATCCCCATTCAACACCGGAATGCGGCGGAATCAGGAGACATTCCATGACGGAGGCTGAATTGAAGACAACCATAGAAAACGAAACGAGGCTTCCTGAAAAGCCGGCGCTTCTGGGAAAACTGAAGGCCGGCGGATTTGCCGTACCCGATTTTATATACATTCCGGCTGCGGATTTCATCAATGAAAATTTCGACGCCTTGAAACGGTTTTTCGAGGACTGCTGTGATTTGTACAAGGTCATCGCCCGCAGCGCCCACCCAAAGGAGTCCTTTTACAAGGGAGGCACTTTCGATTCCCTGGAGACCTATTCCGATGTGGCCGGCATCCTCTACGCCCGCAAAAAGATGATCAAATCGGTCCGCACCTTTAAACACCTGTCCATCGCCCGACAGCAGAAGTTCAACCATGCCCCGCCCTTCGACCCGGATGAGCTGGGGGTGGTGGTGATGCCCTTTATCGAGGGAACCCACGTCATGGCCAAAATGGTGGGAGACCATTGGGAATTCGGCTACACCCATACCCAGCCCCAGAAGGTCCGAAGCGACCCCTATATCACCCGAACTCCCCACGACCGAAAACTGCTCGACCTCTCCCGGGACATCCAGAACCACCTCGGGTTCTCCTGCGAAATCGAATACATGGTGGCCGATGACGGAAAGATCTGGGTGGTTCAGGCCAAGGATATTTCACATATTGAAATGCCCAATCCTACAGAGAGTGAAGACGCCATTCAGCTCGACGGCATCCACCGCATTCGCCGGCGTCGCAATTACCGGGAGCGGCCCATCTTCGTCATGGACAACCGCACCTTTTACATCGACATCATCGGCATGTGCGAGGACATTATTCACGGCACTGATCAAGAGCCGCCCCCTACTGTGGATTGCATCCTGGAATTTATTCAAGGTTATGAGCAGTCCATGGAGGATTTCGCCCTTCGGCATCATCGATTCGCGGTGATGGGGTTTTCCATTCAGGTGGACCGGGACCTGTTCCAGTTGGCCAACCATTATCTGGATGAGATGCCCGAAGATCAGCAGCGGCTCTCAGGCGCCCTGCGGGAGAATACCTATAAAATCGATTACTTCATCGCCGAGGCCGACACGCTTATCGCCAAGGACAAGATCCGGGTCAATCTCGGCACCCATGAGGCCTACGGCATCGATACCATTCGAAATCCCATGTGGTCGGTTTTCTGGCGGGTGGATCGCCATGGAAAGGTGGTGAAACGACTGCGGGAGATCGGGTTCAAAACCGGGGATGCGGTCGGGATCGAAATCGATGCCGAGGACAAACCCACCATCCACCGTTTGTAACACAAAGACGCTTTTCACAGGCGGGGGGGATCACCACAGCAGATGCGTTTTTCCAGAACTTGAAAGCCGAAAGGTCCTGAAGCAAACGGTATCGGCCTCCCGGGTCGTAATTTCAGCGCGCACGCATTGTCACCGGTTCTTTATCACCCGTGATATCTCTTCCAGAGCCCGGTCTACATCCGATCCGGTGACCGGGTGATGGGTCACCGCCCGAAGCCGAAACGGGCCGACCGGGAGAACGCGGATCCCCCGCGCCTGAAGCCGATCCGTGAATTCCGCCGGTTTGGTTCCGGTCTCGGTGAGATCGAAATAGACGATGTTGGTCTGAAACCGTTCTGGATCGGTGGCGATGCCGTCGATGCCGGCCAACCCTTCCGCCAGCCGCCGGGCATTGGCATGGTCCTCGGCCAGCCGGTCCACCATCTCTGTGAGAGCAACAATTCCGGCGGCTGCGATCACCCCGGCCTGGCGCATGCCGCCGCCCAGCAGTTTTCGGGCCCGACGGGCTTCCCTCGCAAATCGACGGCTTCCACAGACCAAAGAACCCACCGGTGCGGACAGCCCCTTGCTGAGGCAAAAGGAAATCGAATCGGCCGGTCCGGACAGCTGCCGCACATCGATTCCGAGGGCCACGGCGGCGTTGAAGATGCGGGCGCCGTCCACATGGAGTTTCAATTCGTGCTTGCGGGCCAAGGAAGCCGCCTTTTCCATGTATTCCGGCGAGAGGGGGGTGCCGTCGCACCGGTTGTGGGTGTTTTCCAAAACCAGCAGCCGGGTGCGGGGAAAATGGACGTTGTCGGCCCGAACCGCCGCCGCCACCGCCGTCAGATCCAGGGTGCCGTCCGGACGATTGGCAATAATTCGGGGGTGGATGCCGCCCACCGCGGCTGATCCGCCTTGCTCGTAGTGGAAAATGTGGGACTGGTCTCCCAGGATCATCTCTTCCCCCCGGCCGCAATGAGTCAGCTGGCAGACCAGGTTGGCCATGGTGCCGCTGGATACGAACAGGGCCGCCTCCTTGCCGAGACGCTCGGCGGCCAGTTGCTCCAGCCGGTTGACGGTGGGGTCTTCGCCGAAGACATCGTCTCCGACTTGCGCCTCCGCCATGGCCCGGCGCATGGCGGAAGTGGGATGGGTGACGGTATCGGATCTCAGGTCGATCATCTGCATGGGGGGACTCCTTCAATAAGAATTTCCTCCCGGATAATCCGGGAAGGGATCATTTGTGTGTATATCAGGCTTTTTTGAAGATCAGCATATAGATTCGGCCTTCCAGAAAGATGTGCTCCAGTTCGTATTCCTGGCCCTGGACCAGGTCGAAGACCACCCAGGCGTCCGACTTGTTTTCGCCGTGAAGGCCGATCCGGACGTTCTGAATCAGCTGGCCGTTGACCATGTTCTTGCGCTGAATTTCCCGGCTCAGCTGAGTATTCGGAAAGTTGCAGACCACCCGTGTGGGGCCGGTTTTGGTGAAAAAGGTTTTGGGCGGTTTCGGACCGTCGAAGAGGAAATAGGCCTTTTCTTCGGAACCCTTGCCCGACTCGATCCGGATCGCCCGCAGTTCGTAGGTTTTCTGTTCGGGCTGCTTTCGGCGGGCTCCGGGGTTTACGAACAACTGGCTGTGCATCCAGCCGGTTTCCCCGTCCGGGAGTCGGACCTGGTACCACTCCTCGATGGCGTTGAGCACCTGGACCGTATCCCCCCTGCCGAGCCGGGTTTTGATTTCGGCTTCGGTGGTCGGTTCGGTTCGTACATTGCCCTTGTTGACCGTGAGGGTCAAGGCGACCCCGGTGGTCAGAAACAGGCTCTGATGGGCCCAGCCGGTGTCGCCGTCCGGCAGTTGAATGTGGTACCAGTCTCCTTGGGTATCGAGGACCTTCACCGTATCCCCCTGCTTCAGCCGGGTCAGGATGCCGGCTTCCAGGGACGGTTTCAGGCGTACATTGCCGGTGCTGACCTTGAGGGTGGCGGTATCGGCCGCCTCTTCAGGCGGTTCGGCGGAAATGACATCGGTCGCTTCCACCGCTTCCGCCGTTTCCGGGGGCGCCATGTCCGTCTCTTCTTCAGGCGGCGAGGGCGGTTCCAATTCGGCCTTTTCGAATTCCGCCGGGGCTTCGGTGGCTTCCATTTCCGGCGCCGATTCCTCGCTCATCTTTCCGGTCGTTTCCTGGGTCTTTTCCTCAACCATGGTTTCCACCGGTTGCGTGTCGGCGGTGTCGGTCTTCGCGGTTTGATCCTGCTGGGCCCGGACCCGCGACCCCGGCAGCCCTGCGGCCAGAACCAACGAGAGGATCACGGCCGATCCATACCCGATCTGTTTCAATGTTTTCCTTACCTCCTTCATGCGCCTACTACCTCCTTTCCATGGTTTGAAAAAGCTGCATTCTCCTCATTTTCTATTGGGCGCTCACCCCTTCGGGCGCGCTTTCCAGCTCACCCGGGTCGATCTCTTCAAATCGGGTGCCGATGGTGTTGTCTTCTTCCTCCACGGCTTCCAGTTCACCCGGATCGATCTCTTCGAATTCGGTGCCGATGGTGTGGTCTTCTCCCGGGCTTTCCATTTCTTCTACATCATACTCTTCGAACTCGGATTCGAACTCGTATTCTTCCTCTTCAATGGGACTTTCCAGTTCATCCGGATCGATCTCCTCCAGGGGTATTTCTTCGTCGGCGCCTTCATCCGCTTCATAATAATCTTCATCGAAAATTTCTTCCTCTTCGAAAATCTCTTCTTCGTAATCCTCTTCAATGTCCTCGTATTCCTCACCCGGGACATCATACACTTGCGCCGGGTCGAGACCCAGGGGTCCTTCCTCGGTTTCGATGCCTTCGATGAAATCCGATTCATCGGTGATTTGATCCGCCTCTTCCATGGCGTCCGTTTCGGTGTCCGTCACGTCGTCCATCTGGGCGGATGCGGTAAAAACACTGAAGCCGAAACCGATCATTACGGCCAGAATCAGGATTCCAAGATTTTGGTTAATGAATTTCATAGCGGAATCTCCTGGTAAGGGTTTTTAAAGCGTAAACCACCTTTTTTTGAGAGTGAATGATAAAAACACCATTCGATTTTCCCGGAAAAAAGACTTGCCTTGAAAATCACTTTTGTTTAATGTCGTGACCACCTGGTCATTATTCTGAAAACGGCCGAATTCAGCGGCCACCGGAGTATGAATGAACACTCTATTTATAGACGACAATTTTCACGAAATCTATGAAAAAATCAGCGGTGGGAAGCGTCTCGATTTTGAGGACGGCCTGTCGCTATACCGGAGCAGCGATCTGGTGGGGCTGGGGCGGCTGGCCGATACCGTCCGCCGCAACCGGCACGGGGATACCGCTTATTATGTGTACAATCAGCACCTCAATTACACCAATATCTGCCTGAATCGCTGCCGCTTCTGCGCCTATGCCCGGGACCGGGCCGAAGAAGGAGCCTTCACCCTGTCTCTGGAAGCGGTGCGGGAACAACTTCTGGAGCGGATCGACGAGCCCATTCGGGAGCTTCACATCGTGGGCGGATTGAATCCCGCTTTGCCTTTCGAATATTACCTGGACCTGCTTCGAACCGTCAAGGATATCCGACCTGCAGCCGCGATCAAAGCTTTTACCGCGGTGGAGATCGACCATCTGGCCGGGATTTCAGGGGTGTCCCTCGACGCCACTATCGCGGCCCTCAAGGATGTGGGGCTGGAAATGATCCCCGGTGGCGGTGCCGAGGTGCTGGACGACCGGATTCGAGCGGCCCTGTTTCCCCGAAAGATCGGCGGCGAACGCTGGCTGGAGGTGATGGCGGCCCTTCACCGGGCCGGAATCACCGCCAACGCAACCCTGCTCTACGGCCACATCGAAACCCTGGAGGAGCGGGTTCGGCATCTGATCAGATTGCGCAAGCTTCAGGATGAGACCGGCGGGTTTTCCGCCTTTATCCCCCTGGCTTTTCACCCGGGGAATACTCAGCTTTCCCACATTTCCCTCACCACCGGTTTCGATGACCTGAAGACGGTGGCGGTGGCCCGCCTGATGCTCGACAATTTCGAACACATCAAGGCCTATTGGGTGATGATCGGTGAAAAACTGGCCCAGGTGGCCCTTTCTTTCGGTGCGGACGATCTCGACGGAACCATCGTGGAGGAAAAGATCACCCATATGGCCGGAGCCAAATCCCCCAAAGGGCTGGCCCGGGAGGAGATGGAGCGGATGATTCGATCCGCCGGGTTCATCCCGGTGGAGCGGGATTCTTTTTATCGACCGGTCATCGCGTCCGCAGAGGGAGGCATTCCCGCCCATGCATGAATTGTCCCGATCTGTGGACAAGGCCGCCGCGGGGGATCGAATCGAACGGACCGACGCCCTGGCCCTGCTTCACCATGCAGACCTGCTTACGCTGGGGGCTCTGGCCGATGCGAAGCGGCGGGCCCTTCTTCCCGACCCGGTGGTCACCTTCGTGGTGGACCGCAACATCAACTATACCAATATCTGTATGTCCGGGTGCCGGTTCTGCGCCTTTTTCCGGGGAGTGGGGCATCCGGACGGCTATGTAATCTCCGAAGAGGCCCTGAAGCAAAAAATTCAGGAGACCATCGATCTGGGGGGAACCCAGATTCTGCTCCAGGGCGGCATTCATCCGGAACTCGGTCTCGACTACTACACCGGCCTGCTGCGATTCATCCATAAGCATTTCCATATCCATGTCCACGGGTTTTCGCCTCCGGAGATCGCCTTTCTGGCCAGGAAAGAGAACCTGACGCCGAAAGAGACCCTGAAAGCGCTCATCGATGCCGGCCTCAACTCCATCCCGGGCGGCGGTGCTGAAATTCTGGTGGATGCGGTCCGGCAACAGGTATCTCCCAATAAGGCCACGACCGAAGAATGGCTGGAGGTGATGCGAACCGCCCACCAGATGGGGCTTCGCAGCAGCGCCACCATGATGTTCGGCCATGCGGAGCAGCCCGAGGACCTGGTCGAGCACCTGATGCGGATTCGAGATCTTCAGGATGAGACCGGCGGTTTCACCGCCTTCATTCCATGGACCTTTCAGCCGGACAACACCCGCATTCGGGCAGTCAGACGAACTGCGGCCGAATACCTGCGGGTGCTGGCGCTCTCCCGCATCGTGCTGGACAATGTAGACCATCTTCAGGCCTCCTGGGTGACTCAGGGGGACAAGATCGCTCAAGTGGCCCTGGCCTTCGGGGCCGATGACCTGGGCAGCACCATGATCGAGGAAAACGTGGTGGCCGCCGCCGGGGTGAACTTTCGCCTGCCCCAATCGGAAATGGTGCGGCTGATTCAGGACGCGGGATTTCAGGCTGTGCAGCGAGACTGTTTCTACAACCGCCTCAAGGGGTTTTCCCTGTGATCCGTCTGAGGAAAGCCGATACCGGGGTTCAGATTCACCGGGCCGGATGGGTTATCGTGGCGCCGAATACGGTTTTGCGGGACGGATATTTTCTGACCGCCGGCGGTGCCGTCCAGGAGGTGGGACAGGGCCGAATTTCTGGAAAATTTGCTGTCGTCGACCATGGTCCCGGCGTCTTGCTGCCGGCTTTGGTGAATGGACATACCCATCTCGAATTGAGCCTCTTTCAGGGAAGGCTTCCTGTTCATGAGGGGTTTCAGAACTGGGTCCGGGAACTGATTCGAATCCGGGAAGAAGCCGGTCCGATCCGGTTGCTGGAAGGGGCCAAAGCGGGAATCGAAGCGCTGAAATCCGCCGGCTGCGGACTGGTCGGAGAGGTCAGCTCCCTCGGCCTCACCCGGGATCTCCTGAACGAATCCGGGCTGGTCGGCGTCTGGTTTCGGGAGTACCTGGGCGGCGACCCGCCGGCCGATATCTCCACCCGGCTTTCGGGGGAGGGCGATGACTTCGGCCCGGATCAAAATCCTTCCGTGACGACCGCCTCATTGGCCGGACACGGCCCCCACACCACCGCTCCGGAGGTGTTGAAATTCCTCAAAGGCCTTACCCGAGCGCGGGGGCTGCCTTTCGGGCTTCACCTGGATGAATCCGAAGACGAACTGGAATTTCTGACCACCGGCGAGGGTCACTGGGCCGATTTTCTGAATGAGCGGGGGATCGATTTTCGAGAATGGGGACTGCCCGCCGAAAGCCCGGTAGCTCATGCTGATCGGCTCGGTCTGCTGGACGAGCGCACCCTGGCGGTTCACCTGATCCACTCCGGAGTCAACGAATTCGGGGTGCTCAGGGATAGGGGAACACGGATTTGCCTGTGTCCCCGAAGCAATGCCGCCCTCCACGGGCGGCTTCCCGATCTGGTCGGGATGCTGAAAGCCGGTCTCACCCCCTGCCTGGGCACCGACAGCCCGGCCAGTGTGGATTCCCTCAGCATCTTCGATGAAATGGCTTTTACCGCTCACGCCTACCCGGACGTCCCACCTGAAACCATTCTGTCGATGGCGACTTTGTATGGAGCCGAGGCCTTGGGTCTGGCCGATCGGTTCGGCTCATTAGAACCGCACCGATCGGCTTTTTTTACGTATCTACCCGCAACCGCAACCACATCCAGAGATCTGTTGGAGCAACTGGTTCATGGCACATTCCTTCAGAACGAATTCCCATAGGACGGATCATCCGCCGGTCCGGGTGGGCCGGATCAGTTATATGAACGTGGCGCCGGTCTATTACGGCCTCAACAACGGTCACAAGCCGGCCTGGATGGAGATGGTCTGCGCGCCGCCGTCCACCCTGAACGCCATGCTGGCGGCGGGGGAGCTGGACGTGAGCCCGGTCTCGTCTGCGGCGTTTGCCCGGCACCAGAACGACTGGCTCTTGCTGCCGGATCTATCCATCTCCTGCTTCGGCGAAGTGATGAGCGTGCTGCTGGTGAGCCGCAGTCGATTGGCGGATCTTTCCGGCAAACGGGTGATCCTGACCCGGGAGTCGGCGACCGCCGCCGCCTTGACCCGGTATCTGCTGTCATCGAGCGGCATCACCCCACGGTATGAAACCGGCCGGATTCGATGCCTTCGGGATCTGCCGGCGGATGCGGACGCGGCTCTGGTGATCGGCGATGCCGCCCTCAAGGAAAAATGGCGCGCCTGTTTTCATTATGTCTGGGACCTCGGATCCTTGTGGTGGGAGCGGACCGGACTGCCGTTCGTGTTCGCCCTTTGGGCGGTGCGCCGGTCCTATGCCGAGGCCCGGCCGGAATCGGTGCGGGCGGTGGTGGATCAATTCCGGCGGTCCCGGTGCGAAGGGGCACGAAACATTCAGGAAATCCGCTGCGAAGCCTCGGCCCGGCTCGGAATTCAAACGGAGACCTGCCGCCGCTATTATGAACGGCTTCACTACTCCCTGGATGGACTTCAGATTCGCGGATTGAAGCGGTTTTTCGCCGGGCTGTGCCGAGAGGGGCTGATTCCGAAGCCGGTGACCCTCTCCTTTTTTCAAGACGACCGCCGGCTGTATGCCGAGGGCCATGCCGCCTGAAGAAATATTGCTTACGACCGTTCAGGAGTCAACAGCCGGAATCCCATGAAGATTACCCCACCCAGACAGGCCAACCCCCCGCTGATGCCGAAAAGAGCGAACCCGCCCAGAGGTTCGAACAGGGCTCCGTTGAAAAAGAACCCGGCCATCATTCCCAACCCGTAGGTAAGGGCGTTGTTGACCGCCTGGCCCAGGGTTTTGGATTGTTTGGGAGCCAACCGGTCGATGTAGAGGATGGAAGCGATATGAAAGGTGCCGTAAGTGGCGGCATGGAGCACCTGGGAGGCGAGGATCACGTACGGAGACCGGGTCTGGAACAGGATTGCCCACCGAAGGGTTGCCATCAGAAATGAGAAGACCAAGATATTTTCCAGGGAAAACCGTTTGAAAATGCGGTCGGAGCGCAGCATGACCGCCATTTCCGCCAGCGGTGCCAGGGCCCAGGTGATGCCGATGAAGGTGCTGTCGAAGCCCAGGTTTTCCAGGTGGATGGAGAAAAACCCGTAATAGGTGCCGTGGCTTGCCAGCATCAGGAAAGCGCAGATCAGAAACACGATAGTGCGCCGGTTCGACAGAAACCGGGAACCGGCTGAGAAATCGGTCCGATGGGTTTTTTTGATGGCGGGCACCCTGAACGAGATCAGGGCCTGGACAAGCGCGCCGGCAAAGATCAGGGGCAGAATCAATTCCGCCGAATAAGAATCGATGAGCCGGCCCACGGCCGTGACCGCCACGATAAAGGAGACGGTCCCCCAGGCCCGGATGCGGCCGTAGCTGTTCCTGGCCTCTCCCAGAACATCCATGGTGAAGGCTTCCATGAAGGAGATGATGGGAGAAAAAAAGATGCCGTAGAGCAGGGTGATCGCGAACATGAGCCGAAAATCGGTCGTCAGCAAATAGAACAGCCAAATGGCGCTGCTGAGAAAATTGCAAAGAATATAAATGGGCCGATGCGCCTGAAACCGGTCCGCAATCATGGCCCACAGAATGGGAAACAGCATCAGGGTCGTAGACCGGACCGCTGAGAGCACCCCGATCTGAAAGCCGCTGAATCCGAGATGGTAGCAATAGAGATTGAAATAGGGCAAAAAGATGCCCAGCACCCCGAAATAGAGGAAGTATTGTGCGCCCATGACCCATTTCAGGGAAGGCCGGCGGGCCGGGATGGTCTCCTGGTTTTTCATGCCGGCTGTCATACGGCATTCGCCGGCAAAACACAAACCCTTCTTCCGGTGAACTCGAGACCCAATTCCGGAGTAAAGACGCGCCGGCCATGATCACCATTTCGGCCACCTTTCTACCATTCAGGCTTGGCCGAAACGATGATCAACGCCGACGCGCCATTCGGGCGCCATTCGGGTATACGGTGGATAAACCGGTTTACAAAGTGAAATGGGGGTGGTAATTCATTCACCTTGGGAGGAAAATAAAAGTATGCCATGGATATCAGCGATTAAGCAGCCGGGGGTCTACAATGGACTATATTAAAATTCGATTCGGGGGCGACCTCGACCAAATGGATTCGGAATTCAAGCGGAAAATCGAAGGCATGTTTCGAACGATGGGGCCGCGGTTTACTTGCACCGAATGCACCTGGACGCCGCCTATGGATATGTATGAAACCGCCGATGAAATCCGGGTGCTGGCCGAAGTGGCCGGAATCAACAAAGAAGATCTGGACATCGAAATCAATTCCAGGGCGGTCAAAATTACCGGAAAACGGTTTGATTCGCACAAGGAAGAGCGGGGGACCTATCGGCTCGCCGAAATCCAACGGGGGAAATTCGAAAGGATTCTTTTCCTGCCGGCGCCCATCAACACCGAAAAGGTATCCGCCTCGTATCTGGAGGGCATGCTTCAAATTCGTCTGATTAAACTCCCAAAAGACAAAACCCATAAAATTTCCGTTTCAGGGGATTGATTCTCAAGCACCGATTCAGACGAAACGGACCCGGTGTCGACAAGGGGTCCATACCTTACTTTTGAACGCACAGTACACTACACGGATGTTACACTTGGAGGTAATCGATGGCCCAACAGCAGCCGGTCATGAATTTGGAAACTGATAATCTTCCGGATATTCTTCCCATTCTTCCCCTTTTTGACGCAGCCCTGTACCCCAAAATGGTGCTTCCGCTGGTGGTCATGCAGGGAGATTCCGTTCAACTGGTGGATGAGGCGATGTCCAACGACCGCATCATCGGGCTTCTGGTGTCCAATACATCCGGCAGGGAAGAAGCGGCTCCGGATGAGAACCTCGAATCGGTGGGCACCAGCGCGCTGATCCTGAAAATGGCCAAAACCGAAGACAACCGGGCCCAGCTTCTGGTTCAGGGGATCAGCCGATTTGAAGTGAAATCTTTTGTCGAAGGCAAACCCTACCTTCAGGCCGAGGTCGCCCATATCATCGAAAAAGAGGCCAAAGACAAAGAGAGCGAAGCCTTCATGGCCAATCTGCTCGATCTCTTCAAAAAGGTGGTGGAACTCTCCCCCGGCCTGCCGCCCGAACTGATCAATATGGCCAAATCCATTGATGAACCCGGAGTCCTCGCCGACATGGTCGCCTCGACGATAAACTCCACCCTTCCGGAAAAACAGAAGGTGCTGGAGATTCGGGATGTCAAAAAGCGGCTTCGGGAGGTCACCCGGCAGGTCACGTATCAGCTGGAAATCCTGGAGATCGGCAACAAGATTCAGACCCAGGTGAAGGGCGATATGGACAAGCGCCAGCGGGAGTACTATCTGCGCGAACAGCTCAAGGCGATCAAGGAAGAGCTGGGGGAAAAAGACGACACCGCCCTGGAGGTGGAGGAGCTTCGAGCCAAGATTCAGGAAAAGAACCTGCCCGAAGAGGCCAAAAAGGAGGCGGAGCGGGAGCTGGACCGGTTGGCCCGCATGCACCCGTCTTCATCCGAGTACACGGTGGCCTCCACCTACCTGGATTGGCTCACCGCCCTTCCCTGGAACGAGTCGACCGAGGATATTCTCGACATCGCCAAGGCCAGAAAGGTCTTGAACGACGACCATTACGGACTGGAGAAGCCCAAAAAACGGATCATCGAATATCTGGCGGTGCGCAAGCTCAACCCCGAATCCAAAAGCCCCATCCTCTGCCTGGTGGGCCCGCCCGGCACCGGAAAGACCTCCCTGGGGTATTCCATCGCCCGGGCCATCGGCCGCAAATTCGTCCGCATCTCCCTGGGCGGGGTCCGGGACGAGGCCGAAATCCGGGGCCATCGGCGGACCTATGTGGGGGCCATGCCGGGCCGGATTATTCAGGGGATTCGCCGGGCCGGTTCCAACAACCCGATTTTCATGCTGGACGAGATCGACAAGGTAGGGGCCGATTTCCGCGGGGACCCCTCATCGGCCCTGCTGGAGGTCCTTGATCCCGAACAGAACGCCACCTTTTCGGACCACTACCTGGATGTGCCCTTTGACCTGTCGCCGGTGATGTTCATCACCACCGCCAATATTCTGGATACCATTCCACCGCCCCTTCGGGACCGGATGGAGGTGCTGCGGCTGGCCGGATATACCGAGGATGAAAAGATCAAGATCGCCAACCGCTATCTGATTCCGCGCCAACGGAAGCACCACGGTCTCAAGGCCGATCAGATCAACTTCACCGGCGGGGCGGTCCGCCAGATCATCACCGGCTACACACGAGAGGCGGGGCTTCGCAATCTGGAGCGGGAGATCGCATCGGTCTGCCGCGGGGTGGCCGCCAAAATCGCGGAGGGAACAGCCGAGTCGGTCAATATCAAGATGATCAACATTCCCAAATACTTGGGGCCCATCCAGTTCATGTCCGAGACCAAATCCCGGGTGGCGGTTTCCGGGGTGGCCACGGGGCTGGCATGGACCCAGGCCGGCGGGGAGATTCTCTTTATCGAGGCCACCGCCATGCGCGGAAAAAAGGGGCTGATCATGACCGGCCAGCTGGGGGATGTGATGAAAGAATCGGCCAACGCCGCCATGAGCTTTATCCGGGCCAATGCCAAAAAGTTGAAGATCTCCGAAGACTATTTCGAAGCGCATGATATCCACATTCACATTCCGGCCGGGGCCATCCCCAAAGACGGGCCCTCGGCCGGGGTGACCATTCTGACCGCCCTGACCTCCCTGATCACCGATACCCCTGTGAACAAGGATCTGGCCATGACCGGGGAGATCACCCTTCGGGGACAGGTGATGCCGGTGGGAGGGATCAAGGAGAAGGTGCTGGCCGCCCATCGGGCCAAAATCAAGACCATTATTTTGCCGAAATGGAATGAAAAGGACCTGGAGGATATTCCCAAGAAGGTTCAGAAGGAGATCGCGTTTCATTTTGCGGACAAGATGATGGATGTGCTTAAAATCGCCCTGGGCAAGTAGGATCCATCGAAAAAAATACCGACCGGAATCTATGGGAGGGGCTGTGAAGGGGTATCGCGGAGGAATGCTGGTGTTGGGGCTGATCGGGATGCTGTTTTTTCTGGAAGGGTGTACCTCGGCTCTTCGGCATCCGCCCGTGACCGCGCCCGCCGTCCCCGCCAAAAAGATTCCGCCGAAGCCCCATCCTTCCGGACCCGGCATGCGGCCCTACCAGATCAACGGCCAGTGGTATTATCCCCTGGCCACGGCCGAAGGCTACCGCCGCCTGGGGCTCGCCTCCTGGTACGGCCCGGCCTTTCACGGCCGGCCCACCGCCTCTGGCGAACGGTATGACATGAACGATATATCGGCGGCCCACAAGACATTGCCCCTGGGTACCTGGGTCCGGGTGAAAAACCTGGAGAACGGCCGAACCCTGGATCTTCGCATCAACGACCGAGGGCCGTTTGTGCCCGGCCGGATCATCGATCTTTCCCTCGGGGCGGCTCGAAAGCTGGGGGTGGCGAAGCCGGGCACTGCGCAGGTGGAGGTGGTCGCACTGGCTGCGCCGCCGCCGGGCGCCGCAGTCGCTCAAGCCCGATTTCCCCGACCCGCCGATTTCAACCGAGGCCATTTTTCGGTCCAGGTGGGGGCTTTCGGGGAGCGGGAGAATGCCGAACGGTTGGTCCGAAGACTTCAAAGCCTCTACCGGAACCCTCAGATCAAGCCCACCCGATCCCATCCGGAAGATCAGATTCTGTATCGGGTTCTGGTGGGCAAATGGCCGACTTTGGCCGCCGCCGAACAAAAGGTGGCGCTTTTGAAATCGTACGGATTTCAGGGCGCCTTCCCCATTGTGGAGCAGTAGCCGTGTCGGGCCGGGTGGTGTTTCTGGATCGGGACGGGGTCATCAACCGCGATTCCCCGGACTATATCAAAAGCTGGGCCGAATTCATTTTCATCCCCGGTAGCCTGGAGGCGATTCGGGATCTGACCCGGGCGGGGTTCCGGGTGATTTTGATCACCAATCAATCCGCCGTCAATCGGGGCATAATCTCCCATGAACGATTGATCGACATACATGCTCGCATGACGGAGGCGATTCGGGCCGCCGGCGGCGATATCACCGGTATTTTCTTCTGTCCCCATCGCCCCGACGAAGGATGCGACTGCCGAAAGCCCCGGCCGGGGCTGATTCGAACCGCTCAGAAGGAATACGGCATCGATCTTTCCGAAGCGGTCATGGTGGGCGACAGCGTCAAAGATATGCAATGCGCCGAGAACATCGGCTGCGGCAGACGGGTGCTGGTTCTGACCGGCAACGGGGTCGAGACCCGAGATCGGTTGTCCCGGGAAAACCGCGCTCCCGATTTTGTGGCGGAAAACCTGAAAAAAGCGGCCGACTGGATTATGGGCTAGTCTAAATTATTTCCGCAAACGTATTGACAAAAAGAAAAATTTGCTCTAAATTAACTTCCTTGATGAGCGGGCATAGCTCAGTTGGTAGAGTACAAGCTTCCCAAGCTTGGTGTCGCGAGTTCGAATCTCGTTGCCCGCTCCATCAATTATGAAGACCGCCTTTCGGCCCGTGGATCGGCCGAAAAGGTAGACCTTGAATCAATTTTATGTGGTTGAAAGCGTTTTTTTATGCTTGATTAAACACTGAAAATTGTAATTTTCTACATCCACGTAAAGGTCTATACATGAGAAACGGGCGGCAGCCCGTTTTTTTGTTTCTAAACGGTGATAAAATGCGCGAAATCCGATAAAAGATCGGTACTGAACGAGGATAATAGAACCCAAGGACAATAGAAAATGACGGCTGATGAAAACAGACCCCGCGAAAACGATGCCGCTGCCTCGGGCGATCGGGTGATCACACCCGGTTTCCCGAAAGAGCAAAAGGTCATCGCCCGTGTTTACGCCTTGAGTGATCCGCTCTGCGAGGCCGAGGGGATGGAACTGGTCAACGTAGAATATCAGCGCGAACCCCGAGGCCGAATTCTTCGCCTGTACATCGACAAGCCGGGCGGGGTGAAGGTAGACGATTGCGTCAACATCAGCCGCCAGGTGAGTGATCTGCTGGATGTCTCCATGGATGACATCGGGGCCTATCATCTGGAGGTATCTTCTCCCGGAATCGACCGGCCTTTGGCAAGAGAGCGGGATTTTATCCGGTTCAAAGGTCAAAAGATACACATCAAGACCTCCCGTCCGGTGGAGGGGAAGAAATCATTCAAGGGCATCTTGGACGGCATATCGAATGGGGCGGTGTGTCTGGTGGTGGGAGATCGGACCGTCGCCATTCCCTTTGAAGAGATCAGGCGGGCGCGCCTTATCCATTAAGTACGGAGAAAACGGATGTTAATTTCAGATATAAAACGGGTCATTGAACAGGTGAGCCGTGATAAAGGCATCGATTCGGAGATTCTGGTCCAAACCCTTGAAGAGGCCTTGAGATCCGCCGCCAAAAAAAAGTTCGGCAGCAAAATGGATATCGACGTCAAATTCAATGAGGAGATGGGCGAGATCGAGGTGTTCCAGTTCAAGGAAGTGGTGGAGGAGATCGATGATCCCGACACCCAGATCACTCTCGAAGAGGGGCTGCGGCTCGATCCGGAATGTGAAATTGGCGACAGTCTGGGGGCCAAAATGGACACCACGACCTTCGGCCGAATCGCGGCCCAATCCGCCAAGCAGGTAATCATCCAGAAGATGAAGGATGCCGAACGGGAAGCCATCTTCAGCGCATTTATCGATCGAAAAGGGGAAATCATCAACGGAATCGTCCAGCGCGTGGACCGAAATCACATCATTGTCAACCTGGGGCAGACTGAAGCCATTCTTCCGGGACGGGAGCAGGTGCCGCGGGAATCTTATCGTCGGGGGGATCGGGTTCGGGCTTTCATCATGGATGTTCGAAATGAACCCCACGGTCCGCAGATCGTGCTGTCGCGGACCCATCCCGAGTTCCTGGTCAACCTGTTTCGAACCGAAGTCCCCGAGATCAGCGAAGGAATCGTCAGCATTATGGGGGCGGTTCGGGAGCCCGGCAGCCGGGGAAAAATCGCTGTGGCCTCCAACGATTCGGACATCGATCCGGTCGGTGCCTGCGTCGGGATCAAGGGAAGCCGGGTGCAGAATGTGGTTCAGGAGCTTCGGGGCGAAAAAATCGATATCATCCCCTGGCACGTGGACCCGGCCAAGTTCGTCTGCAACGCCCTGGCTCCGGCTGAGATTTCTCGGGTGATTATCGATGAGGAAAACCGCTCGATGGAGGTCATTGTACCGGATGACCATCTGTCGGTGGCCATCGGCAGAAAAGGCCAGAACGTACGCCTGGCTTCCAAGCTGACCAAATGGCGGCTGGACGTCAAGAGCGAGTCTCGCTACAGCAAGGTGATGAAGGAAGGCTATGAGTCCCTGATCTCCCTGCCGGGGGTGGGGATCAGTCTGGCCGACGCGCTCTATGAAAACGGACTCTATTCCGTGGAAGAGATCAGCAAGAGTTCGGTGGAAGAGATCATGCGGGTTCGGGCCGTGGCCGATGAAGAAGAGGCCGAAAATCTGATTCTCATGGCGCGGGAATACATGGCTGAAATTGCGGCCCAGACCGAAGCCGCCGAAAAAGCGGCCGCGGAAACCTCCGAGGCGGAAACAACGGCCGAAGCCGAAGAAGGTGTTTCCGAAGCATCGGTTGAGTCGAATCCGGCCGACGTGTCGGAAGGCACCGAGTCCGAGGCTGCTGAGGAGTCCGAGGCTCCGGGTGCGCATGAGAAGCTTCATGCGCCGGATGAGACCGATGCCGGGGAAAAGGCCGACGAAACCGAAGCATCCGAGGAGACGGCGGAACCGCCGGTCGATTCCACGGAAGAAGAAGAAGACGTCGAAGCGATTCGGGAAGTGCGGGAAGCGGAAATGGATAAGCCGGTGGGGCCCGCGGAATCGGAGCTGCCCCGGGAGATCTCAAAGGATGAGGCGGAAGCCTCCTCATCGGAAGCGGTTCCTTCTTCCCAACCCGCTCCTTCACAGACCCCGACCGACGAGAACGCACAGCCGTAAAGCATGCGTATCATGTCGGCCGGCGGTGAAACCGAAATCATGGCGTTTGAACCAGAAGATCAGAGGAAAGTAAGGGGGACGGATGGCAAAACTCAGAGTATACGAACTTGCCAGAGAGTTGAACATGAAAAACAAGGCGCTCCTCGACAAGTTGGATGCGATGGACATTCCGGTCAGCAGCCACATGAGCTCTCTGGATGAGGATTTGGTGACCAGAATTAAGCGGAACGTGTTGGGGAAGAAAGGGGACCCCATGGAGGTGACCCGGGTGCGGCCGACGGTGATCCGCAAACGAAAGAAGTGTTGCGTGGTCCCGCCCCCCGAAACCGCTGAAGCCGAAAACGAAACCGAGCCGGTCGAGGCGACAGCCGAGATGGAAGCGGAAGAAGCGCCCTCTGTTGAAGAGACGGAGACCGAAGAGGTTGCCGAACCGGCGGCCCGGGAAGCCTCCGCCGAAACGGCCGCCACCGAGGAAACCGCGGCCGTGGAAGCAGAAGCCGAACCGACCCGGACGCCGGCGGAGACCCGGCCCGCGGCCAAAACACGGCCGGTGGAAGAGGCCGATAAAGCAAAGATCATTCGAAAACCCGCCCCGCCGAAGCCGCCTGAACCGGAAGAGCCGGTTGCAGAGGAAGCCGCTCCCTTCCCGGCCGAACCGGTGGAAGAAGAAAGGCCGGTCGAGCTGTCCCCCGAGAAAGCCGAAACAGAAGCACCGTTCGAGACGGAAGCGGAAACGGCTCCGCCCGAGCAAACCGAAGCACCCGAGCCCACGACCGAACCCGCCGAAACGGCTGAAACCGAATCGACCCAAACGGCCGGCGCCGCGAAAGCGGATACCCCGGCCGAGGCCGAAGAAACCGTAACCGCTGAAGAAGCGGAAAAGCCGGCGGAAAAGGCCGATAAAAAATCGAAAAAGAAAAAGAAGGGCAAAAAAGAAGCCCCTGCCAAAATCATTACCCTGCCGCCCAAGGTGAAAGAGCGGGTGGCTGAAAAAGTGGCCGAGGCCCAGGCCGCGTCCAAAACTGCGGAGTCGACCGAACGCCGAGGAGGACGCCAGGAAGTCGCCGTTGCATCCGATGCCATGGAGCAGCAGGATCGCAGGCCCAAAAAAGGCCGCAAAGGCGAAAAGGCGGAACCGGAAGCGGAAACCCGGTGGGCCAAGAAAAAGATTTCCTTTAAACGCAAGGAGGTGGTTGAGGGCTCCGATCTCTATGGCGGGCGAGGGAAAAAAGGCAAAAAGGGTCCCAAGGGAAAGGTCGTGGCCAAGGGACAAAAACCGCAAATCACCACCCCCAAGGCCATTAAACGGCGAATCAAGGTCGACGATACCATTATGCTCTCCGATCTGGCCAAGCGAATGGGCATCAAGGCCAATGAAATGATCAAAAAGCTGATGATGCTGGGAGTGATGGCCACGGTCAACCAGACCATCGACTACGACACCGCGGCCCTGGTGGCCTCGGAATTCGGATATGAAGTGGAAAGGGCCTCCTTTGAGGAACAGGAGATTCTGGAAGTGGTGGACAAGGACATCGATCCGGAAACCGCGGTGGAACGACCGCCGGTGGTGACCATTATGGGTCATGTCGACCACGGCAAGACTTCGCTTCTGGACGTGATTCGGAAAACCCGGGTCACGGAAGGAGAGGCCGGCGGCATTACTCAGCACATCGGCGCCTACAGTGTCTCCACCGAAGGGGGGCAGATCACCTTTCTGGATACCCCCGGTCATGAGGCCTTTACCTCCATGCGGGCCCGGGGCGCCACCGTGACCGATATCGTGGTGCTGGTCGTGGCCGCCGACGACGGGGTAATGCCCCAGACCATCGAGGCCATCAATCACTCCAAGGCCGCCGAGGTGCCTATCATCGTGGCCGTCAACAAAATGGACAAGGCCGGGGCCGATCCCGATCGGGTGATGCGGGAGCTGTCGGAGCAGGGGCTGGTTCCGGAAGACTGGGGTGGAGACACAATCTTCGTTCAGGTCTCCGCAAAGCAGAACACCGGCATCGAAACGCTGCTGGAGATGATTCTGCTTCAGTCCGAGTTTCTGGAGTTGAAGGCCAATCCGGAAAAACACGGGCTGGGGTATGTGGTGGAAGCCAAACTCGATTCCGGCCGGGGGCCGGTGGCCACCATTCTGGTGCAGGACGGCACCCTGCGCGCCGGAGAGCCGGTGGTTTGTGGTGTCCACCACGGAAAGATTCGGGCCATGATCAACGACCTGGGCGAGTTTGTGGACCAGGCCGGGCCCGCCGTGCCGGTGGAAATTCTGGGCCTCTCCGGTGTACCCAACGCCGGGGATGAACTGGTGGCGGTGGAAGATGACAAGAGCGCCAAGCAGGTCAGCGAACATCGGCTGCAGAAACAGCGCTCCCTTGAACTGGCCAAGACCAGCCGGGTGAGCCTGGAAGGACTGTTCGAACGGATGAAGGAGGGAGAGGTCAAAGACCTCAACATCATCATCAAGGCCGATGTCCACGGCTCGATCGAGGCGCTCTCCGATTCCCTGGTCAAGCTCTCAAACGAAGAGGTCTCCATTCAGGTGATTCACTCCGGCACCGGCACCGTCAATGAGTCCGACATCTCCCTGGCCGCGGTATCCGAGGCCATCATCATCGGGTTCAACGTGCGGCCCAGCGCCAAGGTCCAGGCCCTGGCCAACGAAGAGCAGGTGGACATGCGATTTTACAATGTCATCTACAATGTCATAAAAGACGTCAAGGATGCCATTTTGGGGATGATGGACTCCACCTATGAGGAGCGGGTTCTGGGGCAGGCCGAGGTCCGACAGGTCTTCCATGTGCCGAAGGTGGGCGCAGTGGCCGGGTGCTATGTCACCGACGGGAAAATCGAGCGGGGACGGCTGATCCGGCTGGTCCGCGACGGCATCGTGGTCCACGAAGGCAAGATCGCCTCTTTGAAGCGATACAAGGACGACGCAAAGGAGGTGCAGCATGGGTACGAGTGCGGTATCGGCATCGAGGGATACAACGACATCAAGGACGGTGACGTGATCGAATGCTACTATCTCGAGGAAATTCGGCCGGAGCTGTAAATCTTAAATTTTAATCGCATTTTATCGGGTACAGGGTTGACGCAAACCTATGGTTGTCGGAATCGGGTTCATTAAGTTCAGGCTTCATGACTGCCGTTCATTGAAAGGCAAGCGAAGCATCGTCAAATCCATTGTCGCGCGGCTGCGGAATCAGTTCAATGCATCGGTGGCGGAGGTCGGCGCCAATGATCTTTATCAGCAGGCCGAGATCGGTTTTTCCATGGTGGGAAATGATCGGCAGGTCATCAACTCCAAAATAGA